>NZ_JBDPLY010000020.1:0-161951 GCF_039871695.1 Actinomadura sp. B10D3
CGTTGCCCGCGACCTCCTCGCCGAACATCAACCAGGACTGTTCACCCTGAACCACAGCGAACACTGAAATTCGCCCCATCACCCAGCACAACACACAGACCAGCCGACCACTCTCAAAACTCCCTCTCAAAGCTGGGGAGGAGTTGCGGTGGCTGCCCCGCCACCTGGCCTACGACCTGCCGCATCCTGTCGCCGACTTCTTCATGTACGACCAGCGCCTCATCGCCTACAACTTCACCGCAGGCGACGGTACCGACACCGGTCGGATGGAGTACGTGGCCGACCCGCGTAAGGTCCTGCCCATCGTTGGCATGTTCGAGATGCTGTGGGAACGCGGCATCCCGCACGACGACTACACCCCCTCCTGATCGCCCAGCCGGTCGAGCGCGGCGCGGACCCGCCCCGTCGCCGCCTCAGCTGTCTCCGCCAGCGCCCACAGCCGCTTCCACGTGGCCACGTAAAGCGCGACCTCTGCTGGCTGCGTCACCGACAGGTAGCCCGACACCAGTTCCACGGTCACCAGGTGGCCGTCGGTGATGTCGAACGCCTCCTCCGGGTGAACACCTTGCCGGAAGGTGCCGACCGGGATGATCCCCAGAAACACGTTCGGCCGCCGCCGCACCTCCAGGAGGTGCCGTAGCTGGTCGCGGTGCACGTCGGCTGGATATGGTCGGTACCACAGCACCGGCTCCTCCAGCAGGAAGTACCAGCGGGCATCCGGCCGGCTGAGCAGACTCTGCCGATCCATCCGTTCGGCCACCGCCAGCTCGACGTCACCGTCCGGATCTGGCGTCTGCACCGCCTGCTCAACGATCACCCCGGTCAGCGCCTCGCGAGTGTAAGCCGGGGTCTGCAGCATGCCGGGAAACACCTTCGGCTGGTACGACCGGGCCAGCACCAGCTCCTCATACTGCTGCCGGATCGATCTCTGCGCCGCCGGTAGGCCACCACGGTTCAGCTGCTCGTACGGGATCCACATCCCCGCGACCGCCGCCTGCTCGGCGAGCAGTTCCTCGGTCCGGCGCTCGGACGCTCCACAGATCGAGCACCACAACCGCACATGCTCCGCCGAGATCGTTCGGCGGCCCATCTCGATCATGGACACCTGGGACGCGGACTTCCACCCCGCTGACGTTGCGAAGGCCCGGCCCGAGATACGCCTGGCCCGGCGGAGATCCCGGAGCTGGCTTCCCAAGCGCTCGCGCGCCGCTTGAGCTGATGACGATGGTGAGGGCGGCATAGTGGCCCATCATGCCCCGGCCTGATCCGGTGGGCGCGACACCGTTCACCAGGGTTCACACTCACAGGGAGCCGACCGCACGCGGTTGTGAACGCTCGCTACTGGGCCGCGCGGGAAAGACCCGGCAATCGGCGCTCTACTGGGGGTTGGTGGCGTTCTTAGCCAGGGCGCGGTTGATGGTGGAGTCGCGGTCGCGGTAGGCGGGGATGGGGTAGTAGCCAGCGTGAGCGTAGAGCGCGAGGGCCTCGGTGTTGCGTGAACCCGTTTCCAAGATGAACCGAACGACACCGTTGGCCTGACCTGCTTGTTCTAGCGCGGCAAGGATGCATCGCCCTAGCCCGTGGCCGCGGAACGCTGGAGCGACGTACATTTTCTTGATTTCCGCCACGCCCGGTTCGTAGGTACGGATTCCGCCGCAGGCGCAGGGAACACCGTCGACATAGGCGATGAGGAAGAGCCCGTTCGGGGGTGCGAAGTCGTCGACCGAGTCGATGGGGGCGTCGGCGACGTCGTAGCGGGCTAGCTGTTCCAGGTACAGCTCATTGGTGAGCCAGCGGGCGTCGGGATGGTCGTAGGGGCGCGGTTGAACTACGTGACGAGGGTCGCGCTCGAAGGGGGAGAGGGCGTGCGCCATGTCTCCATGGTCACGCAGTATCGAGTGCGTCATTCAACTCGGGTAGCAGGTCGGCGACATAGGGGTTGCGGGCACGGCGGGCAAAGGCTTGCACCAGGCGCTTGACCAGTACCTGGCAGCGGACCGACTGGACACCGGCCAGGCGCTCGGTGGCCTTGCGGGTGGCGGCGACGGCCGCTTCGAGGTCGTGCTGGTGCAGGTGCGCTTGGACGAGATAGCAGCCGTGCAGGAGAGCGGAACGTTGGTATTCGGTGCGGAGACCGGTGGACGTTAGTGGGGTGAGGAGGTCGACGGACTCGCTGAGCAGTCTGCCGGACTCAGCGGGCCGCCGCCGGGCCAGGTCGACGAGCGCCTGACCGGCTTCGGCATCCAGCTGCTCGGTGTTGAGGTAGTAGAGGAATGGTGGGGCGTCGTCCGGGCTGTGGTCGCTGAGATGTCGACGGGCTTCTTCCGCTGCGTCTCGGAACGCGTGGATGTCGCCTGCGGAGGCATGTGCGGTTGCCAGGCGCCCGGCGAGTCGTGCCCGCGTTGCGGACGAAGCGGCGCGTCCGAGTCTGGCGGCCGCTTCGGCCAGGCGTACGGCGTCGGCTGGACGGCCGGCGTGTGCGCACTGGTAGGCCAGCATGCCGAGCGTGTTGGCGGTGCTCTCGGTGGCAGTGGTACGTAGTTCGAGTCTTGTCGATTCGGCAGCGGCTCGGGCGGCGCGGATGGCCAGAAGGAGGTAGCGCTGTCCGGTGCCGTGGTTTCCAGCGTCCCAGTGCATCCAGCCGGAGAGCTGGGCGAGATCGGCCGTGGCCAGCAAGAGCCGCTCGTGCAGATCGGCTTCGCAGGCCGCGTTGCGCAGCAGGTCCAAGACGGTGTGCAACTCGTTGTGGACGTAGCGGAGATTGAGCGCGCCGCCACCCGCACGGTCGTCGAGCAGGCGCAGTTCAGCGATATGCCGAGTGATCAGTGTCATCAGGGCAGGACGCACGCGGTCGGCGCCCACCGTCGCGGCTGCCTTTCCGGGGGAGTGACGGATCCCGTCGAGCGCTGGCGTGACAAGGTCGGGACCGCTCACCGAGGCCGTGCCGTCCGGGTGTTCACGCGGGAGTTCGGAGATCTGTGCGACGACGTCGTCGGCGTTCCACGACGCTGTCAGGCCGTTGGCCGCCGTCTTTGGGGAGTCGGCTGTCGGTGGTGTCTTGTCCGGCCACAGGTCATGCGCAGTGATCACGTGGCCGAGCGCCGCGGATAGGACTTCGGCGACGATCTGGGGATAGGGCGCGTAGGGGCAGAAGCCCTTGCTGATCCAGTGGTACGGCGTCGTCGGATGGATCCGTTCGCCTGATCTGCCGCGGACTTCCAACCAGGAGTTGATCGCACGGGCGAGTTCGCGAGGCGTCCACTTGAGCCGATCAAGATGATCGACCAAAAGCGATTGTTTCGCGACCACATGATCTCCATGCCGATTGAAAGCTGCCAGCACCGTAACTCGCGAATCGGCGGCACGGGCGTGAACGGCAGGCTCATCACTACCTTCACGACGTTCACGCGGCCGTCGAGAAGCATCACGGCCTTCACGCTCGGCTGACCTGGCCTCCGTGGAGAGCGTCGCATCAGAGTGATGGGAGCCGTCACGACGAGTAACCGTTTGGTGGCGGCTTGTACGACTTCCCTCCGGATTCGGCTTAAGGTGATTCGCCCATGGATGCCTCCCGCTCGATGCGCCATATTCCCGTCCGCGTTCCTGCGCGGTTCGCGAGGAACCACCGCAACGCCAACGAGGGAGGCCGTCGGGCTCGGATGTTCCTGATGGCTGATGTGTTTGCAGTGTCAGCAGATCCGTCGCAGGTGGCGGTCGTGCGCAGGCGACTCCGAGCGGCCCTGGGGCCGGACCACCGGTGCGCCGACACCGCGGAACTGGTGGTCAGCGAACTCGTTACCAATGCCGTCGTTCACGGCTGTGCTCCGGGCGATCCCGTACGACTGACGATCAGGCGGCTCCCGCGATCGCGCGTCGTCATCACCGTCACCGACACGGGGCGGGGGCGGGGCACGGTTCCCCGACTCAAGCTCGCCGGTAGCGCTGGGACGAACGGCCGGGGCCTGTTCATCGTGGCCTCCATCGCCTCACGCTGGTCGGTACGGCGGGCAGGAACCGGTTTCCGCGTGCGGGCGCTGATTGCCCCGCGAGACGCCGAGTTGGCGAGCTGCATGGGTTTCGTGCTGCTGGACGACTTTCCTGAGTGAGAGGGCCCGAGGCCAGGCGATCCAGGAGACGGGACCAGTTACTGACGCTGCCACGCCGGGTGGAGCAGGCCTGTGCTTGGCTTGTCCTGCTTGCAGGTAACGTCGACCACTGCTGGGGGTGTCCACCCGCCGGGAAACCCCATGCCGCGGCATGTCGCTGAACGTCGGCGAGGGGAGACCTGCGGGTCAGAGCTCCTCGAAGAAGTCCTCGTCCACGCGCTTGAGAACGTAGCGCTCTTGGTCCTGTACGCCGATGTTGTGCTGGACCATGAGACGAGCGAGGGCGGGGCCGTCGATGAGGACGACGCGTGCGTTGACCCGGTCGGCGTACTCGCTGGCGTCTGCGGTGAAGGTACTGGTCGTCACGAAGATTCCGCGGTCCGCTTGCGCTCCGTGCAGGGCTCCCACGAACGCCTGAATCTCGGGGCGTCCGATGGCGCGGTGGGTGGCGAAGCGTTTGGCCTGGACGTAGATCTCGTCCAGGCCGAGGGGATCTTGGCGGATCACTCCGTCCACGCCGCCGTCACCGGGGCCGCCGAGGTGCCTGATCGAGCCGGTCGGCCCCCCGTATCCCATTGCGGCCAGTACGCGCAGTACCAGGCGTTCGAGGAAGACGAAGTCGGCCTGCTGAACACGCTCCAGGACCTCGGCCGCAACGGCTTCGTTGGCCTCTTCGATCGCGCTGGAGATCTTCTCCTGGGGAGTGCTCTGATCTTCCACTTCAGAGGAGGCCGGGGCCGCACGGCCAGGTCGGGTACGGCTTTTGAACGCTCGGAACTCTTCGAACTGCTTCAGCACTTCGTTGTCGACTCGTTCAGGATTCGCCTTGAGCACCTCGCGACCGCGATCGGTGATCTTGATGACCCCGCGGCGGGGGCGCTGGAGCAGACCCGCCTGGTAGAGGTAGGTGACGGCCCAGTGGACTCGGTTATCGAACCGAGGAGTTCCGCTGTTGATGCGTTCCTGACGTTCCTCTTCGCTGATTCCGAGCTTCGGTGCGAGGCGGTCGCGTACCTCTTGGAGTCTCAGCTCCCGGCCATCGGCCAGGAGCTCGAGAACCGGGGCCATGAGCGTCTGGTAGTCCGGAATCGGCACGGCATCCCCGTCTGCGTCGGTCAGGTACTGGGGCCCTTATCAGGCAGGAGTGGCACTGAGAGAGATCACGCTACTCGCAGAGCCCTCGCCGCGGCAGGGAACACTTCAGATCGGCAGGCAGTCCTGCTGCGATCGTGAATCGCTCCGTAGCCGTTCCGTCATGACCTCACCGAAGGTGGGTGATGAGGAAGTCGGCCATGTTGCTGTAGGCGTCGAGTTCGTTGGCGCGGTTGGTGAAGCCGTGGCCTTCGTCGGGGTAGATGTCGTAGCGGACGTCGATGCCGCGCTCGCGCAGCCGGTTGACGATCTGGTCGGACTCGGCTTGGGGGACGCGGGGATCGCGGGCGCCCTGGATGACGAAGAGCGGTGCGGTGATGTTGTCGGCGTAGGTCACCGGTGAGTTCTGCAGCAGCCGGTCGGCTTGGGTGTCCGGGTCGCCGAGGACGGTATTGACGAAGGTCTTCCAGGTGGGTGGTGACGCCTGGGCGAGGGTGACCAGGTTAGTGGGGCCGCAGATGGAGACGCCCGCGGCCCACGGGTAGGGGAGTCTGGCCAGGCAGGAGAGAGCGGCGAAGCCGCCGTACGAGGCACCTGCGGTGGCGATCCGGTCGCGGTCGACCCAGGGCAGGGTGTACAGGTACTGGACGGCGTGGTCGAGGTCGGCGAGGTCGGCGCCGCCCCAGTCGCGGTAGATGAGTTTCTGGTGGGCGGTGCCGTAGCCGGTGGAGCCGGCGATGTTAGGGGCCAGGACGGCGATGCCCTGGTCGAGCAGGTGTTGGTAGAGACCCGAGCGCGCGTACACCGGGCGCTCCTGGGCCTCGGGGCCCCCATGAATCGACAGCAGCACCGGGTGCGGGCCCGGGCCATGCGGCCGGTAGAGGAAGGCGTGGATGGTACGGCTGTCGGCGGAGGGGTAGCTGACCGTCTCCGGTTCGACGGGTTCGACCGTACGGAGCGCTGCGGGGCGGGTGTCGGTGAGGTAGCGGAAGCGGCCGCGGTCGAGCTCGACGACGGCGATCTCGGCGGGACGGGTGGCCGCATCGATCAGCATCGTCGCGATCGAACCGTCGGGGGCGACGGCCAAAGCATTGACGACGCCGTGGGGAATGTCGGAGAGTGCGAGCTCTTGCTGGTGGTGGCGCGCGTGCAAGGTCGAGCGGCCCGCTTCGTTGACCGACCACAGCACCGTTTCCTTGCCGGTGTCGATGATCTCGACGTCCCAGGGCGGTTGTGCGACCGGGCGCAGTTCGCGGTCGGTCAGGGAGTAGAACGCGGCGGCGGTGAACTCGCTCCAGGCGTCGGTCAATAGGTAGAACCCGGAGGAGTCCGGCGCCCAGGCGGCGGGCTCGAACAGTCCGCTGCCGAGCGACTCGGTCACGCAGACTGCTTGGCCGTCGGGCTGGCGGAGGTCGATGAGGTAGGCGCCGACCTCGGTGTGGGAGCGGAATCCCGCGGTCAGGAGCCAGCGGCCGTCCGGGGAGATCCCGGCGGGTTCAAAGATGATCTCGGTCGGCGGGGTGAAGCGGCGAACCTGGTCTTCTTCCAGGTCGAGCAGGAGCAGGTCCTGTACGTGCGGGTCACGGTCGTTGGCGGCGTACACGATGTACCGGCCGGTTGCGTCGAAGGGGCTGGCAGGCAGGAGGCGCTGGCAGTCGGCGCCAGGGGCCAACTCGACGGGTGCTTCACCGCTGAGGCCGACCCGGTAGAGGCGGTACTGCTCGTCGCCGTCCCGGTCGGCGGAGAAGACCAGTTCCTTGCTGTCGGGGGCCCAGGCGATCTGGCGCACCGTCCGATCAGGGAAGCCGGCCATCATGCGGGGCTTGCCGCCTGCGACAGGAATCGTCCAGAGTTCGTAGTGGCCCGAGGCGTTGCTGGAGTACGCCACAGTGGTCGCGTCGGGGGAAAGTGCCAGCGTGGGCTGGAATCGCTGGCAGGGAACGAAGTCCTCGTACTCGGGCATGGGATGCCTTTCGGATGTCGGGGGTGGTCTAGTCGATCCAGCCGCGGCGGACGGCGGCGGCCCCGGCTGCGAAGCGGGTCTCGGCGCCGAGCGCTTCTCGCAGAGCGGTGAAGTGGCGCTGGACGGTGTTCTTGCTCAGGTTCAGGCGGCGGCCGATCACCTCGTCGGTGAGGCCCTGGGTGAGGAGTCTGAGGATGTTCGCTTGGATGGGCGTGATCGGCGCTTGCGGGTCGGGGTTGCCGTAGGGGACCGCGCGTTCCCACAGCATCTCGAAGTACTCGCGGAGTGCGCCGACGATGACAGGAGAGCGCACGAGTAGCGCGCCTGACATCCCGGTCGGGGTGAGCGGCAGGAGCGCCACGGCCTCGTCCGCGAGCTTCATCTTCATCCCGATGCGGGGCAGAAGGCGAGCCTGCTCGCCGGCTTGGACGGCGGCCTCGATGGTCCTGGCTCCGACGGGATGCTCGGCGCATTTGGTCTCGTAGATCGCGCGGCAGCGAACCTCTTCGCCGAAGGAAGGGAGAGGTGCGAAACCGGTCGATTCCTCGACCGGGGCCTCCAGGACGTAGTTGTCGAGGGTCAGCCAGTCGTGCCGCGCTGCGTTGATGAGCGAGTAGGAAAGGCGGCTGATCTCGTCCCGGCTGGTGACGATCTTGAGCAAGCGGTCGAGGCGGTCGCCGTCATCGGCCGCAGGGGCGTGGCGCAGGTCGCTCAGCCGGCGGTGGCCGTTGAGCAGCCGGTCCTGCTGGACCGCCAATTGCCGTGCAAGGTCGGTCAGGGCTCCGAGCAGGGCCAGGTCGGGTGGAGCCGGGACCAGGCGCGGAGGTGTGGCAGGCACGTCAGGACGCACATGGGCCATCCCACGCTGGGTCAGCGCCTCGACCGCTTCGGGGCTCCCGAGGAAGGCCGCCGCCTCGTCGTGCGGGCACCCGTCCTCGTCGAGCAGGCGGGTGTATGCGGCGAGCAGTTCGTCCGGAACGACGCCCTGCAGCAGCCTGCCCACGCTCTCTTCATGGCCGCTCATGACTCACCTCCGAACGCCGAGAGTAACGGCACTTGCGCTCATAGTTATGAAGGTCGGTGGCTGGTCGTGTCGTCGTGCCGCCCTCCGACACGAGTGGCTGTTTCTCTCCATTGATGACTTCTCGCCACTGCGCCAGCCCGGAGCGTCGTCAGTGGTCGGACGCCTGGCGCGGCTGGCCTTCCCGGCGGGTCGTGCCCTGGAATCGGGCGCGCGCAGGTGATCACTTGTTGCACTGATCGTTTTCCTTCAGGGGCTGTCTCGCGACGACGCATGTTCAATCGTCCCGAGTGATCGCAACAGCGACGGGGGAGTGGCATGACGTGGAAGAACAGGGTGCGGCTCAGTGCAGAGGCCGGCGGCGTGCGACCGGGTGCCAGACACGAATCGGTGCGGTTCGGGATTGCCTGGGTCGTCGCTGCGGCGATCATTCTGCTCAGCGCCGGCCCTGCTGATGACGAAGGACTTGCGGTGTCCGTGGGTGTTGGCGTGGGGCTGAACGCCTGCCTTCTGCTCCTGGCTGTTCGTCCTGCCTCGACCCGTGGAACGACGGAGGCGAATAGAAGCGAGGGCGCGAAACGTGAAGCCCTGGCAAGGAGACCCCGAAGGCCTCCGGCTTGCCCACCACCCCCGCGGGCTACCGCCCGCGGGGGTGGTGGTCGTGGGTCGCGAGCTGTTGGGCGCGTACGGTCCCCTCGGGTCAGCGATGACGCAAATCACTCCGGCGACGAGATTGCTGGCGAACTGGCGGCTTCAACCACCGCGGAGCCGCGGCCGGCTGCCATGGAGGATGGCTCCGGCCGGGGGCGGCAGGGGAAGCAGGTCTCCGTGATCGACACAGCCGTCCCTGGGCTCGTACGGCTCCTTGGCCGTTACGAGATCGAGGGGCCTGGAGGCCGGGTGATCGGTTGCGGGGAGCGAGCCGCATGGGGGCTGCTCGGGCTGCTGGCGGAGTGCGGTGATTCCGGGCTCGCCCGATCGAGCGCCTACGCGCGCATGTGGCCGGACGCTGACCCCAGAGAGAACCGTGAGCTCTTCTGGCGACCGATGCGCGAGGTGCGGACCAAACTGTGCGAAGCGCTGGGGCGGCCAGGTCGGAGCGGCGCGGCCATGGTGCAGAACCTCGGTGCCAGTACCTATCGCCTCAATCCTGGACTCTTCACCTGCGATGTCTGGAAGCTGCGCAGGGGACTGTCGGCGGCTCGATGCCTCAACGGAGCGGAACGGTCCGAGGCGCTGGAGCAGGCAATCGATCTGTACTCCGGCCCGTACATGCCTGGGAGCCCGTTCGAGTTCGCGCAGAACGCCTCGGCCGCGCTTGACAGGGAGGTCGCCCGCGCCATGGTCCAGATGGCGGCTCTACAGGACGACGCCGAGCGCGCCCTTCTCTACCTGGAGCGGGCGTCCGTGATCGGCGCTGTTGACGAGTACCTCTACCGGCGCCGGATGCAGCTCCACGCAGACCTCGGCCAGGTGCACGCGGTGCGCTGCTGCTACGACGAGCTCATCGAACGTCTGCGGCAGCTCGATGCAGAGCCCGAGAGGCGAACCAAGAACCTCCTGCGCAGTCTCGTCGGCTGAAGCCCCGCCGTAGCGATCACTGCATCGCTTGCACGTCCATGACTTGACCCCCATCGCGAAGTCCGATCTCCATTAATGCGGTCGCCGGACATTCGTGTGGCGACTTCGGGGGAATGCAGAGTGGAGGTCATCGATCGTGGCTCTTTCGGAACGATTCTCGTACGAGGCGCGTAAGTGGTTCCAGTACGAGGGAGACCTTAGATGGCGTCGAGTCTTTCCAGGCAGGGCCGACCAGTGCAGCCAGGGACGGAGATTCGTTGCGACCGTGCTCGCCGATTTCGATTGTGTCTCCGACGCTGAATGGATCGCGGCCGAACTCATGAGCAATGCCCTGCTGCATACGCGGTCCGGGGAACCAGGGGGATGGTTCGGTGTGGAGGTCATCTGCAACGGCCCGGTCTGGCTCGCGGTACGCGATCTGGGCGGGAAGCGCGTCCCGGCTGTGCGCATCGAGTCGCCGGCGGTCGCTCCGAACGAGAACGGCAGGGGACTGCTGGGCGTGGTGAAGTTGGCGGCGGAGTTCGGCTTCAAGGGGAGTCCGGAAGAGGGGCATACGGTCTGGGCGCGATTGCCTGGCCATTCCTGCCTACCCGGGGGCCCATCCGGTGGACCAACCGGGGGGCCGGTCGGGGGGCCAACTATGACTGGCACCGGCTAGGTGGGGCGTATGAGCAGTTCAGTGCGCGGATCGGCCGTACCGACAGTGCGGTCGACTCGCTCTACGAAGCAATGCGACAGGTGTGTGCGTGACCTCTACTTCAGTGCGGTTATCCGCTTGCCCGACTGCTCGCTGTGATCTGGGTTTGAGGGCCGGCACTGCCCTCCAGTGCCGGCCTTCGTCTGAGCCGCTTCACTCGCCTCGGGGGCATCCGGATGAGGCCTGCGAGGCGCGAGTGGATGCCTGCCGTCCGCGCTTCGACTCGGTTCCCGAGGGCGCTTGGCATTCCGTTCAGAACGTGAGCATCCAGAGCCGACGAGCTGAATTGCACGAGATGAACGATGTGCTGAGAGTGGACGTCTCAGTGTGCAACGCCGACTTCCGGTGAGATGGTGCTAGCTGTGAGGTGAAGTTCGTCGATTATCTCTGCTGGGCGGCGTTCGAAACGGTGGAAGAACTGACCCTCCGTTAATAGTGGATTAGTAAAGGATGGTCGACAGGCCTTGTCTGGTGGGGCGTGTCGAGAAATGGTCGAGCTCCGAAACGAGCCCGGTGCCGGAATCCGGTTGCCGTATCGCAGAAACGGAATCGCCCATGACCGCCATCGAAATTCACGGTGCGCCCACCGCCGCTATGACCGACGAGAACACCACGCCCGCCGAACAGGACGGCGGTCGTCCCGACGGCGCGGCAGGCGACGTCTGGGACGCGCTCCTGGCCAACCCCGGTGCGAGCCCGGCGGAACTGTCGGCAACGGCGGGTGTCAGCCGGGCGACCACCAACCGCACCCTGGCGGCGCTGGAGAAGGACGGCCACCGCGGTCCGGACACCGGGCGGGCGTGACGGCGGAAAGCGGCTTCCGGACCGGTGGGCGCTCGTGGCCACGATGACAGGCGGTGATGCTGCTAAAGGCGCCGCTGACGCCGTCACGGAGACGAGCGCGGAGGCGGTACCGGCGCCCGCCGCCCCAGCCGACGACGCGGCCGCTGACGCCGTCCCGGAACCGAGCGCTAGCGCGGAGACACTCCCGGACGAGCCCGGTGGCCCTGAGGCGATGGACTCCGGCGCGGTTGCGGAGGCACGGGAAGCGCTGACGGTCATGCGGGACGCCGTCGAGACGGCCCTTGGGGCTCTGGCCAGCGGTGACCGTGAGGAGGCCATGGCGGCGATCGAGATCGCCTACACGGGCTCGGGGAAGGCGCGGCGGCTGGTCCGTACCGCCGTCAACGGGCGTCCGCGCAACGCCACGGGCCAGGCCCGATCCAACCCCGGCGAGATGCGCGCGAAGGTGTCGGCTCACCTCGCCGCGCACCCGACCGCCGAACTGACCCCGCATGAGATCGCCAAGGTGATCGGCCACTCGGCCGGAGCCATCGCGAACGCCCTCGACCGCTTGGTGGCCCTCGGCGAAGCGGTGCAGACCTGCGAGCGTCCCCGCCGCTTCATCGCCGCCTCGGGCGCGGAGGCGGCGACCGCCGCCGAGTGACGGGCTGAGGCGGTGGGCGCGACCAGCAGCGCCCACCGCAGCCCGGTCCCTGCCAGCACGAGCCACGCCTTGGAGATCACCATGAACACACCCACCGTGCCCGTCCCCAGCCCAGCCGATGAAACGCGGTCCGGCCGCCTCGGGCAGGGAGAGTTGCGGCGCAGAGTCGCCGCGCACCTCGTCGCCCACCCGAGCGGAACGCTGACGCCGGGCGAGATCGCCCGCGCGCTCGACCGGTCCGCCGGAGCCGTCGGCAATGCCCTGGACACCCTCACCGAGCAGGGCCACGCCGAGCAGGTCGGCGCCCGCCCGCGCCGCTACCGCGTCACCTCCACCACCATCGAGGCCGCCAAAGGCGCCGGTACGAGCGCTCCGCCGACCCGTCCAGCAGCCCCGACCACGGCGAGCACGGAGCGGACGGCGGCCCCCACCGCGAGCCCGAGGACCGCAACCGCTGTACGGCGCCCGAACGGCCAGAGCTACCACCCTCGAACGCTCGCCGACCTGCCCGACGTGGACGCGCTGCGCCGCCTGCGTAACGCCGGGATCCCGGCGCTGCTGTACGGGCCGCCGGGGACCGGGAAGACGTCCCTGGTTGAAGCCGCGTTCCCGGACCTGATCACAGTTGCAGGGGACGGTGACACCGCCGTCGCCGATTTCGTCGGGGAGTACACCCAGGCGGCGGGTGGCGGTTACGAGTTCGTGTACGGGCCACTGGCGACCGCGATGACCGAGGGCCGGTGCCTGCTCATCGATGACGCCACGCTGATCTCCCCCAAGGTCCTGGCGGTCGTCTACCCGGCCATGGACGGGCGGCGGCAGATCACCGTGAAGGCCCACAAGGGCGAGACGATCAGCGCCAAGGACGGCTTCTATGTGATCGCCGGGCACAACCCCGGCGTGCACGGGGCGGTACTGACCGAGGCGCTGGCGTCCCGGTTCGCCGCGCAGATCAAGGTCTCCACCGACTACGACCTCGCCCGGAAACTCGGCATCGATCCCAAGGCCGTGCGGGTCGCCTGCAACCTCTCCATCCGGCAGGCCTCCGGAGAGATCGGCTGGGCGCCGCAGCTGCGCGAGCTCATCGCCTTCCAGAAGATCGCCGGTGTCCTCGGTGCCGAGGCCGCCGTCGCGAACCTCATCGGCATCGCCCCTGACGAGGACCGCGATGTCATCGCCGAGGTCGTCGGCTCCGTCTACGGCCGGACCATCGCGCCCCTTGCCCTCGGCCGCCAGATCTGACCGGCCGCTATCTACTGCCCAGCCGCCCCGCCACCCGGAAGGAACGACGCCATGCCGAAACCACACATGATCATCGCACCCGAGCCCGAGACCGCTGGGGCAGAAGCCAAAGGCGCCTGGCTGCGGCTATCCGCCGCGTTCACCGAGGAGATCACCGACCTGGCCGACCGCGATGACCTGACGGTCACCTGCGCGCCCGGTGCCGGGCACGGCGCACCCGGCTGCTTCATCCCGGCCCTGGCCACCGTGGAACTGGACGGGAAGCACCTCGGCCACCATCCCACCACCTGTGATCCGTCCCGCCCGGCCGACCGCGATCGGTACCCGGCGCTATGGGGCGTCCTGGTCCACGAGGCCGCGCACGCATCCCACACCCGCTGGACGGTGCCGGACGGAGCCACCGGCGCACACGTGGAGGCCGCGCTGGCCTTGGAGGAGTCGCGGATCGAAGCGGCGCACCTGCGGCGCCGCCCCGCCGACCGGCGCTGGCTGCGCGCATCCGCCAGCCGCCTCGTACTGGCCGACTTCACCGCGCCCAGTGAGATACCGGGTGGAGCGGACGCCGTCACGGCGACCATGACACCGTGGGACGCCGCCCGCGCCGCCGCCCTTCTACTGGCCCGCGTCGACGCCGGGATCCTCGACCCCGCCGAGGTCGCCGACCTGAAGACCACCATCACGGGCATCCTCAGCCCGAGCCGTCTCAGCGCCCTCGCCGCGCTGTGGCACATCGCCCACGTCACCGGCGACGACGACCGCGAGACGATGCTCGACCTTGGCCGCCGCTGGTGCAACATCCTGGACACCGCGCCCGACCGCCCCGCTCCGAAGGGAGAAGGACCGAGCGCCTCCTCCGGCTCCCCCGAACCGTCTCCGCTCGCCTCCGCCATCACCTCGGCGCTGACCGCCGTGGCGACGGCGCACGGCACTTCCGGGCCCGGCGAGTCGGAGGCCGCGCGGCAACGAGCTGAGGAGCGCGCTGTTCGCGAGCGCGCTGCCCGGACCGCTCGGCGCGTCTTCGGTAAGTCGCACCCGGACACCGGCCGCCGAGGGCCTACCGCGATCACCGGGAGCCGTCCGGCGACCGCTGACGAGCAGGCAGCGGCACGCCGCCTCGCACGCGTCCTTCGCGCTGCAGCGCACCGCGAACGGACCGCCAGCACGACCACCTCGGCGACCCCGCCTGGCCGCCTGAAGATGCGTGGCGCCCTGGCCGCAGACGCCCAGCGCGCTGCCGGTCTCACACCCACCGCCGAACCGTTCACCCGGACGACCCGCCGACACGTCCCCTCGCCACCGCTGCGGATGGGCATCGCCTGCGACGTGTCCGGCTCGATGCACACTCTCGCCGGGCCCGTGGCGTCCGCCGCCTGGATCATGGCCCGCGCCGCCGCGCACGTACCGGACGCTCAATCGGCCACGGTCATCTTCGGCGCCCGCGTCCGGGCCGTCACCCATCCAGGACAGGTCCCGCAGAAGGTCCGCACCTTCAGCGCCAGCGACTCCACCGAGCAGTTCACCGAAGCGGTCGACGCCCTCGCCGCCGCGCTCGACCTCACCCGAGCCGGTACGGCGCGGCTCCTGGTCGTTGTCTCCGACGGCATCTTCACTCCGCAGCAGCGCGAGGCCGGAGAAGAGCGCATCCGGCGCCTCGACTCGGCCGGTTGCGCCGTCCTCTGGCTCGCCCTCGACTATGCCGTCCCGCTCGACGGAGCCCGCCTGGTCAAGCTGAGCGACCCCACCGAAGCGGCTACCGCGATCGGCCGCGCCGCGACCCGTGCCCTCAGCAGAGCCTGACCCGTTCGGGCGGGTCCGGTGCGCAGCCGGACCCGCCTCGCCGCCAGCGACCGCACCATGCACTCTGATCAGGAGATTCGTTCATGGCCAACGAGATGTTCATCATGCTCGGCTGGGCCTGGGACATCGATCTCGCTACCCAGCTCGCCGCGTGCCATCCGACCGTCCCTGGCGACCTGCAACGCCTGGCTTGGGCACGCGCGGTCATCCAGGTCGACCCCGACCATGCCCGTACGGCCGATCTGACCCGTCCCTTGCTAGCCGTTCCGGTGCCCAACCCGAGCACACCGCTGGTCATCGACGGCTGGCACCGCATCCACCGCGCGCTGTCCGTCGGGATCGCCGAACTGCCCGTCGTCGTCCTGAGCGAGGCCGATGAACGTGCCTGCCGCATACGAGGCGGCGACGCCTGATGAACACGAGTTCTGCACCGCACCGCAGAGAAGGGGAGAACATGAACCGGTTCGAGACCTACGTCCGCGACCGCCACGAAGAAGCCCTCCGCGCACGAGGCGATGCCGAAGGCCGACTCGTCGCCCGTATCGACGAGGGAGAGGGCCTCACCTCCGAGGTACGTACCGTTGCCGAACTTCGTGCGGTGGCCGGATGGTGGGAGAGCGTCGTCATGAAGATCGACCAAGGTGGCAGCGACCCTGTCGACGCCCTATGGCGTGTACGCGAGGCCGCGCGCCGCGTGTTGATCGACCGGCCCGCCCCGCGCGTCGCCTGCCCGTTCGGCCTGGGATTCGCTGTGGCCTCGATCGAAGGCGCCCGCCGCTTCTACCGAGACACCGCCCACCTGGAGGCCCTGGCCACGAAGCCCGAGCCGCAGCGGTGACAGCCGGCCGCTCATCAAGCCTTCTCATTGAGCGCCTAGACCAGTAGCCGACACTCTGCCGGCTTGACTCGAGGGTGGCAGTGCTGCGATTTCGGTCGCAGGACCGTACCGGGCTGAGACGATGAAGTCCTCAGGCGAGTTGGGTGATGGCGCCTACAAGGAGCGGCTCGTCGAGAAGGCTCGGAGTGAACGCGACACCGGTGAGCTCAGCCGCCAGTGCGAAGACCCGCGCGATCCGGTGCTCGTACATTCGATCCCAGGCGTCCTCGTCCTCCCACTCCTCATCGTTCAAGGTCTCCGTAGGCATCCCGAACTCGTGCATGATCGGGTTGATCCTGTTCGGATCGCTGCCCCACCGCCTGCTCGGCATGTGCGGAGTGAAACCGGTGAGCAGTTCGCCGTCGGCTGCGTACACGAAGGAGTCTTCGGCGTAGTCGTGCCGCGAGATGGCGATCATTTCGCAGCCCTCAGAGAGCCGGGTGTGGTACCCGGGCAGTACGGCGTACCAGCCCAGGAGTTCGATGGCCACGCTCCACCCTCGGGCCTGCCGCACTCCGACGTAGCCGCTTCCAGAACCGCCTTGGGTCCTGGTGGTGAAATCTCCGACGATGTCCCAAAGCTGATCGAAGGTCATCTCTTGGCCGGGCGCTTCGTCAGGCCCGAACCTGTGCAGGACCTCGGCAGGGGCGAGCTCACGGAAGAACGAAACGCAGTAGATGCCGCCCAGTCGCCGGGGGTGCCCGCCGGGTCCTTCGAGCCAGTGGTACGGAGACAGAGGATCGGCCACCGTCCTCCTTCGCTATCAAGAAGCGCTTCACGGATAGATGCCGTACGGCGTTCTGTCAGGGGCCCGCGCGCACGGCGAACTCGGCGCAACAGGTGCCGGGAATCACCAGTACCGGGTAGCGATCAGTTCCTCCGCGTCCGCATCTGCGAAGCCGTAGGCCGAGGCCACGAACCAGAAGTCCTCGGCGATCAGCTCGCGTGCCACGGTCTCGATCTCGCTGCCGGCCGCGTAGAACTCTTCCTCCAGCGCGTTGAACTCCTCGGTCGCGGCCTGCGTGAGCACGTACAGGGCCGCCAGATCGGACGGCGGCTCGGACTCGATCCGCTCGCACAGCCTCAGCAGGATCGCCTTGCCCTTGTCGACGAGGTGATCGGGAAAGTATCCGTCGTCGTACAGGCCCTTCAGGAAGGCGTGATCGGCCACCTGCTGGTTCGTGAGCGACACCGTGATCTCCTTCGTACCGGGCTCCGATATTGCACCGCACCACTGACAAAGCCGTCAGCCGGGCCAGTGCGGAACGTCCCGGCGAGGCGGTCTACCAAGCCTCAGCACGAAGCAACGAGTTGGGCCGGCCTCGGAGCTGGCCGGAGAACGGGCGTGCTGTTCAAACGGCGTGTGGTGTATCAGCGGGACTTGCCCAGCCGGAGCAGTGGGCGGGTGACGCCCATCCAGTCGGAGCGTTTATAGGACTGGACTCCGATGTTGGGAATGCAGGTGGAGCAGCGGGCAGCGACCATCTTGCCGGGAGCGATGACCAGGCCGACGTGTCCCGGGCTACTGCTGGAGGTGCCGGGGCCGGAGTTGAAGAAGACCAGGTCGCCGGGTTGTTCGGAGCCTTTGGGTATGCGCGCGCCGAAGGGCCATTGCGCGAAGGTGGTGCGGGGGATGGTGAATCCGGCGGCGCGGTAGGCGGCTTGGACGAGGCTGGAGCAGTCCCACGCGTCGGGGCCGGTAGCGCCGAAGACGTACCGCTTGCCGCGCTGGGCCATGGCGAAGGTGATGATCTTTTCGATAGTGCCGCTGGGGACGCGTACGCCAGCGGGGGCGGCACAGGCGTTACCGTCCGTCGGTTTCGCGTGTTGGGCGTAGGTGCGGGCGCGGGCCAGGACATCGTTCACGTACGTCCAGGACTGGTTGTAGCGGTAGAGCGCCGCGCGCAGCCGGGCGGGCGCACCGTTGTGTTTGAGGTAGCGCGCGGCGGACGGGATGGCGTCGGCCGGGTCGTAGCGGTCGGTTTCACCGTCACGGTCGCCGTCCACGCCGAAGGCCTCCCAGGTGGCGGCCTGGAACTGCATCGGGCCTGCGGCTCCGGCGTGGTTCTCGCCGGAGCGGACGCCCTTATACCGCGACCGTCCGTGGTCGGACTCGGCGGCACCGACGGCGGCGAGCACGGGCCACGGGATGCCGTACTTCTTCCCGGCCTTCATGTAGAGGTCGAGATATGTAGCCGGGATATCGGCGGCCTTCGCCGTTGCGGGGGAGGCCTTCTCAGGCGCGCAGGTAGTGGTGGAGGACCGGCTTGAGGAGGTCGCTCCGCTGACCGCGCCAATGATCACCACGAGCAAGATGACGACCAAAGCCGCCCCTGCTGCGAGGGCTGGCATCAGCTCGCCTTGCCCGGAGCCGAGTGATTCTGCCGCGCGGCCTCCGGCCAGGCGCTGGCCAAGTCGGCCAACCGCAGCCGGGGGCCTGATGACCCGGTCGGCAGCCACACTCGCCCAGCGGGGCCTTCCGGTGCGGTTGCAGGCGTGTGCACGGCGGTGGCCACTGGTACTTCCGGGGTGCCGAGTCGCTTGCGGAGGTTGGCTTCGCGGGCTGTGCTGGGGAGCCAGAGCAGTACAGGTGTGGTGATGCCGGTGGACTCGGCGAGGGAGGCGTAGCCGGCGAGTTTGTCGGCGACACGGGCGAGGGTTTCGCTGCCGGTGTCATGTTCGAGGAAGAAGTCGATTTCGGCGTGGGGCTCGGTCCAGCGTCCGTAGGCGTCGGGGTGGGCAAGGTCTCCCCAGAGGGCAGCGCATCGCCGTTCGTCCCACCACTTGGCCACGGCTGATCCTGGGTGGGTGCGGGTGGCAGTGTGGAGTCGGGCGAAGAAGTCGTTGACGCCGACCTGGTGGCCGAGCTTGGCGGAGTGGGAGATGGCCAGCGCCGCCTCCCTGCGGTAGCCGAGCTCGGCGGGGTCGATGCCGCGTTCGCCTGCAAGCACGTGGGCGCCGCCGGGACCGAGTACCCAGTGCCAGGGCGTGCTTCCTGAGGGTGTCCAGGGTTGGAACCGCTCCAGGGCGGTGAGCCGGTACAGGGCCAGGAGCCGGTGCCGGGCCTTGCTGTAGTTCCCGAAGCAGATCGCGGTGAGCTGGTGGGTGGTGAGGACGCGGTGCTCCCACACCAGCTCGATCACTTCACGATCGCGTTGGGTGAGGCGGTAGGCGAGTTCGGCGAGCAGTTCCGGGTTGGCTCGGGGACGCGATGTGCGCTGGGTTCGGTGGCGTTGAACCGGTCGGCTCATGAGTCACCTCTCCCGCGTCGTGTACGGGGATCAGCCGGGGCTGTTCGGGGGCGTGGTGGTCGCTTCCGGTCGACGGGCCTTGTGGCGCCGTACTGGCTGCGTGAGACTCGGCGCGTGGCCTGCTGGCGTCCGTTGACGACTGCGGACAGTGGCCGGGTCCGGAAGGTGAAGGCGCGGCTGGGCTCGCTGCCGGTGATCAGGCGACCGGCGGCTTGGAAGGCGCCGAGGTGGGCGAGGTCGTGGACGGACAGCAGTGGGGCGACGTGGCGGGCGAGTTCGCCGGCGTCTTCGGGTGAGGTGGTGAAGTAGATCTTGTTGCGGGCGTCGGCGGAGACGGCGTCGCGCAGGTCTCTGGGCAGCTGGGTGAGATGCTGGTGGGCTAGGACGAGGGAGAGCCGGTAGCCGCGGGCCTCAGCGAGGATGTCGGAGACTGAACCGGGCAGGTTGAGGAAGTTGTGGCATTCGTCCACGTAGGCCGCTGAGTCCGGGCGCCGGTCCTCGGGTTGGGCGGCTCGGCGGGTGACGCCTTGCCAGGTGTGGGCCAGGAGCATGGAGCCGAAGAGGCGTGTGGCGTCCTCGCCTAGGACGCCTTTGGGCAGGCGCGCCAGGACGAGGCCGCCTGCGTCCAGGTGCCGGCCGAGGTCCACGGTCGACTCGGTGGCTGACAGGGCGTCTCGGACGAAGGGGCGGAGCAAGACGGCGCGCAGCTTGTTCATGACCGGGCCGATGACGGTGGCTCGGGCGCCGGGGGAGAGGTCGTCGTAGCCGTTCCAGAAGCCGGTCAGCAGCTCGTCGGCGAGCTGGCTGACGATGCGTGCCCGGTAGGCGGAGTCGGTGAGGAGCTTGGGAATCTGCGTGAGCGTGGCGCGGGATCCGTTGACGCCTATGAGTGTCAGGCACGCTGAGCGCAGCAGGTCGTCGAGGCGAGGTCCCCAGGCCGAGGAGAAGCAGCGGTGGAAGATCGTCACGGTCGAGTCCACGGCGAAGTGGGGATCGGGACCGGCGAGGACGTTCACCGACGGCGGCGGACCGGAGTCGGTGGGATCGAACAGTACGGTTCGCTCGACCATTGGGTATGGGAGCCGGTCCAGGACGTCGATGACCAGATCTCCTTTCGGATCGATCACCAGTGCTCCTCGTCCGGCGTGGGCGTCGGAGAGGATCATCGAGGCCAGCAGCGTGGATTTGCCGACGCCGGTCTGGCCGAGCACGTGGACGTGCTGGCGGGCGCCGGTTATCGGGAGTGCCACGGGGCGCGGGTGGCCCGCGTCGGCGTCGCCGAGCACCCGTACCTCGCCGTCGGCTGGCACGGCGGGTGAGGGTGCGACCGGGCGGGCTCCGGCGCGGGTGATGCCTGGTGCGTCGGCGTCCATGGGCAGGTGGGCGAGCGCGGCGAGTTCTGGGACGGAGAAGAGGTGTCCGCGGCGCAGTTTTCGCGAGGCGATGCGTTGCAGCGGGTGGTGGAGGCGTTTGCGGCGCAGGTACTGCTGGCCAGAGCCGTAGATGGCGAAGGTGGAGGCAAGGGCGTGTGCCTGCCCGCGTAGCCATCCGAACGCGGATGGATCGCTTCTCGCGTCGGTTGCCACGGCGTAGCGGACTTGGACCTCGAAGCGGGGCTGTGCCGCCTTGGTGAGGATGGCGCGGATCTGGCCGGTGCGTTCGGGATGGGTTCGAGTGGTGTCGAGGTTGCGCGGTCGCCCGGTCTTTCCAGGGGTGACCAGGTCGAACAGAGTTCCTTGCGGCGCCGTTGAGTGCCCGCGTCGCAGGGCTGCTGCTGCCTGGTAGGCGCGCTTGAGACGGAGGCCGGTGACGGGACGGGCAAGGACCTGGACGATGGCGTGCTCGCCTCGGCGCAGGCCGGCGGCGGCGCCTAGCAGGGGCCGCAGCGGGTCAGAGTCGTAATCGATTCTGAGTGGGAAGTGGTCCGCGCGGGCAGTTACGAGCCGCCCGCCAGTGGCTTCGCGGGTGGGGATGGCGGCTGCGGCTTCGGTAGTGGAGAGGGTGGCTCCGGGCCATGCCGCGCGGATCGTTTTCTCGATCATCCCGGGCGGGACCGTCCCTGGAACCCATACCTGTATCCGGATGCCGGAGGCGTCGGCGACGTACTCGAAAGCCAGGTGAGGCTGGCCCACGGTCCACCGTTTCCACAGTGGCGCGAGCAGCCCGACCTGGTGCGACCACCAGGCTTCCGCGCTGTGCCGGTCGACCACCGGCGGTACGGAGACCATGATGATCCGGGCTGCCCGCTGGTGGCGGGCATGCCGCCAGTGCCAAACGACCTCGCGGTACCCGAGCACGACGGCGGCCGCAGCGATCATTCCCGCCGTGATGGCCACCGCGTTATCGGTGAGCAGGGAGGCGAGCACCTCTGGTGCGTTGACCAGGTCAGTCCAGTCCCACCCTGAGGAGGCGAGCCTTTCGTTCATAGCGGGTCGTCCTCCTCGCCGGCTGCTTCGAGTTCGGCGATTTCGGCCGGATTGGTGGTGACGAGCTGGTGTTCGGTGGGCGAGGCGACTGCGGCGAAGGCGGCCCGGTCACCGGCGTTGCCTCCGCACAGCAGCCCCTCGCCGCGATCGGCCGACAGCAGGAAGGCGCGTTCGCCGTCGGAGAGGTTGAACGCCTCGACGACGGCTCCGATGGCCTGGGGCGATTGGCGGAGCAGGACCTGGGTTGCGGCGTTGGACACCACCGCCCGGCCGAGGTCGGAGGACAGCAGATCGGCGGCATCCTGGGTTATGACGGCCAGCCCGGCCCAGTACTTGCGTGCCGACTTGGCCAGGCGGTAAAGGAACTTGGCGCCTTCGGGCTCCTTCATCAGCAGCCAGGCCTCGTCCACCACGACCAGGCGCGGGCGGCGGTCGACGGGGTCGGACACGCGCCGCCAGATTGAATCCAGGGCGAGCAGCACGCCGACCGATTTGATCTCGTCGGGCAGAGCCCGGAGGGAGAAGACGGTGAGATGCCCGCCGGGACGGGTGGTGGTGGCAGCGGCGAACAGCTCCTTGTACGAGCCGGCCACGTACGGGGCCAGCCGCGCGGCGATGTGGTCGGCCTCGGTGTCCTTGCTGATGGTGAGCTGCTCGACCAGATCGGCCAGCAGCGGCGCGGGCCGACCCCAGGTAGCACGGTCGGCGGAGATGCCCTTGGAGGCGTACGCGGCGAGCACGGCTTTGTCCAAGGCGGCGCGGGCGGCGGGTGGTAGCTCCTCGCCGAGCATCGCGGAGACCAGGGTCTGGATGAACAGCGCCCGCCGGGTGAGAACGTCGACGTTTCGGGTTTCGGGCAGGTCGAACGGGTTGAAAGACACCCCTTCCGCGCCAAGCGCGATGTGGGTCCCGCCGACCGCCTCGGCCAGGCGCCGGTACTCGTCCTCCGGGTCGATCACGGCGATCTCGACGCCGTGGTACAGCAGCCGCAGCGTCTCCAGCTTGGTGAAGTAGGACTTGCCCGCACCCGAACGGGCCAAGACGACGGAGTTGTGGTTGTCCTGGGCGTAGCGGTCCCACAGCACTACGCCTGAGCTGGAGATGTTCAGCCCGTACAGCACCCCGGTTGTGCCGATCGGAGCGTTGAGGTCAGGGGAGGCGAACGGGAAGCTGGCCGCCAGCGCGCTGGTGTCGAAGCTGCGCCGTTGCTTCACCGGGTCGGTGCCCAGCGGCAAGCTGCTGATCCACCCCTGTATGGCCCGGAAGGTTGTGGGCTGGGCGTCCAGAAGCAGGGACGCGGCCAGTGCCCGTACCTGCTGGCTTTCGGCCTCCAGCGCCTCGGCGTCGGGTGCGTAGATGGTCAGGTAAAGCCCGACGCGGAAGAGCTTGCCGTTTCCGCGCGCCAGCGCCGCCGACAGCTCCGCGGCGTCCTCGGCCGCGGCCTCGGCGGCGAAGTCGGCCAACCGCCCTGCTCGGGCGTCGGCGCGCGAGGAGGACTCCAGCCGGGCGAGCTGGCGCCGCAGACGCTGCGCGGCCACCAGTGGTGGGATCGGCTCGATGTGCAGCGACACGTCCAAGCGGCCCGGGTAGGTCAGCAGCGGCTCCAGCCAGCCCGCGCCGACCTCGCGCGGATAGCCGACCACGGCGAACGAGGCGCACGTCTGCTCGGGGAACTCGACGCTCTTGGTGCCGATGCGCAGCGCCGATGGAGTGAAGGTGAGCGCCGATGGATTCCGCGCCTCGGCTTCGGGATCAGCCCGGCGGATGAGGCCCTTGAGACGGGCGGGAAGGTGCGTGGCGTTCACTGGGCGGCTCCTTCGTCCATCGACAGGGCGGAGGTGATCGGCTGGTCTGGATCCGGGATGCCGCCTGGCGGCCGTGCTTGACCCGGTGAGAGGGCGTCGATCAGTACCCGGGTGCAGGCGGTGGCGTCGAGGGCTTCGACTGAGATGCCGATCGCGGTCAGAGCTCGTTCGGTCTCCTCGGCTCGGCGGAGGACGACGGCTGCGCTGGCGTTCCTGGCCCCGTCACCTCCACCGGTCTTGCGGCGGTCACCGCCGGGCTGGTCGCGGATGACGATGAGGACTTCGCGGGTCAGGAGCTCGCGGGAGCGGGACAGCTCGAGCAGGAAATCGGCATGGGCGAGCGCTGCTCGTTCCAAGGCCGGATGCGGGAGCTGAGCAGCGGCTACACCGACCTGGGCAGACAACCCGGAAAGGTCGGCGCATCGGGTCTGGATGAGGATCTGCACGCTGGCGTCGAGTGAGTTGAGCCAGCGCCCCAGGAACGCCACCAGCGATGCCTGCTCAGCCGCCGTCCGCAGCCCGAATGAGATCGTCCCGGCCCGGACGATCGCCGCCATACCGCCGTCGGCCAGCTCCATGACCCCGTCCTCGCGGATGGCGCGGACGGGCAACCGCAGCGGAGCGGGCAGCTGCCCGCGTATCCGGCACCAGCGCGGCAGCGCCTCGACCCCCTCCGGCGCAGCGACCTGCGTTTTGCGGCGGGGCCAATGCGTGATTCCCAGCCAGGCGAACCGGTCCAGGCCGAGCCCGTCCCGCCGCCCCAAAGCCAGCGCGCTCCCGGCGGCCACCACTGGAAGCAACACCAGCATCACCACGAGCAGCGGCAGCAGACTGGCGATGAGCAGGTACAGCCACACGGTGAGAAGGCCGGTGATCCCGAGGATGAGCACCTGCCGGGCGGTCTGGCCGGCCAGGACCTTGTCGGGCTGCTCGATGTCGGCGGGGATCGTGGCCACCAGGGGCTCGTAGTCTTCGCCGTTCACCGGCGACCTCCTTTACGACGGGGTGGAACGAGCCGCAGCGTGGCTTGCCGTGCGGGCGCGGGTGTACGGCGTTGCGGAACGGTGCGCCGGGCACCTGGGAAGACGGGTGCCGTTGCGGAGCGGCTCCAAGAAGGCCGGACTGGACGAACGGGCACGGTGCGGGTGTTCGACTGCGGAGTCCCACCACCTGCCGGACCACCTCGCCGTGGAGCAGGGCGGCCCGGTTTTATCGGGCTGCCGGGCGGGGGTGGGCGGCGGCCGGGTCGGCTGCGGTGGTTGCCGGGGCGTCGCCGGTTGTAGCGGTGTGGGCGCTTGTCCCCTACTGGCCGCCGCTTCGGCTGCATGCCCGACTTCCGCTCGGCGTTGCTGGGACGAGGCCCGCCACCCGGAGGCTGGGTTTTGGGCCCGTTCGCCGGTCCGGGACTGCCTGGGTGTGGCCCCGGTCCCTTGGGCCTGCCGCCACCTCCAGGGCCCGGCTTCGGACGGCGGGGCCCGGCCGCCCCGGCAGCGCGGCCAGCGCGTGTAGCTCGCGTGATGGCGCCGAAGGTGTAGTACATCAGGATGCTTCGGGCGGCCTGGGTGAGCATTCGCGGTTGGGCGGGCTGCCAGATGGTCCGGGCGACCCAGGACGGGATGCGGATCATCAGGTAGAGCAGGCAGTTGAGCAGCAGCAGGTCGATGAGGTCGGCCTTGCTCGGAATGCCCCAGAGATGATCGTCGCCCGAGCCGGTGCTGGTGAAAAGCACCTGCAGCGCGGTAACGAACACCAGCGCCTGGCAGACCTGGATGGCCAGCATCCCGGTGATGCCCCGCCACCACAGGCGTGCGATGCCTTCGGTCATCGGCAGCGCGTGGAACATCAGCGCGATCGGCGCGGCGGCGATGAGCACCATCGTGATCGCCAGCCGCATGACGTAGATGAACGCCACCATCGCGGCCATCACGAGCGCGACCAGCGTTACCAGGATGGGAAACATGCCGGTGGTGTTGATCGTGGCCGTGATGCTGGAGGACATCAGCGTTCCGACCCGGTCGGGATCGATCCGCTGCTCCCCAGCCGACAGGAACGCCGCCGCCAAACCGTTGGCGAACGAGATGGCGTACCCGATCAGGACCAGGCTCAAGTTGGCCGACAGGAACGCCAGTAGCACCCGCGGCAGCAGGTCCTTGACGGTCAGCTCACCTGGCAGGGAATGCCCCGTCATCAGCAGCACGCCGACGACCGTGATGATGAGAACGAAGCAGGTGTTGGCGATCGTCTGTGAGGAGCCCCAAAGCTTCGCGGCGCGGGCCATCTCTGGCGAATCGATCTCCGGGGTGCCCATCACCGTGGCCGCCAGGAACGACATCACCGACTCGGAACCGGACTTGGCCAGGTCCCGGAACCATCCGGTGATGCCCTGGCTGACCGAGCACATGAAGTCCCACATGCCGCAGTCGTCGTCCTCGGGCGGTGAGCCGGGTGTGGACGGGGCGGGACCGGGCGTCGTGCTGTCCCCTTCCGTCGATGGGGCGACGGCGACACATCCGAGGGCGCGGGCGTGAGCGACGGCGTGGTCGACGGAGACGGCGATGGCGTCGTCGAAGGGGACACTGCGACGGCGGCACTCACCGTACGAACATCGGCTCGATCGCTGGGCTCTGAGCCCACGAGGGTAACGCTGCCCCCGAATACGGCCAGGGCAAGCAGCAGCCACAGGACGGGAGCGCGTTGCCGGATGCGGCGCCGGGTCATGCCTCGCCCACTATGCCCTGGAGGATCTTGACCAGCACCGGCGCCATGACCGCGACGCCGTACCCGATCGCGGCCGACCGCAGGGTCTTCTTGGCGGCCTCGACTTCGCTGGGGTCGCCGCCGGCGAGGATGTAGCGCAGCCCGCCGATCGTGGCGAACAGTGTCGCCAACCCGACCAGCAGCCCGACGATCACGTTGCGCAGGTTGGTGATGACCTGGTTGAGGTCGGCCACGGCCTCGGCGACGCCGGGCACCACCAGGACGACCACGGCCAGGACGCCGACCGCTGCGAGCAGCAATGCGGCGGCCACCCGAACCCAGCTGACCCCCTTCCTGCCGTTCGCCGCAGAAGTCCGGACCCTGCTGACGCCACTGCTTACGCTCGTGGTGACAGAGCGGATCCAGCTGACGCCTTTCCCGCCGGGCGCGGTGGAGGAGCGGGCGGTAACCGTACGGGACGGCTGCGCGTTCATGGTGAGGCCTCCGAACGGATGGAGAGCGGACGTTTCCCTGATCACTGGCAGCTCGGGAAGGGCTCGCGGGACGGGAGCGGGCGGGCTCCGGGTGTCCTCCTCCGAGGGCGCGGACGGGCGGTCGGCTGGTTGTGGGGACCGGGTGGCCGCCTGCCCGAACCGCTCCCGTCCTGCGAGCTCCTTCGCCCCTTAATGACCTTTCAGGAGCCCGGATTGGACATCAGTTCGCTGATCTCTGCGAGATCGCCCGCTTGGATGGCCTCGCCGAGCCTGCGCTCGGCACGCCGGCGCCGCTTCATCAGCGCCTCGTAACCCGTGCCGAGCTGTTCGGCGAGCTGGCGGGGGTCGACGTCCTCGAACCGGGTCACCCCGATGACCGAGGCTTCGAACCGGGAGAGGACCCCCTGCCGGACGGCTTCGGCCAGCACCAGATCGACGTGCCCAGCGGGCCTCTGTGTCACCGGCGGCAGCACCGTCTCCGCCATGCTTTCGGGCGCCACCTGCATGAGCGGTGAGCCGTTGGTACCGGCACCGTAGGCGGCTTTCCGTGCGCGCAGCAGCAGCCGCGGGCCGATGGCCTTGCGGTCGATGTCGATGGTGAGCAGCCCTTGGTGGAACGCGCTGACCATCGCAGCCGCGGCCTCGTCGATCCGGTGCGGCTCCTGCCAACCACAGCCGGAAGTCACCCGTGCCAAGGTCGCCTTCAGCCCAGGCAAGGCGATCCCGAGGCACCCGACCACCCAGGCCGGTCCGTCGTGCCGAGCACGGGACACCAGCTGAGCCCAGACCGCGTCACGTGCGGCGTAGCCGGTCGAGGGGTGCAGCAGGATCGCTCGCATCTCGCGCAAGCCGATCGAGCGTGCCGGAAGGCCGTGCCCGATCTCGGCTCCGTCCACGCAGAGCGGCGATGGACCCTGGACCAGCAGGCCGAAGCTGGCCTCGACGGCGTCGATCGCGTTGCCGCGGTCGATGTCGGTGCGAAGCTCACCGTCAAGGTCGTGGTGGCCGGACGGTGCCTCGGCCAATTCCGTCCTTGGCGAGGTGACGGTACGGACAGACGTGGAGCGGTTGGTGGACATGGCAAACCCCCGGAGAACGCGGAGCGAATGGGTCGCCG
This sequence comes from Actinomadura sp. B10D3, assembly GCF_039871695.1. Taxonomy (NCBI): domain Bacteria; kingdom Bacillati; phylum Actinomycetota; class Actinomycetes; order Streptosporangiales; family Thermomonosporaceae; genus Actinomadura; species Actinomadura sp. B10D3. The sequence goes on from NZ_JBDPLY010000020.1 coordinate 27,614, forward strand.
TCAGATCTCCACCCCTGTTCGGCACTGCATCGGCGCATCTTCGGCGTCGTCCTGGCCGACCTTCGAGCAGTGCGACCGCACCGAAATCGCAGCGAAACCTGCGGTGACCTGCACGAATACGCCAAGACGTTGCGGTCATGCATGTCGTGGGGCAGCTAGTTAAAGAATCGAAGGCATACCGAAACCGCCTCCTACCTGCGCCGACACTCGGCGTCCGCACCTTGGGTAAGGGCCGGCTCAAAGAAATCCGCGCTGCTTGAGCTACGCGGGACTCGGGCCTTCATGACTTCATGTCAACACGAAGGAGCCTCGTCGACGCGCTCTGTCGGATCTGGCGCTGCGAGGTCACGCAGCCGATCGGTGAGCAGGAAGTCTCGCAGCGCGCGAGCCCGTTGCCGGTAACCGTGCGTACGTCGGCCAGGACCGGGGCACTCCCCGATGTCCAGGACCAGCGCCTGGGAGGTTATTAAGGGGCGTGGGGATCGGGTGGCCGCAACGGGTCACCGCATCATGAGTACTTCACCGCCCAGCTTCGGAGCACCCGGTTCCGGTCACTCCAGTACGAGTCCCAACGGGTCTGCGCGGCAGCTGCTGCCCTTGACCGTGTGGCTGTGTCCTGACGCCGACCACGAGATCAGACCCGTGGCCACCGGCTCGGGTCCCTGGCTGTGCGGGCGCCATCGCCGTGCTGTGGGCGCCGAACTGGCTCAGCATCTGATCGACACCTGTACCCGCGAGGGGGAGGTGGTCGCCGAGGGGTTCACCACCAGCGACGCGGTCCTGCGGGCGGCGGCCCGGTCCGGCCGGCGCGCGATCAGTTGCGTGCCGCACCCGCCGCTCGCGCGGCACATCGCGACACTGCTACGCACCGACCTGCCCGACCGGCAGTTGTCCGGACTGCTGTTCCGTCCGTGTCGGCCGGACCAGATGCTGCGCGGTCTGGCCGATCACCTGGAGCGGGTTTCGCTGGTGGTCGCCGCGCCGCCGCCCTACCGGCTCGGTGCCGTGCAGGAACCGGTCCCGCGACGTGGCCATGGGGGATGCCCGGCGTGCCTGTCGGACACCCTGACCGGCGGGGAACTGCGGCTGGAGGGCTTCTTGCTGGGTGCGTGGCGGGTGCTGCGGCGCGGCGGACATCTCGCAGTGATCACCACCGCCCGCCATGAGGATGGGCGGATGGTGGATCCGGCGCCGCAGATCATTCGGCAGGCTCGGGCGCTGGGGTTCCGCTACCGCCAGCACGTCATCGCGCTGCGCGTCCCGGTCGCCGGAGACACCCTCGTCGTGCAGGCCCGCCCGCACGAACTGGCCCAGCTGCGGGACGTCCGGTCCCGGGCGCTGCCGCCCGCCGCCACCGTGCACGCCGACGTGTGCCTGTTCACCAAGTCGGCCGCGGCCCCGTCGGCCAAGCCGGAGAGGAGCGCGCGATGAGCGACCAGCAGCCGTGTTCAAGGCTGTCGGTGCTGGTGACCGGTCAGAAGCCGTCTCGCGTCCAGCGGCAGGGCCGGTACGTGTCCGAGTCGATGAAGCATCCGGCCCGGATGCTGCCGCAGATCGCCGCGCAGGTCATCTCCGCCTACACCGATCCGGGGGAGCTGGTGGTGGATCCGATGTGCGGGATCGGCACCACTCTGGTCGAGGCAGTCCATCTGGGGCGGGACGCGGCCGGAGTGGAGTACGAGGGGGACTTCGCTCGGCTCGCGGCCCGCAATGTTCAGCATGCTCGATCTCAGGGTGCCACCGGCCAGGCGAAGGTCCACTGCGGGGACTCGCGGCACCTGCCGACGAATCTCTCGCAGGAGCGCGGGCGTGCGGCGCTGGTGCTGACCTCGCCGCCCTACGGTGCCTCGACTCACGGCCACGTGCGTTCCAGCCGCGACTCGGGTGAGCCACGGATCGAGAAGTGGGATACGCGGTACTCGGCCGATCGCGGCAACCTGGCCCACTGCGGGCTGGAGGAGCTCTTCGACGGCTTCACCCAGATCCTTGCTGGCTGCGTTCGTGTGCTGAGATCCGGCGGCGTCGTCGCGGTGACGGTGCGGCCCATCCGGGTGAAGGGCGAACTGATCGACCTACCTGGCCACGTCATTCAGGCCGCCGAGAAGGCCGGGTTGATTCCCTCTGACCGGTTGGTGGCGCTGCTGTGTGGGTTGCGGGACGGGCAGATCGTCTCACGCGCGTCGTTCTTCCAGATGCTGGAGGCCCGCCGCGCCCGTGACCGTGGCATCCCCGCCTGCGCCGCCGCCCATGAAGACCTGCTGGTCTTCCGAACCTCGACACCATCCTTCACAGCCGGGGCAGGGCACGAGGAACGACGCGGGCATGCGGATTCCGCGGCTCCTGCAGCGAACACGGCACCTGGGAAATTGTCCCAGCGGACTGGGCTTGACCAGCGCCCAGGAGCCGAGCGTGCATGTCGGCGCTCCCGAACGCCAGCGCGCGGCTTGGACGGCGCCACTCGGACAGCGCGGCACGTCAGGCGGCCAGCGGGACGGAGCCTTCTCGATCCGCTGGAGGACCTCCGGGCCCCGCAGCACCTCGACACGGCGCCAACGCGACGGCTACATGGTCGAACGGCCAAGCGCCGACACGGGGGTGCACGGTGAAGCCTGGGATGACACCGGCGGAGATCCGCATGCTGCCCGCGATGGTCGATGTGGTCACCGCAGGACGAGCGATCGGGGTGGGGCGCACCAAGAGCTACGCGCTGGCCAGGGCCGGGGAGTTCCCTTGCCGGGTGCTGCGCATTGGAGGCAGCTACCTGGTGCCCACCGCCGGCCTGCTCGCCCTGCTCGGCCTCGACCCCGCTGGGTGCCCTGAACCAGGAGACGGGGGATAGTTCGATGGCCGCCGGAACGACCTTCAAATCATGTGGCTGCCGCGACGCCGAGACCGGCAGGCTGCTGCGCACCAAGTGCCCGAGGCTACGGCGCGGGGACGGCCGCTGGAGCGCCAAACACGGACGCTGGTACTACCAGCTGGAGCTCCCACCCACCCTCGACGGACGTAGGCGCACACCGCTGCGGCGCGGCGGCTTCGCCTCCCAGGAAGCAGCCGACGCCGAGTTGGAGATGGCTAAGGAACTCCTGTCTATAGCCGGTGACGACTTCCGGACGCGGGTTCAGATCGCCGACCTGGTCACGGCCACGGTCAAGGCGACCAAACGGTTGCCCGTCCCCGAGGAGGTACGGCGCAAGGTCCGCACCGGCCAGGACCTGGATGCCACCGTGACGGTCGGCGCCTACCTGGAGGACTGGCTCGCGGGCCGCAAGGGACTGCGCGAAGGTACCCGCCGCAGCTACGAAAGCCACATCCGCCTCTACCTCACTCCGCACCTGGGTACGATCCCGCTCGACCGGCTTCGCGTCGCAGACGTGGACTCGATGTTCGAGGCCATCGACGAGCTGAACGAGACCATCACAGCCGCCCGGCACTCAGGAGATCCGAAACTGCGGGCGAAGGTGAAGGGGCGCCGGGTGGTCGGAGCCGCGACCAAGCATCGGATCCGCGCGACGTTGCGGGCCGCGCTGAGCAAGGCGATCAAGGAACGGCGGATCGACCTCAACGTGGCCTCGCTGGTCGAGTTGCCGTCGGGCAAGGCGCCCAAGCCCCTGGTGTGGACCGACGAACGCATCGCCGAATGGCGCCGCTCCCACCACGACCACATCCAGGAGCAAGAGACCCGCAAGAGGCGGCTGGCCAAGCTGGAACCCGGCATGCGGCACGGCACCCGCTTCAACCGCCTCGATGCCTACATCGGTGCGCCCCGCCCGTCCCGGGTCATGGTGTGGACGCCCGAACTCACCAACACCTTCCTCCGGCGCACCCGGGGCCACCGGCTGTACGCGCTGTATTACCTGATCGCCTTCCGCGGTCTGCGCCGCGGCGAGTCCTGCGGGCTGCGCTGGGCCGACATCGATCTGGACGGCAAAGTCCTGACCGTTCGGTGGCAGATCACCCAGCTCGGCAGTACCACCAGGGAAGGAAAGCCCAAGAGTGAGGCGGGGGAAGGCCAGGTCTCGCTCGACCGGGAGACGGTCAAGGCGCTGCGCGCGCACAAGAGCAGGCAGAACACCGAGCGGCTGGCGGCGGGAGACGCCTGGCAGGAGACCGGCCACGTCTTCACCACCCAGATCGGCCAGCCGCTGCATCCCGCGCTCGTCACCGAACAGTTCGAGCAGCTCAGCATGGAAGCCGGAGTGCCGCCGATCCGGCTGCACGACCTGCGGCACGGAGCCGCGTCGATCCTGCTGTCGGCCGGATACGACATGAAGGTAGTCCAGGAGACACTGCGGCTGTCGTCGATCACCATCGCCGCCGACACCTACACCAGCCTGCTGCCGGAACTGGCGCACCAGTCCGCCGAAGACGCCGCCGCCGTCATCCTCAACGCCACCCCACGCCGTAAGAAGGTCAGGGACCCACGTCCGGTGGCCAAGCTGTCGCCTACCGAAGACCGCGCAATCGAACCTGGCGCGGACCAAGAGGACAGAGCGTCATGACCTTCCATCCTCCGACTTAGAAGCCGCTGATCTCGTTGTTTCGGCTCTGCGAGTCGGCCGGTTCGATCGGCTCGCAGAGCCGAAGCGACTCAGCCTTCGACTGCCGTCAGAGGCTGCATGTCTACGACTTCGAGGACGGTGGTGCTCTTGGTGAGTGGTGACCGGCTGATCCAGTGGGGAGCGGCTGTGTCGGTCTGCTCTGTGACCGTGATCGCGGCGTTAATCAGCTATGCCCACGCCTACGAACTGGTCGCCGGGCACGGGGAATCCGGCATCGCCGCCCGGGTGCTGCCGCTCACGGTGGACGGGCTGATCGCGACCTGCTCCTTGGTGCTCCTGGATTGCGCCCGCCGCGACCGCCCCGCGCCGCGGCATGCGTGGGCATTGCTTGCTGCCGGAGTGGCCGCCACGCTCGGTGCCAACATCGTGCACGGCGCCGGTCACGGCCTGATCGGCGCACTGGTCGCCGGGTGGCCCGCGCTGGTCGCCGTCGGGTCCTTCGAACTGCTGATCCGCCTACTCAAAAGCCGCCCCGCAGGAGGCCGGTCGGAGCGCACCCGCTCGTGCGGGTACGAAGCTGAGGAGCACGCTCCCAGCGGGCCCGCCGGAGCTGCTGAGCATCTGGAGGAGCCCGATCCCATGGTGGAGCGGGCTCGGGAACGGTTCGCCGATGCCCTCCAAGAGGGCCGGCTGCCGTCCATCCGCGCCCTCAAGCGAGAACTCCACCTCGGGCACGACCGAGCGGCTCGTGTGCGTGCCGTGCTCGCCCAGCGGCAGTAGGTCAACCAGGCCCGGCACAAAGGGATCACCTGTTGCCGATGGGGGCTTGGTATCTCAACGTGCCGTTGCGCAGGCGATGGCCGGGGGCCTTCTAGCGTGCTGCTGGTGTCTGCCAGCCCAACGCTGATCGGCGTGATCAAGAACCCCGCCACCGCTCCGCTGTTCGTGGCCCGGGTGGTCGGAAGTACCGGAGACGGCTATGGCCAGCTCGCCTTGGCCTGGGGCGCCATGCACCTGGGGCACGGCCCGGCCGGGATGTCGCTGGTTGTGGCCTGCAAAGCATTCCCTGCTCTCCTGGTTCTGGCGGGAGGCGTGCTTGGGGACCGGTTCCGCCGCCACACCGTGCTGGCCGGAGCCGAACTGTTGGCCGCGTCGTCCTGGGCGGCGCTGGCGGTCTGCTTCCTGACCGGGCAGGCGTCGCTGTGGGTGGTGTGCGTTCTGGCGCTGCTGGCCGGGACGGCGCGGGCGGTGTTCATGCCCGCCGAGCGCGGCATTGTCGCCGACCTGGTCACCCCGCAGCGCCGTCAAGCCGCCAACGCCCTGCTCAACCAGTCCAACGCCGCCGGGCTCCTGATCGGCCAGGCCTCCTCCGGGATCGTCATCGCTGCGGCGGGACCGGGCTGGGCCGCCGCGATCGAGGCTGCCGCGAGCCTTATCGCAGCGCTCCTGCTGACCCGTCTACGGACCCCGGTCTGGCGCGCTGATACATCCGGGACGCTGAAGGAACTGCGTGCGGGATGGCGGGAGTTCACCGCCTACCGGTGGGTGTGGCTCCTCACCCTGCAGTTCACCGCCGTGCTGGTCGCGGTCGTGGCGTTCAACGCCGTCATCGGCCCGCTCTACAGCGAACACGGCCACGGCGGCTCCCGGGCCTGGGGCATCATCACCGCCGTCGAAGCTGTCGGCGCGTTCCTGGGCGCTGTCATCGCCGCTCGCTGGCGTTCCGCACACCCCGTGGTGGCCTGTGCGCTGTTGCCCGCCACCGCGGCCGTCCCGATGTTGCTGATGGGGCTGGGCGTGTCCTGGCCCGTGCTGGCAGCGGTGATGCTGCTGCCGGGCATCTGTCAGACGATTTACGCCGTGCTGTGGTGGACGACCATCCAGCACGCCTTCCCATCCCATGTTTTGGCGCGGGTCAACAGCTGGACCGTCCTGGGCGGTTTCGCTCTCACTCCCGCCGCCGCCCTGGCCGCAGGTCCACTCACCGGTGTGATCGGGGCCCAGCAGGCCGCCGCTGGTGCAGCGGTGCTGATCGCTGCCGCAACCGTCATCACGCTCTCGGCTTTGTGCCTGCGGGGGACAGCCGGGCCAGGTGCTCGAGAGGTTCTGGATGGGCAGGAGGTGGGGGCCCGGCAGGCAGCGCCGGTCGGGAGTAACGGTGCACGGCTCTGACGATGCGGGCCGCTACGGCGGCCTATGGGCCCGTGGCAGGTGCTGGAGAAACGGCCGCTGTTACGGCCATTGGCGGCGCCGGTGTCTGGGGTGGTGTCCGGCGAGCGAACATGGAGCAGCGGGGGCGGGCAAAAGGCCCATAAACACCGACGGACAAACGCGATCATACTTGCGTTTGCCCAGATCAGACGGGGTGCGCCGTCAGGGACTTGAACCCCGAACCCGCGGATTAAGAGTCCGCTGCTCTGCCAATTGAGCTAACGGCGCCTGTCGATGTGGGCCCTGCGGGCCTTGCGACAGGAAGAACAGTATCAGGAGCGGCGGACCAGTGCGAACCGGTTCAGTCGCGGGCGGGGAGCACGCTCATCATGCCGCGCCAGAGGGCGATGGCGGTGGCGCGGGAGCTGACGCCGAGCTTGCCGTAGATGCGGTTGACGTGGTTCTTCACCGTCTTCTCGCTGAGGAAGAGCTGGCGGGCGATCTCGCCGTTGGAGCGGCCGGTGGCGATGAGGTCCATGACCTCGGCCTCGCGGGCGGACAGGCCGAGGCTGGTGCGGGACGCGGCGCGGACGCCGCGGATGAGGTCGCGGGCGGTGAAGGAGCCGGGGACGAGGTGGCCGCAGGCGCCGGCGCGCAGGGCGGCGTCGACGGCGTGCTGGTCGTCGGCGGCGAGGACGAACACGCGGGACGCGGTGCTGAGGGGGGACGTGCGGTCGGCGGCGGCCGCGTCCAGCAGGACGATGTCGGGGCGCAGGCGCTCGGCCAGGGCGAGGGCCGCGGCGGGGTCGTGGGTGTCGGCGACGACCTCGAGCTCGTCGCTGGCGTCCAGCAGGGAGACCACGTCGGCTCGGACCCGGGGGTCCCCGTCCACCACGAGTACGCGGAGCGGGGCCGTCTCGTCGACACTCATCCGTCGCCCTTGGCGTGTCGGTGACATCTCTGACTGGGAGCATAACGGGACGATCTTCGAGAGTCGATCGGCCGCGCCGGGGACGGCGAAGGCCCCGGGCCTTCGGCGACCGGGGCCCCAAAAGAGTCGGCCCTTGCGCACGGATGCGCGAGGGCCGACGTGTTGCTTATGGGGCCTGATCAGAGATCAGGTTCAGGAGTTCATCATCACCCTCACAGCTGAGCCGCTACGGCTTCGGCGGTGTGGGGCGCGACGGCTGCGGGACCGGGGTTTTCGGCTGCGGGGTCGGGTACGGGACCGGGACCGGGTACGGGGTCGACTGCAGAACGCTCAGATCCGGCATATGTGTACTTTTCCTCTCTTTGAGTGGGCTTTGCCAATACGAAGACGACCGTCCTCGTCCATCGGAGTTTGGCAACACGGTGTATCAGATTTTTACGGCGGCCAGGCCCGAGGCATCCGTCCTGCGGCCGGTATGGCGACCGGCGTCGGCCGCGCCCTGCTGCACGCCTGACGGTCCCGCCCGGCCCTGCGCGTGCCCTCTGTGTTCTGTCTCCGACCGCAGGGGTTCTCCCTCTCATGGAACGCGGGTTCAGACGAACCAGATCGCTCCGTCGGACATCTGAGAGCGGGAGCCTGGCGCCGGACACAGAGAAGCCCCGGTCATCCTTGCGGTGACCAGGGCTTTTCTTGCTTCTAGCCTGGGGTGAGTGAGGGGACTTGAACCCCCGACATCTTGGACCACAACCAAGTGCTCTGCCAGCTGAGCTACACCCACCGTGGCCGGGATCGCGCCCGGCTCCCAGTAGTGTAGCGGCTCCCCGGGGGTGGGTCAGCCGGAGGCGACCTTGGCGGCGATGGCGCGGGCGGTGTCGGAGTCGGGGCCGGGCTGCTGGACGAAGACGGCGGCGCGGTAGTAGCGCAGCTCCTGGATGCTCTCGGTGATGTCGGCGAGGGCGCGGTGGCCGCCCTTCTTCTCGGGGCTGGCGAAGTAGACGCGGGGGTACCAGCGCCGGGCGAGCTCCTTGATGGAGGAGACGTCCACCATGCGGTAGTGGAGGTGGGCGTCGAGCGCCGGCATGTCGCGGGCGAGGAAGGAGCGGTCCGTGGCGATGGAGTTGCCGCAGAGAGGCGCCTTCTTCGGGTCCTTGACGTGCTTCTTGATGTAGTCGAGGACGACGTCCTCGGCCTCGCCGAGGGTCACGCCGCCGGGGAGGGCCTCCAGGAGGCCGGACGTGGTGTGCATGTCCCGGACGACCTTGGTCATCTGGGTGACCGACTCGGGGGGCGGCTTGATCACCACGTCGACGCCCTCGTCCAGGATGTTGAGCTCGCTGTCGGTGACCAGTGCGGCTATCTCGATGAGCGCGTCGTTGCGCAGGTCGAGTCCCGTCATCTCGCAGTCGATCCAGACCAGCCGCTCGTTCATGGACTCACCCTACGGCCATGACCGACCGCGCGGGGCATCGCGGGCGATCGATTTAGGAGGTCACACGGCGGGCGATATGCCCCGGGACGGGGATGCCGGGGCGCAGGAGCGGGTCCGGGGCGGGTGTGCCGAAGATCTGGCGGACGGGAAGAACCCCGGCCCAGACGTCGAGGTCGTAGTCGGGTTCGTCGTCGCTGGGCGGTCCCTGCCGGATCTTGACGGAGGCCTCGTCCAGGGAAAGGGCCAAGACGGAGACGCCTGCGAGTTCCTTGCGAGTGGGCTGCCGGGCAACGTCCCACTGGCCGGGGGCCAGTTGCTCGGTGATGACGCGGAGGCCGCGCAGCTTCTCGTCCGCATCGGAGACCAGGCGGGGCGTCCCGTAGATGAGGGCGCTGCGGTAGTTGATGGAGTGGTGGAACAGGGACCTGGCGAGGACGATCCCGTCCAGATGGGTGACGGTGATGCAGATGTCCTGGGACGGTCCGGCTCTGAGGCTGCTCGCTCCGGAGGAGCCGTGGACGTAGAGGGTGTCGTCCTCGCGGCCGTAGCCGGTGGGGATGACGCGTGGTGAGCCGTTCATGATGAGGCCGAGGTGGCAGATCATGCCGTCGTCGAGGATCTCGTAGAGGACGGAACGGTCGGTGCTGGAGCGCTCGGGGTACCGGCCCAGGCGTGTGCGGGCGGTTGAGGAGAGTGGGTTCATGCCCGTTTACGCTAGGAGGGGAGTGGCCTGGTGGGTATGGCCACTCGACGCGTATGGGTGGAGACCACTTTGTCGATCGATCTGCCCCTGTCCGTGGAGAGGGACGGCAAGGAGCCGATGAGCGCGCAGCTCGTCGGCCAGTTGCGTGCCGCGATGGGGGAGGGACGTCTGGCCGCCGGGGAGCGGCTTCCGTCCAGTAGAGCGCTGGCCAGTCTCCTTGGTGTCAGCCGGACGGTCGTGACCGAGGCCTATGAGCAGTTGTACGCCGAGGGCTGGCTGGAGGGGCGGCATGGTTCCGGCACGTACGTCACCGAGGGTGTGGCAGCCGCCCCTGCCCTGGCGCCCCAGAGGGTGGAGACGAAGCCGCTCCGCAGGATGGCGGCCCCGCACGAGATCGACCTGAGACCTGGAACGGCGTGGATCGGGGCGCTGGACACGCCCGCATGGCGCAGAGCATGGCGGCTGGCAGCGGGGATGCCGCCGCAGCAGCGTCAGGAGCCGCACGGGTTGCCCGGCCTGCGGGAGGCACTCGCCGACTACATCAGGCGTAGCCGCGGAGTGACCTGCCCTCTGGACGGCCTTCTCGTGACGCGCGGGGCGACGAACGGGCTCGATCTCCTGGCGGCGACCGTGCTGCGGCCGGGCGATCGCGTGGGCGTCGAGGAGCCCGGCTATGGCAAGGCCCGCGCGGTCTTCCTCGGGCGAGGCGCCGAGCTCGTTCCCTGCCCCGTCGACGAGCACGGCCTCATCGTCGACGGCCTGCCCGATGATCTGCGCATCGTCTACACGACGCCGTCCCACCAGTTCCCGATGGGCGGTGTCCTGCCGGTGCCGCGCCGGCAGGCCCTGCTGGCGTGGGCGCGGCGCACCGGGGCGCTGATCGCGGAGGACGACTACGACGGCGAGTTCCGCTACGACGTCGCGCCCCTGCCCGCGCTGTACGGGCTGGATCCGGACGTGGTGGTCTACCTGGGCACCTCGGCCAAGATCCTCACGGCGGACATGGGCGTGGGCTGGCTCGTCGGACGCCCCGACCTGGTCGCCGAGGTGGCGCTGCGGCGGGAGGAGCTGAACGACCGGACCGCCGTGGTGCCGCAGGACGCGCTCAAGCTCCTCCTGGAGCGCGGCGATCTGGACCGGTACATCCGCCGGATGCGGGGGGAGTACGCGCGGCGCCGCGAGGTCGTGGTGCAGGCGCTCGACGGCCTGTCCCTGCGCGGCGACACGGCCGGCCTCCACCTGGTCGTGGACGTCCCGGCGCCGGTGGCCCGGCGGGTCACGGACGAGGCCGCCGAGCGCGGGGTCCTGGTCGAGACGCTCGACCGCCACCACATGGGTCCGGTGCGCGCGTCCGGCCTGGTGATCGGGTACGGCGCCGCCGCGTCCCTCACCGAGCTGCGCAAGGGCTGCGAGGTCGTCCGGGACCTCGCCGGGTAGCGCGAAAGGGCCGATGCGCTCCGCACCGGCTGCGAGCAGGTCAGTTGGCGGACGGTCCCACGGGCACCGGCTCGGAGGCCGGGCGCAGCGGTGCGGGACGTCCCGGGGGCGGGGGGTCGTTCTGCGGAGGACGGACGGTGTCGGGCGTGCGGGTGCGCGGCGGCAGCAGGCGGGGCCCGGCCGAGGTGCCCGGGACGCGGGGCTTCGGGATGGCCGCGAGCGGCGTGTCGGGTCCGGTGATGCGCCGGATGTCGATGCCGCCGGGGTCGGGACGGTCGAGCACCGGGACCTGGGAGGCGCCGTAATGCCCGCCGCGCGCCCAGTCCCTGCGATTGCGGTGCGCGTGGTACGACTGGGGCGAGGGGAGCGGGGGGCCGGCCGGCCAGCGGCGCGCGACGCCCCACGCGTCCAGCCAGGCGACGATCGCGTCGATGCCGGTGAGCAGCGAGCCGGTGAACGGCGCCCGGGACTGGCCGATCACCATGAGCTGCGCGCAGACGCGCCCCTCCCGGCCGATCCGCCCGCCGAGCAGCCGGGCCGCGCGGGTGATCGGGAGGAGCTGCACGATCTCGCCGGTGCCGGGATGCCACACCAGGTGGGCCGGCCGGTCCTCCTTGAGGAGGTCGGCGGCCACCGAGCGCGCCGAGACGGCGTGGGGGTCGTACTCGCCGGCGCACCACACGGCGCGGGGAGCACCCCCTCTCAACGCTCCACCGTCATGTCGTGCCGGCATGCGGCCGGCTCCCGGCAGCCATGCGTCTGCCACGGTGCGTCCCCCCCAATCGGGCGGTCTGACCCCGAGTGGTCTAGTCCTCTTCTAGCCCAGCGGGACTCCTCAGTCCAGCCTGCCGTCTCATGAGCCGGATGACGGCTAAGGGCCTCCGTGCCGGGTAGAGCCCAGTTTGCTCGGGAGTCGATGCGAATGGGTACCCCGCGTGTCCGAGCATTCCACCTTGTGTCACATTTTTCCTCCGGGTGTTCCCGGGAATCCGACTCCGCTGTTCCGCGGTCGACGGTGTCCGTGCAGGTCAGCACCCATTCTGAAGGTATGGTGAAACCCGCCTGCAAGTCGGCCGGAAGTGGCCGGGGTGGCGTCGCTCACGGCGCGGGTACCCCGGTGGGGTTCACAGGCCAGACCGAGCCGCGTTCTAATAGGACGTCATGACCGTTGACGCAGAACTTCCGGCCGGGGTGCCCGGTGTCGACGTCCCCCGGCTGGCGGCCTGGCTGGCCCGCGAGCTGCCCGGATCGGGACGGATCACCGCGATCGACCTGATCGCGGGCGGGCGTTCGAACCTCACCTACGGCATCACGCTGGACGGCGGCCGCCGGATCGTGCTGCGCAGGCCGCCGCTCGGGCACGTCCAGCCGACGGCCCACGACATGGGACGCGAGTACCGGGTGCTCAGCGCCCTCGGCCACGGGACGGCGGTGCCGGTGCCGAAGACGCTGGCGTTCTGCGACGACGAGGACGTCATCGGCGCCCGCTTCTACCTCATGGACTTCGTCGAGGGACGCGTCCTGCGCGCCCGCGAGGACGCCGAGGACATGACCCCCGAGCAGGCGCGCGGCCTCAGCGAGGCGCTGGCCGGGGCGCTCGCCGCGATCCACACGGTCGACGTGAAGGCGGTCGGGCTGGAGGACTTCGGCCGTCCGAGCGGCTACATGGAGCGCCAGCTCAGGCGCTGGGGCAAGCAGTGGGACGGCTCGCGGGAGGCCATCAGGTCGACCGGCGCGCGCCGCGACCTGCCCGAGTACGACCGGCTCGTCGCGCGGCTCGCCGAGCGGATGCCCGCCGACGCCCCGGCGCGGCTCGTCCACGGCGACTTCCGGCTCGACAACGCGCTCGCCCGGCTGGAGCCGCGTCCGGAGATCGCCGCCGTCGTCGACTGGGAGATGTCGACGCTCGGCGACCCGCTGTCCGACCTCGGGCTGACGCTCGTCTACTGGGCCGAGGCCGCCGACGAGCAGGAGCTCCCGGTCGGCGCCACGATCACCTCTGCGCCCGGGTTCTTCACGCGCCGCGAGTTCGCCGGCCGCTACGCCGCGCTGACCGGCTTCGACCTCGCGGACGTCGACTTCTACGTCGCGTTCGCGTGCTTCAAGCTCGCGGTGATCCTGGAGGGCATCCACGCCCGCTACCTGCAGAACGCCACCGTCGGGGAGGGGTTCGACCAGATCGGCACCGGGGTCCCGCTCCTGCTGGAGCGCGCACACGCGACCCTCGATGCCGGTTTCCTCCGGTAGGCGGCCCTGCCCTGCGGGTGCGCGCCGCTCACACGGCGCGCACCCCGCTCAGCACGTGTAGGTGACCGACACGGAGCGGCCCGAGACCGACACGGTGCCGGTCTGCTGGCCGAGGCAGAAGCTGGACGCGCGCGTCACACGCACACCGGCGCTCTGTCCCGCGTCGAGGTGCCCGGAGCCGCCGGCCCGCACAGGGCCGGACGTCCCGGTCACGCGCCAGTTCGCCGGACCGCCGACCGCGGTGACCTGGACGGTGCAGGAGCTCCTCCGCCCCATGTCGCAGCCGCTCACCGAGAGGTCCCCCGGCGTCGGAGGCTTCGGCGCCTCGGACGTCGGCGGGGTAGGCGGCTTGCTGGACGGCGTCTTCGACGGGCTCTTGGAAGGCGACGGCGACTTCGACGGCGACCCCGACTCGCTCGGGGACGGCGACGACACCGTGGGGAACGGGTCCGTCGGCGCAGGCTCGGGCGCGCCCGAGCCACCGGGCGAGTCACCGCCGCCGGGGGACGCCGGGCCGGTCGCGGAGGCGTTCGTCCCGCCGCTCCCGCCGCCGAGCCAGGCCATCGCGCCGCCGAACAGCACCAGGACGCCGACGCCCACGGCGACGGCGGCGAGCACGGGGCCGCGGCGGCGGGGCGCCCGGTCGCGGGCGCGGGGCGCGGTCTGCTGGTAGGGGAGGGGCCAGCCGTACTCGTCGAACGGCTCGGTCCAGGCGGCGATGGCGCGGCGGTTCCCGGCGCGGTCCTCGGCGGTCGCGGCGGTCAGCACGTCCAGTCGCAGCTCGGCGGGGATCGCCGCGATCGGCAGCACCGACAGCAGCCGGTCCGGCGGCAGCGGCGGCGTCTCCCGCGCGCCGCAGACCGGGCAGCTCGCCACGTGCCGGACGAGCGAGGCCGACGTCTGCGGGGACAGCGGCCACGACTCGGTCAGCGCGGAGACGCTCGGGCAGTCCTTCCAGTGGTTCTGCGCGATGAGGGACGCGTGCAGCGCGGCGGCGAGGTCCTCGCGGGCCTTCTCCACCAGCGCGAGCGTCTCCTCCAGCGGCATGCCGAAGACGCCGGACAGGTCCACCTCGTCCAGCTCGTGGCGGACCGAGAGGTCGATCGCCTCGCGCTGCCGCCCGTTGAGCGCGGCGAGCGCGCTGTGCGCGAGCAGCCGGCGCTCCTCGCGGCGGGCGAGCTGCTCGGGAGTGAGCTCGTCGTCGGCCTCCGGGGCCTCCTGCCCGGTGTGCCGGTTGGGGCTGTCGCGGCGCCGCATGCACTCCTTGCGGGCGATGGCGTACAGCCAGCCGCGCAGCCGGTCCGGCTCGGTGAGCCGGTCCACGTGCTCGCGGGCGGCGATCACGACGTTGCGCAGCGCTCCGGCCGCCTCGACGCGGTCGCGCAGCAGGCCGTGGCAGTAGTCGTAGAGGAACGGCGCGTAGGTGTCGTACACCTCGGTCAGCGCGATGACGTCCCCGGCTCGCAGCGAGTCCGCCAGCCTGACGTCATCGTTCTGCCGGGGCCCTGGCTCACCGGCCAAGGGAACCCTCCCAGTCGATGGTTGTGATGTGCTAGATCGTGCCTCCGCTGAGCCCCGACACCGGTCGGCCGACTCTGGTTGCCTGATCTTGCCATCAAGTCGCTGGAATTTCTCCCCTTTGGGCCGATTTTAGTGACCGCGAGGGTACGCGCTGTGGCCGAATCGCCTTGTGGAACGGTACTTGCGAGTAGCAATGTGATCTAGATCACGTTTGGCTCAGTTGCCCTCCGGACCGTCGCCCGGAGGCTCCTCGTCGCACGACAGCGTCACCGAGCCCGTGCCACTGGGGGAGAAGCTGACCGTCCCCGATCCGCCGGGCGGCGTGCACGTGCCGAAGACACGGACGGAGGTGCTCTGCCCGCTGCGGAGCGTGCCCCCGCCGCTGGCGCTGAGCCCGTCGGAGTGACCTGTGACGGACCAGGTGACGGACCCGCCCACGGCGCGCACCGAGAGGTTGCAGCTGCCGCGCCCGGGACCGCTGATCGTGCAGCCGCCCACCGACAGCCTGCCGGTCCGCGGCGCGCTGCTGGTCGCGGACGGCCTGGACGAGCGCGTCGGCGTGCGCGTCCGGGTCGGCGTCGGGGTCGGGCTGGTCGTGGTGGGCGTGGGCGTCGGCGTCTCCGACTCGGTCGGCGACGGGCTGTCCGACGGGCTCTCGGAGTCGCCCGGGGACGACGGGGAGGCCGCCGAGCTGGTCCCGCCCGAGGGGTCCTTGGCCGCCGTCGGCTCGCTCGACGAGCCGGACATCACGTAGAAGGCCCCGGCCACGATCACGATGACGGCCGCGGCCGCGGCCAGCGCCGCGAGCAGCCCGCGCGGGGCGCGCCGCTCGGAGAACGCCCCCGCGTCCGCGCGGTCGAGGCCGTGCGGCCAGCCCCAGGCGTCGAACGGTTCGGCCCTGTGCGCGATCGCGGCGAGGTCGGGCGCCAGCGCGGGGTCGGTGGCGGTCGCCATGACGAGCCCGCGCAGGTCGGTCGGCATCATCGCGACCGGGAGCACCTGGAGAAGCCGCGCCGCGGAGACGGTCCGGTCGCGCCGCGGACCGCAGATGCCGCATGTCTGGATGTGGTGGACGAGCCGCCGCATCACGGGCGGCGGCAGCGGCCCGGCGGCGTCGCCGGCGATCGCGGCGATCTCCGGGCAGTCGTCGCGCCCCGCGCGGGCGAGGTAGCCGGCGGCGAGCGCGTCGTCCAGGCGGGCGTGGGCCTCGCCGGTCAGGTCGGTGGCCTCCTGGGCGTCCATGCCGAGGACGGCGCCGACCTCGGCCGTGTCCAGGCCGTGCCGCAGCACGAGGTCCAGCGCCTCGCGCTCGCGGCCGCGCAACTCGGCCAGGGCGCCGTGGACGAGCCGGCGGGCCTCCTGCCGGCGGGCCTGCTCGGCCTCGTCCAGGAAGCCGTCCTCGACCTCGGGCGCCTCGTGGCGCTCGGCGGGACGGTCCGGGTCGCGCAGCCGCCGCATGCACTCGTTGCGGACGAGCGCGTAGAGCCAGCCGCGGAACCGGTCGGGCTCGCGCAGCACGGACACGTGCGCGTAGGCGGCGATGAGCGCGTCGTGGAGCGCGCCGGCCGCCTGGTCCTGGTCGCGCAGCAGCGCGTGGCAGTAGTCGTACAGGCGGGCCGCGTAGCGGTCCATCACCTGGATGAGGGCGCCTGGGTCGCCCGCCGCCAACGACCGGGCCAGGCGCTCGTCGTCGGCGCGATCGAGACTGGGCCAACCGGACACGAGGTCCTCCCGCGGGCTGTTCGGAAAGCCTCGTCCGCACCATTGGGGACGGGCTGAGAAGAAAATGAAGAAGGGGAGCGGTGTTCTCTCCCGGCGGCCCCGGTCGTCCGGACCGGCCGCCTTCCCTGTCACGGGCCAGGGAGGAAGGTGAGTCGGAGGCCCGACGGCCCCGCTCCCCGTCGGGCCTCCACATAGAAAGACGATCGGGTCCCGCACCCGGTTGACACCGAACGCAGGGAAAATTCCAGAACTACCCGGCGCGTCCGGAAGATCACCGGCAGGTGATCACTGGATGCGCCGGGACAGCATCTTGAGGAAGATCTTGGAGATCTCCTGCGGCGTCTGCGCGACCTGGACGTTGCCGTTCGTCGCCGTGGCGATCTTCTCCAGCTCGTTCCTGTCGACCCCCTTACCGAAGCCGATCATGTTGACCTGGATCGGCTTGTTCGGATCCTGCATCTCCTTCAGCTGCTTCAGCGTCTCCGCCAGCGTCGGGCCGCCGTCGTCGTCGTTCTTGCCGTCCGTGAGCAGCAGGATCGAGTTGCCGAACTCCGGCTTGTAGGTCTCGTTCATCTTCTTGTACGCGGCCAGCATCGTCCGGTACAGGCCGGTGTCGCCGTTCGGCTTCGGCTTCATCTGGTTCAGCGTCGACAGGACGAGCCCGCGCCGCGTGTTCGACCCGATCCGGTCGCCGAGCGGGCCGATCGGCACCGACTCCTTGTAGGGGATGCTGCCGTCCATGTTCGTCGAGAACAGCCACTGCCCGAGCTCGGTGTCGTTGGACATCATGCTGAGCCCGCCCTGCGACACCTGCGCGATCGCCTGCAGCCGGTTGGTGTTCGGCCCGACCTTCTCGGCCATCGACCCGGACACGTCGATCAGCGTCAGCATGCGCAGGCCGAGCGACAGCTTCGACCACGCCTGCATGACCTTCGCGACGTCGTCGCTCTTCGGCGTGGGCAGCTGCCGCGGCCGGGCCGGGCTGACCCCGGTGGCCGGGGTGAACCCGGAGGGCGCCTTGCCGTCCGGCGTCCGGAACCCGGCGTCGAGGACGTCCTTGCGGGTGGCCTCGGTGCTCATCGCCTTCTCCAGCAGGCGGGCGCCCTTCTGCTTGGCGTCGTCCTTGCTGGTCACGGTGAACGGGTAGTCCATCGACAGCGTGCCCTCGATCGGGTACAGCGCCACCGCGGGCTCGGCCGGCTTCGTCCGGTTGTAGGCGTAGAGGGCCTGCTCGGACGACAGCGAGATCGGCTGCTTGCCGCTGCGGTCCTTGCGGAAGCGCTGGAACTCCGCCGCCACGTTGGGGACGGTGCTCTCGCGGACGGTCCGGACGATGCCGGTGAAGATCGAGTCGCGGTTGGGGTCGTTCGCCAGCAGCATGCTCGTGACCATCAGCGAGCCCATGCCCGCGGCGTTCTTCATCGGGTCGGGCGCGAGGAGCCGCACCGAGCCCGCCGGGATCATCTGGTTCTTGGTCACCGCGCCGCCCGCGGTGCCGCCGGCGGCCTTCAGCAGGTTGTCCCAGGACGGGCTGGCGGTGACGCCCTGCTTCTTCAGTTGCACCGCGAGCGACTGGGGCAGCCCCACGACGATCGGGCTCTGCGCCAGGGACGTCTTCGTGGAGACGACGCCGCCCTTCTCGCCCTTCTCGTCACCGGCCTGGGCCAGGGACGTCCACAGGGACGAGTCGGGGATCCACACGTCCGGCCGGTCGTTGGCCACGGCCTGCCCGGACAGCAGGGTCGTCACCGACGCCGGCTCGACCTTCTTCACCGTCGCCTTGACGCACTTGCCGTCGACCTTCTCCTTGCCGTCGTTGAAGCGGCCGGCGGCCTTCTCCACGACCGGCGCGATGTCGGGCGCCACCGCGACCGACAGGTTCAGCGCGTCGTCGCCGGAGCAGCCGCCGCCGCTCTCGGCGAACGCGTAGACGCCGACGCCGAGGAGCACCGCGAGGCCGACGGCCCCGGCCATCGGCCCGATCAGCGCGGTCGCGCTGCGCTTGCGCTTGCGGCGCCCGTACTCGTAACCGCCGGACCCGCTGCCGTAACCACCGGACCCGCCGCCGTAACCGCCCGAGTCACCGGACCCGCCGCCGTAGCCGCCGGAGTCGCCCGGCCCTCCGGAGCCGCCGAAGAGCCCGGCACGGCCGCCGTCCGACCTGCTGATGGAGTCGTACTCGCTGTACCCGGTCCCGGCCAGCGGCGAGGATTCGGGGGGCGGCCCCTGCGGCGAGGAAGCCCCGGGCTCCCGCCCGTAGCCCCCGGACCGCCCGGTCCCGTACCCGCCCGTCTCGGACGCGCCGGACCGCCCGCCGTACACCGGCTGCTCCGACGACTGCCGGGGCGTGAACCATTCCGGCGTCTCGCCCGAGGCCCCCGGCGCCATGCCGGGCGGCGCGCCCTGCGGACCCGCCTGCGGCTGGGCGAGCGGCTGCCCCTGCCCGTCACGCGCCCCGAACCAGTCGGACGACCCGTCGTTGGCCGGGCCGAAGACGGGCGTGGACGGGTCGTATCCGCCGTCGCCCATCCCCTCGGGGATGTCATTGCGATGACGTCCGCTCATGGCCTGACCTCGATTCACCAGAAACCCGCCGATGTTTCACGGCACTGTAGTAGTACGAACCAGAGGTTACAAAGAACTCAAAATTGATAATGACGCAGGTCATGAGCGTATGTCTTGAAGATCCCGGCATTGCCTTCGACCATCACAACCAGCGATCACGGCGGTACACCCCGGGGTTGACTCTGGTCGGCCCGGGCGGAAAAGATCATTAAGCGGCCGGATCCGGCCGCCGCTTCGCTGAACCATCCCGCACCCGGCGGCACACTTGGGGGATGGCCCGCCTGATCCCCCTCGCCGACCCCGCGGACCCGCGCCTCGCGGACTACGTCCGGCTCCGCGACGTGAACCTGCGCAAGAGCCTGGAGGCCGAGCACGGCCTCTTCGTCGCAGAGGGCGAGAAGGTGATCCGCCGGGCCGTCGCCGCCGGCCACCCCGTCCGCTCCCTGCTGATGGCCCGCCGCTGGGCCGAACCGCTCGCCGATGTCCTGGACGGCCTGGACGCCCCCGCCTACATCGTCGACGACGCCACCATGGAGTCCCTTACCGGCTTCCAGGTCCACCGGGGCGCCCTGGCGTCCCTGGAACGCCTCCCGCTGTCGCCCCTCGAAGCCGTCCTGGACGGCGCCCGCCGCATCCTCGTGCTGGAGGACCTCGTTGATCATGGAAACGTGGGCGCCATATACAGGTGCGCCGCCGCCCTCGGCATCGACGCCGTCATCCTGTCTCCCAGGTGCGCGGATCCCCTGTACCGGCGAGCGGTGAAGGTGTCCATGGGAGCCGTCTTCGCCATCCCGTACTCCCGGATGACGCGTTGGCGCGACGACCTGAGCATCATCCGTGATGCCGGCTTCACGATGCTCGCCCTCACCCCGGATCAAGGGGCTACACCTATGGACAGGGCCCCGATGGGGGAGAGGGTCGCCCTCATGCTCGGTTCAGAAGGCGACGGCCTCTCGTCTCGCTGGCTGCATGAGGCCGACGAGCGCGTATGCATACCCATGAACACCGCCGCGATGGCCAACGGCGTCGACTCCCTCAACGTCGTGGCCGCCGCGGCCATCGCATGCCACAGCTTGATGCGCCACGGATGACGGCTCTGTGCCTGGCTGGGTGAAGTGTCGCGCCCGTGTGAAACATGGGGTGATTGTGGTGGAGTTTACGGTCGGTCCGTTACACCCCTATGCTTGCCCGTCCTGGTGATGGGGTGATGACGGCCTGTGGTCGAGTACTGGACTGAAGTCGCCCCCGAACCCGATGACTCCAGACCGGTGAGAATTGCATGTCCTCTGTGAATCACGGCCCCCCTGCGTTCGGGCCACCGCACCCGCCCCCCGCGAACGGCTCGGGCGGATGCCTGGGCACCGGCCTCATCGTGGCAGGTGCGATGGTGCTGCTGGCTGCCACGGCCCTCGGCGTCGTGGGCTACAGCGCCCGCGGTGAGAAGGTGAATCCCGCCTACGGGCAGGCGATGTGGAAAGAGGTGGCGGTCGACACGTTCTTCCCCGCCACCATCCAGCACAAGCGCGAGCCGGGCTCGCATGTGGGAGGCAAGGAGGCCTCCTGGTATCGGGTGGCGATCGCGCCGGACGGCTCCTGCGGGGCCGGGCTTTCGAAGCGCTCGGAGGACCTGGCCGCCGAGGCGGGCTGCGAGGCGGCGCCCCGCGCCACGTACGTGGACGCGAGCGGCAACATCGTGGCGACCGTGGCGGTCGTGGTGCTGAAGCCCGGGGGCGATGTGGACTCGCGGTCGGTGGAGCTCGCCGAGTCGCTCAAAGGCATCACCAACGAATTCGCGCTGGTCCACGCGCTTCCCGCGCCGGGCACCCCGGCGGCTCGCTGGAACGACGAGGCGCGCAACGGGGCCCACGCCGGCGAGGTCGCCAGCGCTGAGGTGCCGTATGTGATCGCAGCGACCACGGGCTCTGTGGACGGACGGAGGGCGGCGAAGCTGCCCCCGCCCTGGAGCGATGACTCTCCGCGGCATGACCGCCTCCCCTGGACCGAGGCCGCCGAGGCGCTCGCGTCGGAAGTGGGCCTCTGGCTGACCGACCTGGCACTCAAGGGCGCCAAGGGGGACGAGTGAACGCGATGAACGGCTGCCGTACGCTGGCCGCGGTCGTGCTGGCCGCCGCGAGCCTTGTCGCCACCGCGCCGAGGGCCCATGCCGCGCCGACCGACTGGGAGATCACCGCGCTGAAGGCGGCGCAGGCGCGGTCGCTGAGCCAGAAGCAGGGCGAGGGTGTCACGGTCGCGGTGATCGACACCGGGGTCGAGGACCGGCACCCCGCGCTGAGGGGCAAGGTGACGCAGGGCCCCGACTACGTACCCGGCGGGGTCAAGCGCGGCGACCGGCGGTGGGGCGTGCACGGCACCGCCATGGCCCATGCCGTCCTGAAGATAGCCCCCAAGGCGCGCATTCTTTCTATCCGGGGCATTTTGGAGAGGGAGGATCCTTCCTTCAACAAAAAGAGCTCCGCCGGCCACGTGCAGCCGAGTATCCAGTACGCGGTCGATCACGGGGCCGACGTCATCTCGCTGTCACTCGGCAGCGACGGCACCTTCGACCTGGGTAACACGAACCAGGAGCAGCGCGCGGTCGGGTACGCGATCAGTAAGGGCATACCGGTCCTGGCGGGCGCGGGCAATGACGGGCGGGCCGCAGAGCTCAATCAGGCCAGCTTCCCCGCCGGGCTCGTCGGGGCCATCGCCGTCGCGGCCGTCAAGCCGGACGGGGGGCGCGCGGAGTTCTCCACCGTTCGCTCCTACAACGATGTCGCCGCTCCAGGCGTGGCGATCAACAGCGCGCAACCGGGCGGCGGGTACAAGGCCATCCAGGGGACCTCGCCGGCGACCGCGCTCGCGTCCGGCGTGGTCGCCCTGATGAAGTCGCGTAACCCGCGGCTGACCCCGGCCGAGGTCCGCACGATCCTGCGGACCACCGCGACAGGGTCCGGCTGGAGCCCGGTGCTCGGCTACGGCCGGATCGACGCGGCGCGGGCGGTGCAGGCCGCCGCGAATCCGCCGCGGACGCTGAAGAACCCCGTGCCGCACAAGGGCAAGTCCCACCTGGGCAAGCCCACCGGGGTCGAGAGGAAGCTCGTGGAGCCGATGGAGACCAGTCTCATCGTCACCATCGCCGTCGCCTTCCTGCTCGGCCTCGCGCTACTCGGCGGCGGCCTCATGCTGAGACGCCGCCGTCACCAGCGGCCCATCCCCGCGGGAGGCCCCCCGATGGGCGGTCCTCCGATGGGCGGGCCTCCCATGGGTGGTCCTCCGATGGGTGGTCCTCCGATGGGTGGTCCTCCCATGGGCGGGCCCCGGTGAGCGGTCGCTGATCCGGGCTTTGAGTGCGTTCGAGGAGTTCCAAAGCTCCAGCGCCGAACCGGCCCGGCGGCTGCCGCAATCGGGCTGCCTAGGTGCATGCGCTGCAGGTTGGTCGGGCCCCCGAGCGATCCGCTGATCCGGAACGCATGAGCCCGGAGTCCCAAAAGGCGATGGGGCGGCGGGCCCGGGGCCGGGCCTACCTGCCGAACATGCCGTGGCGGGGACGGCGGTGCGAGCCCTTCGTGCGCCTGGGCGCCCCGGCCGGCAGGCGGCGGCGTCCGAGCCGCACCTGCGTCAGCAGCAGCGAGAACGCGACCAGCAGCGCCGCCAGCCACGCGATCTGCGTGCTGGCCATCCGCTCGAACGTCAGATCCTGCGCGACGGGCGCCTTGTTGCCCTGCAGGCGGCTCTGCGGCGTCCCCGACCCGGGAGACGGGCTCGGTGCCACCGACGGGTTGGGCGCCTGGATCGACGGCAGCGCCACCTGCGGGTTCCGCGCGTCGAACGACGAGTTCGGCGAGGGCCCCACGTAACCGTCCGACCCCGACCCACTGGACCCGCTGGAGCCACCGGAGCCGCTGCCACCGCCCGACGTCCCGGAGGACGACGAGGAACTGGCGGACGGCGAAGGCGACTTCGTCGGCTTCTTGGTCGGCTTCTTCGTGGGTGTCTTGGTCGGCGTGGGCGACACCTTGATGGGCGTGTAGAGCACTGACGCGGACTGCACGACGGTCTGGGTCTTGTCGTCAGACGCCTTCCCCACCACGGCCACCGTGTAGGCCAACCTGACCTTCTTCTTGATGTCCTTGGGAACCGTGACAGTGGACGTGAGGCTCTCGCCGGCGGTGTCCACCGTCCCCAGGGTGCAGCTCGCGTCCGTCGCCGGAGGCGGGCAGTCCCCCGAGATCTTTAGATCGGCCTTCGGGTCCGTCGACACATTGACGGCCGTCACTTCGACGTCCGAAGCCTTGCCCACGTCTGTGGACACCTTCGTCGTGATGGTGACGGGGGTGCCGGCCTCCACGCTGGCGTCGGCCACGATGACCTTCACCTGGAGCGTCGGGGTCGGTGCCGGCTCGGTGGAGCCCGAGTCGGAGGGGGAGGGGGTCGGGGATTCGGCGGCGGCGGATGCGCCGCCGGCGGCGAGGATGGCCGCCGTGCCGAGCCCCACAAAGACCGGTTTTACCGCCGATCGGCAGATCACTGCCGCCGCACCTCCGTCGCGTCGCCGTTGAGCGCTCTTGCCACTACCCGGGGGATCACCCCGGGAATCATGCGAACATGGATCCACGGCGCAAATCAACCCTGTCCGCGATCAGATGAACTCCTCCTGGATGTCCTCGATCTCGGTGCCGGGTGCCCATGTCTGCCAGATGCCCTGGTCAATGCGGTCGAGGCCGAGCGCTTCGGCGACCGGGGCGCGCCCGCCCGCGTACTCGACACGCAGCCACGATTCGTGCTCGCCGACGATGACGAAGCGCTCGCCGCGCCAGCGGCACGTCGTCCGGACGTAGCGGAGCTCCTCGACCTCGGACGCGGGGACGATGCGGCGGAAGCGTCCGGGACGGAGCTCCTCGAAGCCGTCCGTCGGGCCGGGCGCGTACAGCCTGATCTCGCCGTCGGCGCCCGGAGCGGCCTCGAAGTCGCGCCCGAGCCAGCGCGCGACGTACCCGTCCCGGATCACTGGGTGGCCTCCGTCCGTTCGTTCCAGGCCTCGGCGCTGGCGTCCGGCCGCAGCCAGGCGAGCCGGTCGGGATCGTACATGGCGATGAACCGTTCGGACCGGTCCCTGCCGAGGTAGTACATCTCCGCCCCGTACGGCAGCCGGACGCTGACCACCTTGTACTCGCGGATGGACCCGGCGCTGCCCGGCGCGAAGCCGCTGCCCAGGAACGGCGGCCGCTCGATGACCCATCCGGCCTCGCCCCACGCCGCCATCTCCTCGGCGTCCCGCCCCCCGAAGGGGACGCGGTACAGGTCGGGGCAGTACGCGGGCCACCGGATGACGTACACGCCTTCGTCGCCGGGCGAGAACGGCGAGCCTTCGCAGAGCAGCCCGAGCGCCTCGTACAACTGGGCGGGAGTCTGCAACTCGGCCACGTCGCCGGTCGAGTGCACGAAGCCGCCGACCCGGTCGTAGCCCTGCTCCAGGTACCAGGCGACGTGCCCGTGCGGGACGACCTTCTGCATGATGGTCGGGGACGAGAGACGGTCGTCCAGGTCGGACGCCGGTTGCGGCGCCGGCTCCGGCCGCGGCGGCGGCACGGGGACCTCCGGCCGCGCCGGGACGAGCCCGACCCGAATCGCCCACTCGCTCAGCGCCCGCACCTGGTCGCCGCGCAGCGACGCGCCGATCCGCGTGCCGGGGTTGAGCAGCATCGTCCAGTCTTCACGGGGCCACGCGCCGATCAGCTCCCGGAAGTCCGCGTACACGAACCGGGATTCCGGCAGCACCTCGCGCAGCCTCACGAGCGACGTGAACACCTGCACGGCCGTCGCGCTCCGCAGCGCCGCGTCCCACCGGAACTCCTGCTGCATCGGCGTGATCTCGAGCGGCGCGTCACCGGGGATCGGTACGAGCACGTTCGCGTTCAGCAGCACCCGCAGGAAGGCGTCCGAGTCGCCGCTCTGCGCCGCGTCGAAAAGCTCCTGGTCGATCCGGTTGCCCGGCTCGAACGCCGGCTCGGGCTCTTCCACGGCGCGCAACGCCCGGCCTTGCGGGACGTCCGCCGCCTCCGCATGGCGAGGGCCGCCCGCCTCGGGTGTCGCGCCAGGCGCCTGTTCACCGCCGGCGTCCGGAACTGTGGGCTCCGCCGGGTGCGCGAGGGCTTCTTCCCGTCCGCTTGGCGTGGGCGGGGGCGGGACGTTGGGCGCCTCCAAGCCGCTGCCGCTGGCGTCCGCTTGCCCGCCCGGCGCGACAGGGGGCGGGACGTTGGGCGCGCTTATGTCACTTCCGGTCGGTATCGGCTCGTTGGCCGGCACGACCCCCGGGGCTTCTTCCGGTCCGCTTGGCGTGGGCGGGGGCGGGACGTTGGGCGCCTCCATGCCGCTGCCGCTCGGCTCGCTTGCAGGCGCGGGGGGTTGGGGCGCACCTGCGCCGCTCGCGAACGGAGTGCTGGGCTGCGGCCCTTGGGGGACGTTCGGGGGGCCGGGGGGCTGCTGGCCGGGGGTGTCTCCTTGCGCGCCAGGAGCGACCCGGGGCGGGACGTTGGGCGCGCTTGCGCCAATTCCGGATGGCGTCGGCTCGTTGGCGGGCGCGGCGCCTGGGGGAGTGCCGTGCGCGGCGGGATCAAGCCCCGGGGTTTCTTCTGGTGCGCTTGGTGTGACCGGGGGTGGGACGTCCTGCGGGCTGTGGTGCTGCCCGAGGGCGTCTGCCTGCCCGGCAGGCGCGACCTGGGGCGGGACGTTGGGTGCGCTTGCGAAAGGCTCGCTGGGCTGCGGCTCCTGGGGAGCGTTCTGTGGAGCGGGGGGCTGCCCGGGGGCGTCTTCCTGGTCGCGTGGTGCGGGCTGGGGAGGAAGGGCGGACGGGCCTGTGCCGCCCTCGCTCGGGGCCTCGGGTTGCGCAGGGGGTCGGGGCGCGGCGTGGGCGCCGGAGGGGGCTTCGGACGTCGGCGCCGCGGCCAGGTCTTGCGGGTCGCTGGACGGGCCGGAGTGGCGGCCGGTGCCTCCTGGTACGGCGGGCGCCGGTTCATCAGCCTGGGCGGGGTCGGTGCTGGGGACGGCCGGAGCGACGGGGACCGCCGGCGCCTCCGGGGGCGGCGGGGTGGACGCGGACGGCGGCGTGGCCGGGCCGCGCAGCGTGCGGACCTGGTCGCCCGGCATGGACGCGTCGATGGGTGTGCCCGGGTTCAGGACGAGCGTCCAGTTCGTGTCGGGCCAGGCGGTGACCATCTCCAGGAGGCTCGGCATGATGAAGCGGGACGAGCCGATGGCATCGTTCATCCACTTCAGGGACGTGAACAGCTGGATGGACGTGCGGCCGTGGACCGGGACGGGCCGCCACGGGAACTCGGCGTCGCCCGGGACGATGCCCCACGGGGTGTCGGCGTCGGTGGGCACCAGGACCTGGGCGCCGAGCAAGATCTTGAAGAAGCCGTCGGTGTCGCGGCGGCGGGCGGCGTCCAGGAGGCGCTGCTCGACGTCGTTCTGCGGTTCGAAGCGGTCCGCCATGCGCTGGGCGGCGCGCTGGTCGGCCCAGGTGGCGAGGCCGGGGAGCTGCTGGGCGAGGACGGTGCCGCCGGCGGGGGAGCCGGAGTTGATGGCGAGGAGCCAGTCGTGGTTCGGCCAGTAGCGCAGCACGACGGTGAACGGCAGCGTGATGAACTCGGTGCCGGTCCCGGCGGCGCGGGCGGCCTCGGTGAGGCGCTCGGGCGAGGTGAAGACGGGGACGACGGTGGAGCCGTCGACCTCCCTGGTCTGCCAGGGGAAGCCGGGGCGGCCCGGACGCAGCGAGAAGTCGAGGTCGTCCGGGACGGGCAGCAGCACCTCGGTGTCGGCGAGCGTCTGCAGGAACAGGTCGTGGTCGTTGGTGGACGCGGCCCGCAGCAGGTCGCGCTCGACGTCGTTCGCCGGCTGGAACTCGGTGCGGGGCGCCTCGCGGGGCAGGTCGCGGTGCTGGTCGCGGAGCTCCTCCCACGGGGCGGACACGCGGCCGACCTGCGGGGGCCGGCCGTCGCCCTCGGCGACCTGCCGCACGAACCACGACGGCATTCGCGCCTCGATGGGCAGGACGGTGCGGACGCCGTGGGCGGGCGCGTCGATGGCGAGCCACCAGCGGGAGTCCGGCCAGGTCTCCGCGATGTCGCCGAACCGGACCGTCATGAAGTGCTGGTAGGACGGCCCCATGCAGGCGCGCATCGCCGAGGCCGACGTGTAAACCAGGACGTGGACCCGGCCGTCCTCCTCCTGGGTGGGCCAGGACGGCCGCGCCTCCCCCGAGAGGACGCCGTCCACCGCCTCGGGCGGGACGGGTACGACGAGCTCACTGTCCGCGAGCAGGCGGAAGTAGCTCTCCTGGTCCCCGGCCCGTACGGTCTCCTGCAGTCGGTGCTCCAGTTCCGACGTGGGTCGCCACGCGTCGGCCACCGTCGCCACCCCCCTGTTTCCTCCGTGCTCGTCCCCGCGCGACTGCCTACGCTACATGGGCGAACAGGACCAAAGAGCATAATCATCTGACTGCGCGGGAGAGATCGCAGGTCAGCGCTCTGACAGCCCGGCGAGGGCGGTCAGGAGACGGTCGACGTGCTCCTCGGTCGTCCCGATGCCGAGGCTCGCGCGGACGGCGGAGCCGGGCGCGGAGCAGCCGTCCTCACCGCCCAGCAGGTGCCGGACGAACGGGTGCGCGCAGAACTTCCCGTCCCGGACGCCGATGCCGTGCTCGTCCGACAGCGTGAGCGCCACGTCGCGCGCGTCCCAGCCGTCCACGACGAACGACACGATCCCGACGCGCGGCGCGCGCGGTCCCCACAGGGACAGCTCCCGGACGGACGGCAGCGCGGCCAGCCCGGACCGCAGGCGCGCCACCAGGGCCTCCTCGCGCGCGGCCAGCGCCTCCCAGGAGGCGGACAGCGTCTCGCAGGCGGCGGCGAGCGCGATGACCCCGAGGACGTTCGGCGACCCGGCCTCGTGGCGCTGCTCGGCGGACGGCGCCCACCGCGTCGCCGTCCCGACGGAGGCGCTCGCGCCGCCGCCCTTCAGGTACGGCTCGGCGGCGCGCAGCCAGTCGGCGCGCCCGGCGAGCACGCCCGCGCCGAACGGCGCGTACAGCTTGTGCCCGGAGAACGCGACGTAGTCGAGGCCGAGCGCCGCCATGTCCAGCGGGCGGTGCGGGACGAGCTGGGCGGCGTCGACGGCGATGCGGGCGCCGTTGCGGTGCGCGACGCGCGCCAGCTCCTCGATCGGCCACAGTTCGCCGGTGACGTTCGACGCGGCCGTGACGACGAGCAGCCGCGACCCGACCGGGCAGCCGCGCAGGGCGCGCTCGGCGGCGGAGATGGCCTCGGCGGGCGTGGCGGGCGCGGCGAGGCGCACCGCGCGCTTCCACGGCAGCAGCGACGCGTGGTGCTCGGTCTCGAACACGACGACGCTCGTCCCGGCGGGGACGGCGCGGGCGAGCAGGTTCATCGCGTCGGTCGTGTTCCGGGTGAACACGACGGCCGAGCGCCGCCACGCCCCGAGGAACGACCGGACGGTCTCCCGCGCCTCCTCGTAGGCGCGGGTCGTGACCTGGGACGCGTAGCCCGCCCCGCGGTGGACGCTGCTGTAGTACGGCAGCGCACGGGTGACGGCCTCGTGCACCGCCTCCAGGCAGGGCGCGCTCGCCGCGTAGTCGAAGTTGGCGTAGGGGACCTGTCCGCCGTCCCGCACCGGAACCGGGACGTCCGCCCCGATGACGCGGGGAACGGGGCGAACCCGGACCCCCTCGGACGGCGTCACAGCAGGGGTGGCGATGGGGGAGTCTGCGAGCAGCGTGGGCATACCGGAACCCTTCGGGTCAGGGACCCCGGGAGAACCGGCGGGGTCCGCGCTTGCCGGGACGCGGTCGTGCGTCCGGCCAGGTCCTCACCCGGGGCACCCCATCGCGGACGAAGGGTTGCCGGCCAGCAAGCCGGGGCTTGACGCTGGCGCTCATGACCTAGTGCGGAATCATATACGCGGCCGATCTGGGCGCAAACGGGAGGGTGCGATGCGGTACGGGGTGGTGCGGACGGTGGCCGGGGGCGTGGTGGCGCTCGGCGCGTCCGGCCTGCTGGGCGGGTGCGGGACGCTGGGCGGCGGCAACTCAGCCCAGGTGTGCACCGACACCAAGAAGGCGTTCCAGCAGTACGTCACCCAGGTCAGGAGCATCCCGGCGGCGGAGCCGGCACGGTGGCGGCAGGCCACCGAGCAGCTCGCCGGACGGGTCGACGGCCTGGCGAAGCAGGCCGACGACGGCGCCCTGAAGAAGGCGTTGAAGACCGAGGCGGGCAAGCTCCGCGAAGCCGCGCCGGCCGTCGGCACCGGCGACGTGTCTCGGCTCGACGCCGTGATGAGGGACACGCCGGCCACCATCGGCAAGGCCTGCGACTGACGCGCGGCCCGGGTGCGGCGGTGCGCCGCACCCGGCGCTAGTTCCTGGGGAAGCCGCCGATCGGGCCGTCGCCGCCCCCGCCCCCGCCGCCGTCGCCGTTCCCTCCGCCGCCGTCACCGTCGCCGTCGCCTCCGCCGTCACCGTCGCCGCCCCCGCCGGGCGGGGTCGGGATGCCGGTCGGGATGCCGGTCGGCGGCGTCGGGATCTCGGGCTCCTCGGTGTCCGGCGGCGGCCGGGTCGGATCGTCGGTCCCGGGCTGCTCCGTGCCGTCCGGCGGGGCCTCGCGCGTCGGGCCGTCGTAGCCGCCGCCCGGCGTCATCGACGGGGACCCGAACGACTCCGGCTCGTAGTTCTTGATGTTCACTGCGTCGGTCATGTACGAGCGCCACATCTGCGCGGGGAGCTGCCCGCCGTACGCGCCGTAGCCGGGGATGTTCAGCGGCTTGCCGTCGCTGCGGAACATCGCGACCGTCGTCGCCATCTGCGGAATGAACCCGTTGAACCAGATCGCGCGGCCCTTGTCGGTCGTGCCGGTCTTGCCGGCGACGTCGCGGCCGTCGGGCAGCTGCGCGTTCGTCCCGGTGCCGCCCTGGACGACCCGCTGCATCGCGTACGTGGCGTCCCGCGCGTTCTGCTGGCTGAACGCCCGCTTGCCCTTCTCGGTGAAGGTGCGCTTGTGGTCCTCGTTGTCGGTGACGGACTTGACGACGAACGGCTCCCGGTACAGCCCCTCGGACGCGAACGTGGAGTACACGCCCGCCTGCTGGACGGGGTGCAGCGACACGATGCCGAGCGGGAACGTGGCGGCGGACCGCTGCTCCGGCTTCATCTGCGACGCCGGGATGCCCATCTTCTCCGCCATCCTGGCGATCTTCTCGTTGCCGATGTCCTGGCCGAGGTTGACGTACGCGGTGTTGATCGAGTGCTGCGTGGCGGTGGCGAGGTTCACCATGCCGAAGCTCTCGTTGCTGTCGTTGCGGATGTCGGAGCCGGCGAAGTACTGCGGGGAGCTGCCGTCATAGGTGGTGCTGAGCGACCTGCCGTCGTCCAGCGCCGCGGCGAGCGCGATCGGCTTGAACCCGGACCCGGCCTGGGCCCAGTCGCCGAAGGCGCTGCTCAGCGCCTCGTCGAGGTAGCCGCGGCCGCCGTAGAACGCGAGGACCTGACCGGTGGACGGGTCGACCGACACCGCCCCGGTGCGGATCTTCTTGCTCATCCCCTGCGGGGTGTTCTGGGCGACGGACCGCTTCAACGCGTCCATCAGCCGCCTGTCGAACGTCGTGGTGATCTTCAGGCCGCTCCGGTTGATCTCGTCCTCGCTGTAGCCGCGGCGCTCGGTGAGCTCCTTCTTGGCCACGTTGACCATGTAGCCCTTCTGGCCCTTGAGGACGTCGGTGATCTTCGCCTTGACCGGGACGGGGAACTTCAAGGACGCGGCCTCGGCGGAGGTGAGCGCGCCGTCCCGGACCATGTTGCCGACGACCGCGCGCCAGCGCTGCTCGGCGTAGACCCGCTGGGGGCCGGTCGGGTCGGCGAAGTTGCTCGGCTGCTGGATCGCGGCGGCGAGGTAGGCGCCCTCCGCGGGCGTCAGCTGCGAGACGTCCTTGTCGTAGTAGGCGCGGGCGGCGGCCTGCACCCCGTAGGCGTCGCGCCCGAAGAAGATGGTGTTGAGGTACTGCTCCAGGATCCAGTCCTTGGACTTCTCCCGCCCCACCTTCAGGGAGACCATGACCTCCTTGAGCTTGCGGGTGACGGAGCGCTCCTTGCCGATGCCGCCGTAGTAGTTGCGGACCATCTGCTGGGTGATCGTCGAACCGCCCTGCAGCTGCCGGCCGGTGACCGTGGACCAGACCGCCCGCGTGGTGCCCTGGACCGACACCCCCGGGTCGTCGTAGAAGCTGCGGTTCTCCGCCGCGATCACCGCGTCGCGGGTGCTCTCGGGGATCCGGTCGAGCTTGACGGCGTCGCGGTTCACGCCGGTCTTCGCGATCGGTGTCTTGCCGTCGGAGTAGTAGAACGTGGGGCCCTGCGCGATCGCCTGCTCCTGCGGCGACGGCACCGGCGTGAACAGGTAGGCGACGGCGAACGCGACGACGCAGAAGCCGATGAGGCCGAGCAGCGTGAACAGCACCCGGCGGAAGAAGCGCGATCTGCGGCTCCGCGCCTTCCGGGGACCCTTGCCCCCGCCCGCGCCGCCTCCGCCGCGGCCGGACCCGGCGCCCGGCGGCGGCGCTCCGCGTTCGGGCGAGGCGGCCATGGTCTTGGTATCACCCGTCGTCGCCTCGCCGACACCATCCGACACCGTCGTATCCGCGGCCGCGCCCTGCTCGGCGGAGGTTCCGGACCCGGAGGTCTCGACCGCGCCCCCGGCGGCGGGCGATTCGGCGGAGGCCTCGGCGGCCGTTTCGGTTCCGGTCTTATCGGCCGCGGACGATTCGGCCCCGCCCGCCTCTCCGGCGTTCTTATCGCCGTTCCGAGATATGTCGCCCTCGCCGGTGAATTCGGCGTCGTGGGTGGATTCTCCGGTGCCCGCTCCGGCGTCCTCCGTCAGCGTCGCGGTCGCCGGACCGTCGGTGCCGGCCGGCGCTCCGGCCTCGGTGTCGAGCCGCTCCACCTCGCCCGTGCCGGTGGGACGTTCGCCCTCCGGAACCTTTTCGCTGTCGCTCACAAGCCCCCCGTGATCAATGCGTTACCGACGATACCTGAGGGGATCCGTGCGCCGGCCGCCCAATGCGCATCTCGTGGCCTCCCAATAGAAGGACGGGCAATGCGCCTCGCCGGTTGTCGTGATGGATGTCGCATCTGCCGGCCTTTGTCAAACGCCGAGCGGCGGGGACCCGTCCCGGGTGCCCGCCGCTCTCGCGTCCGCGCCTTGCGCCCTACTTGTAGACCTTGGCGAGGATGTCCACGACGAACACCAGGGTGTCGTCGCCCTTGATGGTGGGCGGGCTGCCCTTCTTGCCGTAGCCCTCCTCCGGCGGCAGGACGAGCAGCACGCGGCTGCCGACCTTCGCGCCGGTGAGGCCCTTGTCGAAGCCGGGGATGGTCTGCCCGCTGCCGATCGGGAACGTCGCGGGCTGCTTGTTGTCCCAGCTGGAGTCGAACTTCTTGCCGGTCTTCCAGATCTTGCCGGTGTAGTTGACGACCGCCTCGTCGCCCTTGGCGAGCGCGGGCCCGGACCCCTCGACGAGTGTCTTCACCTGGAGCTTGTCGGGCGCGCCCTTGTCCGGGACGGTGACCTTCGGCTCCTTGCCGGCGCCCTTGTCCTCGACCTTGGGCAGCGCCTTGTCGTCCAGCTTCTTCTCGGTGCCCTGCGGCTGCTGGCTCTTCGGGACGACGGCCTGGATGTCCATGACGAACAGGATCGCGTCCTTGGCCGAGATCTGCTGCGGGCTCAGCTGGGTGAGCTCCTTCGACGGCGGCAGCTGCAGCACGAGCCGGCTGCCGGCGGTCTTGCCGACGAGGCTCTTGTCGATGTTCTTCAGCCCGCTCTTGCCGACGACGAGGTGCATGGGGCCGCCGCCCTGCGGGTTCTGCGCGGCCTCCTCGTAGGACGAGCGGACCTTCTCGCTGGAGCTCTTCACCCGCGAGTTCTCCTCGTCCTTGTCCTTCGCCCACTTGTACGTGGCGAACTGGACGTAGACGGTGTCGCCGTCCGCGATCGCGGGGCCGGCCCCCTTGATCGGGGTGCTCACCTTGAGCGACTTGGTCGGCGCCAGCTTGGTCGGGATCTCGACCTTGGGCTCGGCGGCGAACTTGCCGGTCACCTGGATCTCGGGATCGGGGCGGTTCACCCACCAGTACACGCCGCCGGAGATCGCCAGTGCGGCGACCACGACCCCGGCGATCACCTTCAGCCGGCGCTTCTTGGCGTCCTTGGCGGTCAGCCCGGACGGCCGGTTCAGCCCGCTGCCGCGCCCCGCGCTGATGCCGTGCGGGGTGAACTCCGGGCTGCGGATGTTCTGGGCGCTCGGGATCTTCGCCTTGACCGCCGGCTTGCCCCGGGGCTTGTCATCCTCGGCCATGTTTCCTCACTCGCGACGGGTTCGACGACACCACGAACGTGACCACTGTTCCAGGGCCGGGCTAAGCACAGCGTGAAAACCGTGTAAAGGCGGCCGACCCGCAATCTACCGGTCACAGGCTAGGGGTGAAGCCGTCTGGCAGGGGACAGGGAAGCAGCCAGGATATCCCCGCCGGCCGTCCGGCTCACGCCCTGCGGCCAGATGGCGGGTGGCACCCTGGAGGGATGCGCCTCGCCACGTGGAACGTGAACTCGGTCAAGGCACGGCTTCCGCGCCTTCTTTCCTGGCTGGACGAGACGAGGCCGGACGTCGTCTGCCTCCAGGAGACCAAGTGCCGCGCCGACCAGTTCCCCGCCGCCGAGGTGGCGGAGCTCGGCTACGAGACCGCGGCGCACGGGGACGGCCGGTGGAACGGCGTGGCGATCCTCTCCCGGGTCGGCGTCGAGGACGTCTCCAACGGCTTCCCGGGGGAGCCCGCCTACGAGGGCGAGGCCGAGGGCCAGATGAAGCTGGACGAGCCCGTCACGCTCGTCCCGGAGGCCCGCGCGGTCGGCGCGACGTGCGGCGGTGTCCGGGTCTGGTCCCTGTACGCGCCGAACGGCCGCACCCCCGAGTCGGCCCACTACGCCTATAAGCTCGCGTGGTTCGCCGCCCTCCGGGACGCCCTGCGCGCCGAGCTGGTCGACGACGCTCAGCTCGTGGCGTGCGGCGACTACAACGTCGCGCCCACGGACGAGGACGTCTGGGACCCGGCCGTCTTCGTCGGCTCCACCCACGTCACGCCCGCCGAGCGGCAGGCACTCGCCGAACTGCGCGACCTCGGCCTCCACGACGTCGTCCCGACGCCCATGAAGGGCCCCCACCCCTACACGTACTGGGATTACCGGGCAGGGATGTTCCACAAGAACCTGGGGATGCGCATCGACCTCTTCTACGCGAGCGAGGCCGTCGCCAGGCGGGTCGGGTCCGCCTACGTCGACCGGGAGGCCCGCAAAGGCAAGGGCCCGTCCGACCACGCCCCGGTCGTCGTCGACCTGGACTAGCTCCCGGCGCGGGCGAGGAAGCGCCGCTTGCCGGCGTCGTCGGCCTGTTCGAGGACGGTGAAGCCGCCCGGCAGCAGCGACGCGGGCTCCCCGGCGCCGAGGCACCACGCGGCGGGCAGGTGCGGCCGGTCGCGCCGGGCCTCCTCGGTGAACGCCTCCCAGGCCAGCAGCCCGCCCGGCAGGACGGCGAGGGCGGCCCGGCCGAAGACGGCGCGGTCCCAGAACCCGGTGCACAGGACGAGCGCGTAGCCCGGGCCGTCCGGCCGCCAGGCGGCCAGATCGGCCTGGACGAGCGTGATCAGCGACGCGAGCCCGCGCCGCCGGGCCTGCTCGCCGAGCCGCGCGAGGGCGATCTCGGAGATGTCCACGGCCGTCACGGGGCGTCCGGTCGCGGCGGCCTGCAGGGCGCTGCCGGACGGCCCGCACGCGAGGTCGAGCACCGGGCCGTCCGGCAGCTCCAGCGACAGCGCCCGCTCCGCCAGCGGATGCGCGGACGGGGGCCGGGCGTCGCCGCCCGCCTCCGCGCCCGCGTACTTGGCGTTCCACCGGAGCCTGTCCGGGTGCTCGGCCAGCTCCGCGGGTACCCGCTCCGGCGCCACGTCGTCCATGGGGACGAGGTTAACGGCGCTCCGCGATGAGGAGCATGAACATGGCCGTCGGGAAGCCCTTGCGCCACCACGGGTCGTCCCGCAGCTGCTCTTCCGACGGGTGCGGTTCGCGCAGGTCGGCGATGACGAATCCGGCGTCCCGGAGCGTTCCAGCGTAGTACTCCAGCGGCCGGAGCCAGCTTGTGATCATCGAAGGGGACTCCAGCCCGTCCACCAGGAAGTGCTGGTCGATCCCGCGCGAGGCGAAGTACTCCGCCGCCGGGACGCTGTTCGCGGCTCCCTGCTCGGCGTTCTCCACGTAGAAGCAGGGATGCAGCGTCAGCAGGATCATCCGCCCGCCGGACGTGAGGACCCGCCCGAACTCGCCGATGGCGCGGGTCGGGTCCTGCAGGTGGCTGAACAGGTGGTTGCACAGGACGAGGTCGAACGCGTCGTCCTCCAGCGGCAGGTCCTCCACGCTGGCGCGCAGGAACCGGGTGTTCTCCGGGCGGGACGGGTGGGACGCGGCGGCGTCGACCAGCCCCTGCGCCGCGTCGACCCCGGTCACGTCCGCTCCCATGGACGCGAGCGTGCGGGAGAGGTAGCCCTCGCCGCATCCCGCGTCCAGGACGCGCAGGCCCGCGCAGGGCCCGACGGCGTCGAGGACCGCCGCGTCGGTCAGTTCCGTGCGGTACCGGTCGCGGCGCTCTCTGATCACCTTGACCCAGTACTGCGCGTTCGCCTCCCAACGCTCCCGCGTCAGGTTCGCGATGGCTTGCGCCGTGTCCTCCACCGGCTCCCCATTCTTCGGTACCTGGTTCAGGCGAGGCTCTTCAGCCGCCGCACCAGTGCTTCGCAGGTCTGTCTGGTCTTTCTGTCCCGGCAGTCGGCTCCGCGCAGTCGCAGCGCCTGGATCAGCTCGGGGAGCTTTCCGCCGAACGCGGGGTCGCGTTTGAGCGCCAGCGGGATGTACGTCGACGCCAGGTAGTACAGGTAGGCGTCGCTGTACACCATGATCTCGCGCAGCACCTCGACGGCCGTGTTGCGCAGCGACAGGGAGCTCGGGAGGGTGAAGTCGCTGCTGATCCGGCCGTCCTTGCTGTAGGTGGGGAAGGCCCATTCCTCAAGTGCCGCGTACACGGGCGTCGCGTCGAGTTCCTGCCGGTACCGCTCCGCCAGCTCGAAGTCGTTCGAGCTGATCAGGCATCCCATCACGACCCCGCGCATCATGAACGCGGTCTGGCGGCCCGGCATCTCGAACCCGAGGTCGGCCTCCAGCTCCCCGGTCACCTTGCTGACCTGGTGGGTCAGGATGTTCAGCGCGAGGATCGAGTGGAACGAGTAGGTCTTGCGGTTCAGGCGCGGGGCCAGCTCGATGGTCGAGTCGAACAGCTTCTGCGGGTCGACCAGGAGCCCGTGGCCGGACTCGGTCGAGTACAGGGCCTCCAGCGCGGTGTCCTGCTCGCGCCCCCAGAAGCGGGCGATGAACGACGACGTCTTCTGCGTCGCCTGGCCGCGCATGATGTGCACGGCGGCCTCGAGCGCGTTCAGGAGGTGCTGCTTGGCGACCGGCGAGTTCTCCAGGGCGGCCAGGTCGACGGCGAGCCCTTCGCGCTGCAGGTCGGCGACGAGCCCGTCCCGCCTCTTCCGGACGGCGTGCGCCATCGAGTACTCGGCGATCCCGGGGACGGACGACATGAGGCTCTGCAACGACCGGCCGCTGACCCGGTCGAGCCATTCCTCGTTGTCCCACAGCCGGAAGATCGTGCTCTCGTCGAGCCCGGAGAAGGCCGCCACGTCGGACATGTTGAGCCCCATGTCCTTGGTGATGTCCGAGAGAGACTTCGGCTCGCCGTCCGCTGTCATCGCTTGCCCTAGATGTGGCACTTGCTGACGTTCCGATCGTAGCGAAGCGCCGGGCGTGCGGAACGGGCGATCCGCAGATGTGCCCGTCCTGTCACCTTTGGCGATGAGCACCGTCATGACCGTCCGTCACCCGGCCATGGCCGCCCGTCACCCGGCACACGGCCGACGCAGCCGAAGAGCGGCAGCGGCCCGGTGCCGCGGGCGGCGGCCCGCGGCTGCGGCAGCCGGGCCGGGTAGGGCTCGACCATCTCCAGGCTCCGGCAGATGTCCGCGATCTCGTCCTCGCCGCGCGGGTGGAACGGCGTGTCGACGCCGGGCCGCGGCCCGGCGATCGGCGCCAGTTCCGCCGTCCGCTCGGCGTGGCTGATGACCACGTGGCTGCCGGGGGCGAGGCCGGCGGCCAGCGCGTCCACGATCCGGCGCGGGCCGGCCTCGTCGGGCAGGAAGTCCAGGACGCCGAGGAGGAACACCGCGGCGGGCTCGCCGAAGTCGATCAGCCTCCGCAGCCCCGCGTCGGCGAGCAGCGCCTCCGTGTCCCGGACGTCTCCCGCGAAGGCGGTGGTGTTCGCGTCGACGGCGAGCAGGGCACGCGCGTGCGCGACCACCATCGGGTCGTTGTCGACGTAGGCGACGCGGCAGGACGGGTCGGTCCGCCGGACGATGTCGCCGAGGTTGTCGTCCGCCGGGAGCCCGCAGCCGATGTCGACGAACTGGCGCAGCCCGGCCCCGGCGAGCAGCGTGGCGGCGCGGTCCAGGAAGCCCCTGTTCGCCTGGACGAGCCGCAGCACGACCGGGCAGCGGCGCAGCACCCGCTCGGCGGAGTCGCGGTCGGCGGCGTAGTTGTCCTTGCCGCCGAGGAAGTAGTTGCACATGCGGGCGACGCCCGCGGTCGACGTGCTGAACTTCGTTCCCTCCCCGAGAGGGGCCTGGTCGGCCCGGCGGGCCGTGTCCAGCGTCGACCCAGGCGTCACGGCAGCCGCCAGCCCTCCCGGACGCCCACCCCGAACCAGAAGGTGGAGGCCCCGTTCTTGCCCCGGCAGGTGCCGAAGTCGGTGGCGAGCGCCTTCATCAGGACGAGCCCGCGGCCGTGCGCGGGCAGCGGGTCCTCGGGCGGCCGCGGCCGCCCCGGCGAGGCACCGCCGTCGGTGACCTCGACCCGGACGTACCGGTCGACGTGCAGGACCGACAGGGTGATCGTTCCGTCCTTGCGCGGCCGCGCGTGCAGGACCGCGTTGGTCACCGCCTCGCTGGTCAGCAGTTCCAGGTCGCCGAGCTCGGACCGGTCGGCGCCGAAGTGCTGGCCGACGAGCTCGCGGACGTAGGACCGCGCGAGCCGGACGGCGGGCGGCGTTGCGGCGAGGTCGATCTCGCCGATGAGGCGCCCGGACGACTTGCCGTTGTTCAGGGCGGACGGGATTCCGACTTCCAGGGAAGGAGCGGGCGCGGGGACCAGCACGGGCACCCCGGACCACGCGTTCGATGCATTCATGGCGGCGTTGGTTTCACGTCTCCGTGTCGGGCTGTAAGCGAACATGTGCTCTTCGGCCTGGTCGAATTCGGACGTGGAAGTGAAACAACACACACTCTGACGCAGGGCAGGCGAACCAGTCACCAACGCTTGCGCGCATGCAAGGACCCTGCCGTGTCCTGCGGACTCTCACCTCTCGTGCAAGATCCGACACGGACCGCGGGATCACCCCTGGAACCGGTGGACGGCGAAGGTCTGCGCCGGCCCCGCCACCGCCCCTTGCACGGGCGCGTACGGCATGAGGACGGCGTAGCCGCCGCCGAGGTCCGCGGGCCTGCCGGGGAGGTTCGCGGCGAGCCGCCGGCCGTCGCCGTCCAGCGCGAGGTACCGGGCGTTCTCGCCGGCGCGGGCGGGCGGGTCGACGGAGAAGAACCGCCCCGGAGCGGGTAGCCGCTGTCGACGGTCCAGCGCGGCTCGCCGGTCCGCAGATCGACGGCCACAAGCCGGGACCGCCCGGGAGTGCCCTCAGATCATCCAGTGGCCGCCCGCGGACCATCCGAGGAACCGGCGGCCGTGCGGCGCCGGCCCGGCGTCGAGGTCGCCGCCGGTCAGGACGTGCCGGAGGCCCGCCAGCACGGGGTCGAGGCGCCGGACGGCATGGGCCGGCTGCCGGTCGAGCTCCTCCTGCATCCAGGCGATGGCGGAGATCTGCTCCTTCAGCCCGCACAGCGCGAGGTAGAAGAGGGCCTGCCGCCACGCGTAGGCGGCGTCCTTGATGTTCCTGTGCGGGAACTCGTTCCCCTGCACCCGCCGCACCAGGCGGCACGCGACGGCGAACGCGCGCCGCGCGAGACCGTCCCATCCGTCCGCCGGCTCGATCCCCACGGGGTGCGCGAGCGCCGCCAGGTTGTGCGTGGTGAGGATCTGCGCCTGCTCGATCACCATCCCGTTGCCCACGACCCACGACCCCGGGCGCTCCCCGGCGCGCTCCTCGCAGAGGTCGCCGAAGCCGTCCCGGAGCCGCCGGACGGCCGCGTAGTCGATCCCGTAGTAGCGCGCGTAGAGGGTCCCCTCCATGACCTCGCCCGCGAGCTGCGCCGCCTGGAGGAACTTCGGCGAGAACCTGCCCATGAAGATGTCGGCGGCCAGCTCCTCCACGAACGGCACGCGCACACCGGCGCGCTCGGCCAGCGTGCTCAGCTCCCTGAGCATCGGGTTCGGGACGATGGTCCCGGGGAAGGACCGCAGCGTCAGCTCGCCGAGCTGGACCAGCACGGCGTGCGCGTTCGCCTGCGCGGCGCCCGTCGTGCGGCGGTACCCGGCCACGGCCGCGACCCACGGAAGCTCGTCCTGCCGCACCTGGTGGCTCAGGTCGAGCAGCAGCAGGGAACGCCGGTTGCGGAACGCCTTGTGGACGGCCGCCATCAGCCCCCTCAGCGCGTCATCGGGGTAGGACTGCGCCGACGCCGCGGCGACCAGCTGCGGGACGAGGCGCGCGAGCACCTCCGCCGACGGGACGACCCCGCGCTCGACGAGCGTGCTGACCGGCGCCTCCAGCGCGTTCTCGACCACCCGGCGAAGCCGCTCGGGCAGTTCGGCGGTCTGCCCGTCGGTGGTGACGGGCTCGACGAACGGCTCGATGGACGGCACCCCGGCGTCCTGCGGCACCGCGTCCAGCCGTTCCGCCGCGGCCTGGGCGAGCGCGTGGTGCGTCGGCCGCGCGGCCTCGGCCGCCTGCCGCTCCCGCAGCGCGGCATGCACTTCCCCGCCCGGCGCGCCGCGCTTCGCGACCATCGAGTCGACGGCGTGCTGCAGCAGTCCGGAGGGACGCCGCCCCGCCAGCACCTCTTCGAGTGACGTGCGGAGGACGGCCGGGTTCGACCTGCGGTTGCGGTGCTTCCCGCACAGGGTGTGCCGTGCCGCCAGCTCCGCGTACCGGTCGAGCAGGGCGGCGCCCCGCGCTCGCCATCCGTCGGGCTCGGCGGCGAGGACCCGCCCGTCCCGGACGGTCTCCAGCCAGTGCGCCAGCAGCTCGTCCGCGAACGGGTTCCACACCGACAGCGCCTCGTTCATCGCGGCCACCGCCCGGTTCGGCCGCCGGGCCGCGAGCCGCTCGCGCACCTGCCCGGCCGTCTCCCGGCGCGCCAGCGACGGGTCGCCGGGGCTCCGCGCGGGCCTCGGGAGGAACCGCAGCCGGCCGGCGAACGGCCCGATGGCGTCCAGGACGTCCAGGGCCGCCGCCCGGTCCCCGGCCCGCAGCAGCCACGCCACCACGAGCAGCGCCGCCTCCTCCGGCAGCGCCACCTCGTACCGGCCGCTGTCGAGCAGCCCGTACAGCTCGTCCAGCCCGGCGTCGGTCAGGTAGTACGCGAAGAGGGCCTGCCGCGCGGCGGGCACCCGGGCGCGGCGCGCCGCCTCCACCTCGTGGTCGAGCAGCGGCCCGCCCGCGGCGGCGTTCCCGGTCGCGAACCCGCCCCGGACGACCTCTGGTGTCACCCACGCCGGAAGCCCGGCGACCGGCGTCCTGGAACCGATGTCCAGCGAGCCGTCCTTCATCCCCGAGACGACGCGCTCCCAGCGGCCGAGGCGCTCCTCGGCGCGCCGCCGCGTCGCGGCGTCCTCGTGGGCCAGCGCGGTCACGAGCGCCTTGGCCATCTGGTCGGCCGCGTAACCGGGGTTCACCCGTTGCGTCCTCGTTCACGCCAGCGTGGCGGGTTCCGCCCCCGCGCCCTCCGGGACCTCAGCCCGGCGCTCTGCTGCTGAGCTACACGCTGTCGAGGGCCCACGGTAAAGATCGCGTGGTCCCGCCGCAACGCATTACCCGGCCGCCGCCCGCCGTGCCGTCAGGGGACGAGCTCGGGGAGGAGGGCGTCGCGGAGGCTCGCCAGCGCCGCGGTCTCGGCCGTGGCCGCCTCCACCCGGCGCGCCAGCGTGGCCGCGAACGCGCCGAACCTCCTCGCCTCGTCGTCTCCGGGCCAGGGGACCTTGTAGGCGGCGAGGTCGGGCCAGCCGGTGCGCGGCATCCTCGTCCCGTCGCCGACGGCGGACGCGTGCGCCACGACCTCGTCGCTCGCCAGGGCCGCGAGCAGCCAGCCGCGGTGGGCGGGGTCCTCCGGGCGGACGACGAGGATGTCGGTCGACGCGACGCCGTCCACGAAGGCGAGCCCCACCTTGTGGAAGTACGGGCGGAGCTTGCCGAACAGGACGTCTCCGGCCGTGAACCGCCGTTTCGCGCTGGTGATCCCGGCCGCGCCCGCCCATGCCGACAGCCACATGTGCCGTTTCGGCATGTGCTCCAGGCCGATGTAGTTCTCGTCCCCGCCGATCAGAGCGGGCGGCACGTTCCCGCGGACCAGCCGCCCGAGCTCGCCGATCGGGATGAGGGAGGTCGCCTGCGTCTCCTCGTACCGGGCGCGCAGGAGCGCGTCGGCGCAGGAGGCGATGCGCCCGTTCACGGCGATCTTGTCGTCCAGGGCTCCGAGGACCGACGCCGCCCTGTCCTGCTCCGCCCGGCTCAGGCGCCGGGTCGTGAGCCGGTTCAGGATGCCGTGGGTGAGGAGCGGCTGCCCGGATCCGATGCGGTACCTGTTCAGGCCGAGCCGTTTGAGCAGGTAGTAGACGTACCGGGGATTCACCCCGTCCCGGGCCGTGGCGATGATGGCGTTGTCGGTGACCCAGCAGCGGCCGGGGCTGTGATGGACGGCGCCGCAGTACGACCCGACGCGTCCGACGATCGTGGAGCCGGGTTTCGCGTTGTAGCCGCCGGACGAGCCGATGACGCCGTTGGCGCCGTACGTCGGATAGGCGGAGCCCTCCGCCGGGTGCGACCGGCCGTTGGCGAACGTGACGAGGTCGCTCAGCGGTACGTGCCCGTCAGCCATCCAGGCGCCCGAGTTCCGTCCGGACGATCTGGTCGAGCCGCGCCGACTCCTCAAGATGCGTGAGGAGTTCCTTGGTGAGGCGCTCGACCCTGTCGGCCGCGGGCTCGTCGCCTGCGTCGGGTTCGGCGGTGCCCACGTAGCGGCCGGGGGTGAGGACATGGTCATGGGACCTGATCTCGTCCACGCTCGCCGAGTGGCAGAACCCCGGGACGTCCGTGTGGTCGTGGGCGCGCCAGGACCGGTAGGCGCCGGCGATCCGGGCGATGTCGTCGCCGGTGAGGACCCTCTCCGTGCGGTCGACCATCGTGCCCATGTCGCGGGCGTCGACGAAGAGCACCCGGCCCGGCATGCCCTTGTTCCGGTCGAGGAACCACAGGCACGCGGGGATCGGGGTGCTGCGGAAGAGCCGGTCGGGGAGCGCGACGACGCACGCCACCAGGTCCGCCTCCACGAGCGCCGCGCGGATCCCGCCCTCGCCGGACTGCCGGGACGACATCGAGCCGTTCGCCATGACGACGCCGGCGCGGCCGTGCGGCCCGAGCTTGGAGACGATGTGCTGCATCCAGGCGAAGTTGGCGTTCCCGGCCGGCGGGACGCCGTACCGCCAGCGCGGATCGCCGGCGTCGCGGTACCAGTCCGACATGTTGAACGGCGGGTTGGCCAGCACGTGGTCGGCCTCGATCCCGGGGTGCGCGTCCTCGGCGAACGTGTCGGCGAGGCGGATGTCGCCCGCGATCCCGTGCACGGCCAGGTTCATCCTGGCCAGCCGCCACGTCCGCTCGTTCGCCTCCTGCCCGTAGACGGCGATGTCGTCCAGCCGCCCCCGATGGCTGAGGACGAACCTCTCCGCCTGCACGAACATCCCGCCGGAACCGCAGCAGGGGTCGTACACCCGCCCCTTGAACGGCTCCAGGATCTCCACCAGCAGCCTGACCACGCTCGAAGGCGTGTAGAACTCGCCGCCGCGCTTCCCCTCTGCCCGCGCGAACCGCTCCAGGAAGTACTCGTAGACCTCGCCGAGCACGTCCCGCGCGGACCGCCCGCCGAACTCCACCTGCCCGATCAGCCCGACCAGGTCCGCGAGGCGCCGCTGGTCGACCCCGGCGAAGATCTTCGGCAGCGCGCCGTCCAGGGACGGATCGGCCCGCATGATCGTGTCCATCGCGGCGTCGATCCGCTC
The DNA here is from genome assembly GCF_039871695.1 of Actinomadura sp. B10D3. Lineage (NCBI taxonomy): Bacteria > Bacillati > Actinomycetota > Actinomycetes > Streptosporangiales > Thermomonosporaceae > Actinomadura > Actinomadura sp. B10D3. The sequence continues at coordinate 71,265 of NZ_JBDPLY010000020.1, forward strand.
ACCGAGCGTGCCGGGCCCGGACGCCGCGGCGAGATCCGCCCACCGCGCCCCGGCCGGCACCGGCAAGGCCCCGTCGGAGGCGTACTTGAGGAAGACGAGCCCGAGGACGAAGTCCTTGTACCGTGCCGCGTCGACGGATCCGCGCAGCTTGGCGGCCGCCTTCCACAGGACCTCGTCCACCCGCGCGACTCTAGCGCGCCCCGCCTCGCCAGCGGGTTCATGAAGTTGGACGGCCGCGCCGGTGCGGTGCGAGGCTGCGGGACGTGGTGGTCGTGGGTGTTCTGGCCGTGGCGGCACTGGCGGGCTGGCTCTATCTGGCGTTCGGCCATGGCGGCTTCTGGAGGACCGGCCCCGGTCTTCCGGACGCGGCGGACCCGGACGCCTGGCCCGATGTGGTGGCGGTGGTCCCGGCCCGCGACGAGGCGGCCGTCCTGCCGGACACGCTGCCGACCCTGCTGGCCCAGGAGTATCCGGGGCGCTTCCGCGTCGTGCTGGTCGACGACGGGAGCGGCGACGGCACCGGGGAGGCGGCCGTCCGGCTGGCGGACGGGAACCCCCGGCTGCGGGTGGTGGCCGCCGGCGAGCGTCCGCCGGGGTGGGCGGGCAAGGTGTGGGCGATGTCGGAGGGCGTCCGCGCGGCGGGGGAGCCCGGCCACCTCCTCTTCACCGACGCGGACATCGCCTACCGGCCCGGCACGCTGATGAGGCTCGTCCGCGTGGCCGCCGCCGAGCGGCGCGATCTCGTCTCCCTGATGGCGACGCTGAACACCCGCACCCGCTGGGAGCGCGTGATCGTCCCGGCGTTCGTGTACTTCTTCGCCCAGCTCTACCCGTTCCGCCGCGTGACCCGGGACGGGGCGCGCACCGCCGCCGCGGCGGGCGGCTGCATGCTCGTCCGGCGCGCCGCCCTCGCCGAGGCCGGCGGTCTCGCGGCGATCCGCGACGCGCTGATCGACGACGTGGCGATGGGGCGCCTGGTCAAGCGCGCCGGCGGGCGCTGCCGCCTCGACCTCGCCCGCGACGTGGTCAGCCGCCGCCCCTACCCCCGCCTCGCCGACCTCTGGGCGATGATCGCCCGCAGCGCCTACCACCAGCTCCGCTACTCGCCCGCGCTGCTCGCCGGGACCGTCCTCGGCCTGGTCCTGCTGTACGCGGTCCCGCCCGCCGCGGCGGGCGCCGGCCTGGCCGCCGGGGACGGCGCCGTCCTCGCGGCCGGGGCCCTCGGCTGGTCGCTGATGGCGCTCACGTACACGCCCATGCTCCGCTTCTACGGCCTGTCGCCGCTGCGGGCCCCGGCGCTGCCGCTGGTGGCGCTGATGTACGCCGCCATGACCCTCGACTCCGCGCGCAGGCACCGGGCCGGTCAAGGCGGCGCGTGGAAGGGCCGCACTGCCGCGACGCCGCTGAAGAGGTGAGTCAGGCCGCTTTTGTCAGGACGGTGACAAACCGGCCCCCGCGATGCGCGCCCATCTTCATTGGAGTAAGTGTCTAATTACGTTACGGTCGGGTGGCCGTCACGTCGACGGCAGGGGCGACGACGAAGGGTTACCCGCCATGTCCATCACCGTCCGCCGGCTGGTGCGCGCCGCGGTGGCGTCCTGCATCGGGATCGCCATGACGGCCGCCGCGCTCCAGGCCCCGGCCGCCGCGGCGCCGCCGGCTCCCCCGACACCCGCCGACGACCCGTTCTACAAGCCGCCGTCCCCGCTCCCGGACGGCGCCCCAGGAGACGTCATCCGCTCGCGCCCCGCGGTGTTCACCGTGGACCCGATCGGCCACGCGCCGTACGGGGGCGTGAAGTCCTGGCAGGTGCTGTACCGGTCGGAGACCGCCGACGGCGGCCCGACCGCCGTGTCCGGCATGATCCTCGTCCCGACCAAGGCCTGGACGGGCCAGGGCAGGCGCCCGCTCCTCTCCTACGCCGTCGGGACCCGCGGGCTCGGCGACGCGTGCGCCCCGTCCTACACGCTCACGCAGGGCCTGGACTACGAGGAGCTGTTCATCGCCGACGCGCTCAGCCGCGGCTGGGCCGTCGCCGTCACCGACATGGAGGGCCTCGGAACGCCCGGCCGGCACACCTACGAGGTCGGCCGCTCCCAGGGCAAGGCGCTGCTGAACGTGGCGCGGGCCGCGCAGCGCCTCCCGGACGCGGGCCTCGGCGGCAGCCCGGTCGGGCTCTGGGGCTACTCGCAGGGCGGGACGTCCTCGGGCTGGGCGGCGGAACTGGCCGCGACCTACGCGCCGGATCTCGCGATCAAGGGCACGTTCGCCGGCGGTGTCCCGGCGGACCTGGAGGCCGTCGCCAAGAGTCTCGACGGATCCCCGTTCATCGCGCTCATGTTCATGGCGGCGGTCGGGTACGACGCCGCCTACCCCGAGCTCGACCTGGAGAAGTACCTGAACGACAACGGCCGGGAGCTGCTGGAGAAGGCCAAGGACATGTGCCTGGTCAGCTTCGACGGCCCCCTCACGGTCGTGGAGACCGCGTTCAAGCACATCAGCGACTACACGACCAGCGACCCTCTCGGCACGCCCGCATGGCAGGCGCGCCTCAACGCCAACAAGCTCGGTTCCACCGCGCCGGGCGCTCCCGTCCTCCAGACGCAGGCCGTCTACGACGAGATCATCCCGTTCGCGCAGGCCGACGCCCTCCACAAGGCGTGGTGCGCCAAGGGCGCCAACGTCACGTGGAAGACCTACACCTTCGCCGAGCACGCCACCGGCATGCTCTGGAGCGAACCGGACGCGATGGCGTTCCTCGCCGACCGCTTCGCGGGCAAGCCGGTCACCGGCAACTGCGCCGCCTGATGGATCATCTCCGAGGGCCATCCCGCCCCTACCCGGGGCAGGATGGCCCTATGGATCTGGTGGAGTTCCTCCGCGCCCGGCTGGACAGGGACGAGCAGACGGCCCGTGCCTGCTCCGGCGCCCCCTGGCTGGCGACACCCTCCGGAACGGTCAGCACCGACCCCGGCACCGGTGAGCCCGCCTACGTGGCGACGGCGGAGAACGAGGCGTACGCCGAGCACATCGCCCGGCACGACCCGTCCCGCGCGCTCGCCGAGGTCGCGGCGAGGCGCCAGATCCTCGACGACTACGAGAAGCAGTCCTGGATCCTCGGGCAGGGGCATCGGACGCCCGAGCTGGAGGCCGCCCAGTCCGTCCGCGAGAAGGTCCTGCGCCTGCTCGCCCTTCCCTACGCGTCCCATCCCGCCTACCAGGAGGAATGGCGCCCCTAGACGTCGGTGACCAGCGCCGGGTGCGCGGGGTCGTCCATCTTGTTTCTGGGAAGGGCGGCGATCCGCTCCGACACGTCCTTCACCACGAGCGACGGTGCGATCGGTCGTGCGCGCATCAGTTCATCCTGCCCGCATCCTGGGGCGCGCCTGACACATCGGGCCATCGGACGGTAACCTCGACATGTGGCCGAGAGGCGCTGCAACGGGCGAGAGCCCGCCACGCTCGGCTGCCAAGAGATCTGATTCCGCAAGGGCGCCTCCCAGATGACCTTGGGAGGTGCTCGGAGACAATGACCGACCGGCAGAACGACCTGCGTGAGCTTCTTGAGCAGCGGATCGCGGTGCTGGACGGCGCCTGGGGCACGATGCTCCAGGGCGCGGGCCTGACCCCGGAGGACTACCGCGGTGACCGCATCGCCGGTGACCATCCGAAGGACGTCACCGGTGACCCCGACCTGCTCAACCTGACCCGCCCGGACGTGATCCTGGAGGTCCACCGGCAGTACCTCGACGCCGGCGCCGACATCACCACGACCAACACGTTCACCGCGACGAGCATCGGCCAGGCCGACTACGGCCTGGAGGGCCTCGTCCGCGAGATGAACGTGCGGGGCGCCGAGCTCGCCCGGCAGGCCGCCGACGAGTACGACAACCGGTTCGTCGCCGGGTCCGTCGGGCCGCTGAACGTCACGCTGTCGCTGTCCCCGCGGGTCGAGGACCCGGCCTACCGCGCCGTCACGTTCGACCGGGTCAAGGACACCTACGCCGAGCAGATCGCCGGGCTCGCCGAGGGCGGCGTCGACCTGCTGCTGATCGAGACGATCTTCGACACGCTGAACGCGAAGGCCGCGATCGCCGCCGCCCGCGAGGTCGCCCCGCACCTGCCGCTGTGGATCTCGGTGACGATCGTCGACCTGTCCGGCCGGACGCTGTCCGGCCAGACCGTCGAGGCGTTCTGGCGGTCGATCGAGCACGCCGAGCCGCTCGTCGCCGGCGTCAACTGCTCGCTCGGCGCCGACCAGCTCCGCCCCCACGTGGAGGAGCTCGCGCGGATCGCCGGCACCTACACCGCCTCCCACCCGAACGCCGGCCTGCCGAACGCGTTCGGCGGCTACGACGAGACCCCGGACGAGACGGGCGCCAAGCTCGGCGAGTTCGCGGCGTCCGGCATGGTCAACATCGTCGGCGGCTGCTGCGGGACCGGCCCCGCGCACATCGCCAAGATCGCCGAGGCGGTCCGCGGGGCGGCGCCCCGCGAGGTCGCGCGGCCCGCGAAGGCCAGCCGGTTCAGCGGCCTGGAGCCGTTCGAGATCGGCGCCGACACCGGCTTCATCATGGTCGGCGAGCGGACCAACGTCACCGGCTCCAAGCGGTTCCGCAAGCTGATCGAGGCGGGCGACCACCAGGCCGCGGTGGACGTGGCGCTGGAGCAGGTCCGCGGCGGCGCGAACCTCCTCGACGTCAACATGGACGCCGACCTGCTCGACAGCGAGCGGGAGATGACGACGTTCCTCAACCTGATCGCGACCGAGCCCGAGGTGGCCCGCATCCCGATCATGATCGACAGCTCGCGGTGGAGCGTCCTGGAGGCGGGCCTGAAGACCGTCCAGGGCAAGGGCGTCGTCAACTCGATCAGCCTCAAGGAGGGCGAGGGCCCCTTCCTGGAGCAGGCCCGCCGCATCCGCGACTTCGGCGCCGGCGTCGTCGTCATGGCCTTCGACGAGACCGGCCAGGCCGACACCACCGAGCGCAAGGTCGAGATCTGCGGGCGCGCCTACGACCTGCTCACGCAGAAGGCCGGGTTCCCCGCCGAGGACATCGTCTTCGACCCGAACGTCCTCGCGGTCGCGACCGGCATCTCCGAGCACAACGGGTACGCCAAGGCGTTCATCGACGCGCTGCCCCTGATCAAGGAGCGCTGCCCGGGCGCCCGCACCAGCGGCGGCATCTCCAACCTCTCCTTCTCGTTCCGCGGCAACGAGGTCGTCCGCGAGGCGATGCACTCGGCGTTCCTGTTCCACGCCGTCCGCAACGGCCTCGACATGGGCATCGTCAACGCCGGGCAGCTCGCCGTCTACGAGGACATCCCGGCCGACCTGCTCGAACTGGTCGAGGACGTGCTGTTCGACCGCCGCCCCGACGCGACCGACCGGCTCGTGTCGTTCGCCGAGAACGTCAAGGGCGAGGCCACCAGGCGCGAGGTCGACCTGTCCTGGCGGGACGCGCCGGTCGAGCGGCGGCTGTCGCACGCCCTCGTCCACGGCATCGTCGACTTCATCGAGGAGGACACCGAGGAGGCCCGGCAGAAGGCCGCCCGCCCCCTCGACGTGATCGAGGGCCCGCTGATGGACGGCATGAAGGTCGTCGGGGACCTCTTCGGCTCCGGCAAGATGTTCCTCCCGCAGGTGGTGAAGAGCGCCCGCGCGATGAAGCGGTCGGTCGCCTACCTGGAGCCCTTCATGGAGAAGGAGAAGGAGGAGGCGCTGCGGGCCGGCCGCGTCCACACCGAGCGCGGCCAGGGCAAGGTCGTCCTCGCGACGGTCAAGGGCGACGTGCACGACATCGGCAAGAACATCGTCGGCGTCGTCCTCGGTTGCAACAACTACGACGTGATCGACCTCGGCGTGATGGTGCCCGCCGCGAAGATCCTCGACACCGCGATCGCCGAGAACGCCGACGCGATCGGGCTGTCCGGGCTGATCACCCCGTCGCTGGACGAGATGGTCTCCGTCGCCGCCGAGATGGAGCGGCGCGGGATGCGGCTGCCGCTGCTGATCGGCGGTGCCACCACGTCCCGGCAGCACACCGCCGTGAAGATCGCGCCCGCCTACGACGCGACGACCGTGCACGTCCTGGACGCCTCCCGCGTCGTCGGCGTCGTCTCCGACCTGCTCGACGAGGACCGCGCCGCCGCGCTGGACGCCGCCAACCGCGAGGAGCAGGCGCGGCTCCGCGAGCAGCACGAGAACAAGCAGCGCCGCCCCCTGCTCACCATCGAGCAGGCGCGCGCGAACCAGGAGCGGGTCGACTTCGGCGACGTTCCGGTCCCGGACTTCAGCGGCGTCCGGATCGTCCGGCCCGACCTGACCGCGATCCGCGAGATGATCGACTGGCAGTTCTTCTTCCTGGCCTGGGAGCTGAAGGGCAAGTACCCGGCGATCCTCGACCAGCCCGTCGCCCGCGAGCTGTTCGACGACGGCAACGCGCTGCTCGACCAGATCATCGCGGACGGCTCGTTCGAGGCCAGCGGCGCCTACGGCTTCTGGCCCGCCCACTCCGAGGGCGACGACATCCTCCTGGACGACGGGCCGCGGTTCCCGATGCTGCGCCAGCAGACGTCCAAGCCGGAGGGCCGCCCGAACCGCTGCCTCGCCGACTACATCGCCCCGTCCGGCGACCACCTCGGCGGCTTCGCCGTGACGATCCTCGGCGCCGAGGACCTCGCCGCGAAGTACGAGGAGGAGAACGACGACTACAAGTCGATCATGGTGAAGGCGCTCGCGGACCGGCTCGCCGAGGCGTTCGCCGAGTACGTCCACCTGGAGGCCCGCCGCGCCTGGTTCGAGCCGGACGCCGACCCCCTCCTGGAGGACCTGCACGCCGAGCGCTTCCGCGGCATCCGCCCGGCGCTCGGCTACCCGGCGAGCCCCGACCACAGCCTGAAGCGGACGCTGTTCGACCTGCTCGACGCCGGCCGCATCGGCGTGAAGCTCACCGAGTCGTACGCGATGTCCCCGGCCGCCAGCGTCAGCGGCCTGATCTTCGCGCACCCGGAGTCGCGGTACTTCACGGTCGGCCGCGTCGGCAAGGACCAGATCGAGGACTACGCCCGCCGCTGCGACCTCCCGGTGGCGGAGGTGGAGCGCTGGCTGGCCCCGAACCTCGCCTACGACCCGTCGTAGCGTTTCTCCAGAACGGATTGTAAAAACACCTGGCGGCCGCCCGCGCCGCGACCGCCAGGTGCGTTCCGGCGGTTTCGTCAGGGGCGGCCGATGCGGACGCGCCAGACCTCCGGGCCGGCTTCCTCGTAGTCCCAGGTGTATCCGCCCGGGTGCTCGGCGGCGAACTGGTGGTAGAGCGGCTTCGGGTCGTGGTCGTTGACCAGGACGAACGCCGTCCCCGGCGCGAGCGCCCCGAACGCGGCGAAGATCCGCTGATGGCGCTGTGCCGGGACGAGCGCCCGGACGTCCAGCACGCCGTCCTCGGTGACTTCGGCCGCGGCGCCCGGCGTGCCGGGGTCGTCGTGCCCCCCGCACGTGCAGTGGTGGCCGCCGGCGGGCTCCTGGCCGCCGAGGATCTCGTGCATTCCGGCGAGGAGCGCGCCGAGATCGACGCCCGCGTCCACCAGGGCGGGCAGCAGCAGGTCGTTCTCCTTCTCCAGGTGGGACTGGAAGAGGGCGTTCACCGCCGCCGCCCCGCTGACCGCCTCTCCAGGCGTCCGCGCCGCCTCCAGCTCGGCGACCCTCTCGCGCAGGACGGCGTGCTCGCGGAGCATCGAACGGAGCAGTAGGCGGGCTTCGGGCAGTTTCTCCGCCGCCCTGTAGAGGGTCCCCTCCTCGGCCAGGGCGTGGGGGAGGGCCTCGTCCCGGCAGAACGCCACGAGCGTGTCGCGACGTTCGTAGGGGGCGGCGAGCTGGTCGACGGCGCGGGAGACGGTGAGCGCGTGGTCGGCGATCGTCCGGCCGAGGCGCCCGTGGTGGTCGAGGATCGCCCGCACGGTCTCCTGCTGCGGGCTCGCGGTCGATGTGGCCATGAGCATTCCACTCCTCGGTGCCGGGGCATTTTTTACAACACTACTTGTATTTATAATCGATGGCATGGAGGATCACGATCGCGGGGGGAGCGCCTCGAACTCGCCCGCGTCGCCTTCCTCGGACGCCGCGCGTCGCGCGCCGGACCGTCCGCTCGCCGGGCCTGCCCTGCTACGCCGCCGCCTGCCTGCTCGCCGGATACCTGTGGCTCGCCGTCGCAGGGACCATCCGGCTCGCCGCCGGACGGCCGTCGAACAGCGGCCTGTACGACGCCGCCCTGCACGCCGTCTTCCTCGGCTTCGTGATGTCGATGGTCTTCGGGCACGCGCCGGTGATCCTGCCCGCGGTGCTGCGGGTGCGGCTGCCGTACCACCCCGTCCTGTACGCGCCTCTCGTGCTGCTGCACGCGTCCCTGCTGGTCCGCAACGCCTTCGGCGGACGGTTCGCGCACGTCGTCACCTGGTACCTGTGGGCCGGCACCGCGCTGGTCACCGGCGGAACACTGGGCGGGCTGATGGCGTCCGGTCGCGTGTCCGAGTGGCACGAGCCGATGCGCGCTGCGTACGCGCAGGTCAACATCCTGGGCTGGGGCGGGCTGGCGGTCCTCGGCACGCTGTTCACACTGTGGCCGACCGTCCTGCGAACCCGCGTAGTGGATGGCACAGGCCGGATCGCCCGCTGGTCCCTGCGCCTCGCCGTACCCGGCCTCGGGTTCGCCGTCGGCGGCCTGCTGGCCGCCGACGCCGAGATCCAGGCCGCCCGCAGACGGCGCGACCGCGGGAAACGTTGACTTGTCCCGGCCGGCACAAATAGGCGGGTGCCTATGCGGGGGCTCCGGTTCCGATCAGGTTGGCGAGGAGGTGGTCGGCTTCATCGATGTGAGGTCGGCACGGGCCCACCGGTCGCACAACAAAACTTCCCCTTGACTTGCCAGGCGAGCATTGATCAAATAATTCTTGATGAAGATCATTCGCTGATAGGCCACTTTCCCACTTCCCGAGGATCGACCTAAGAAATCGGTAGTGACTCCGACCAGGGGGATTCTGTGGCTGGGAATAAGAGCCGCCAGCACGAGATGGAGACGATGAGAGGCTGCCTGGATTCCCAGGGTTACTCTCTACTCACCGAAGTCGGCGGCTTGCCGCATGTTCACCGGATTCTCTCCCTTCTGGGCGAGATGCTTCCGCATGCCGATGGTCGGCTTTTATACGAAGTGAAGGCCAGGCATGGCTTCGAGTCGCTTCGATTCACAAAGAGCACCAATGGGATCCCGGTGCACACCGAAGCACCCGGTACCGACCCGCCGCCACGGCTTGTCGCGCTCTACTGCCATACCATGGCCAGGTGCGGAGGCGGCCATACCGATCTGGTCGACGGCCGTGAATTCATCGCCACCCTGGGCACATCCGACCGAGACCTGATCCAGAGCCATCTCGTGGACTTTCCACCTCCCGGCGCTGACGATGAGCGGCTCCCCATCCGCCGCGGCGTCGTCTCCTTTGAGGACGGCATCGGCGAGGTCATCAGGTTCAGCTCTAATCTTTTCTCTTTCGGTGCCTATGAGGCCGAGGTGAACGGCACCCCGGATTCCCGGGCCACGGCGCTGGGCGAGTTCGGCCCGGTCTTGTCCCGCCTCGCGGCCGAGTTCTTCGCCCAGCACCGTATCCGCACCCTCATACCGGAGGACGCCCTGCTCGTCTGGAACAACCACCGGATGTTGCATGCCCGCGCCGAATACAAGGACGCACGGCGACACCTCACACGTTTCTGGCTAAGCTAGCGCGGCACGACCGAGGAGGAGACGGTGTCCGACCAGACGGCAATCGAATCGGGGCCCGGAGCGATCGACTACCGGCAAGATAACGAGGTCGAGAGCGCGGTCATCAGGCGGTTGGCCGACAACTGGTATCGGCGCGCCAGTGTGAAACGCCCGGAACTTGATCTCGAAGGGCTCTTCGAGATGGACCGGCCCGACTACCCGGAGGACATCCTTCCATTCGGAGACCATCCCGCGTACCAGGACCTTGATCAAGCAAAGAAACAAGAACTCCTCTCCTGGGCGATCATCGCTTTCAACCGCAACACGGTAGTCGCGGAACTGACAGTCGCAAATCCGGCCTTCGGGCTGGTGATATCAGGTGAGTATCCGGGACTCGCGGGCGAGGCGTTGGAAACCTGCTTGCTTCAAGCCATGGTCGACGAGCAATATCACACGCTCATGCACATCAACGCCAGCGCTGTCACACGCAGGAAACGGGACCGTGCCATGCCCGACTCAGCGCTGCCTCTACCACACCACAGTGTCCGGCACCAGGAGATGTGCGCGCAAGCAACGGAGCGATGGCAGGCGAGCCTGACGACGCTGGCCTTTTCTACCGTTTCCGAGATCGGCATCGGAGCATACCTCGACCTGCTCGCGGACAATCCGAACGTTCAGCCCATCAATCAGGCCACCGCCGCGCTCCACAACCGCGACGAATACTGCCATGCCTCAATCGCCGACGAACTGGCACAGGTGGTGTATCCGCGACTGGAGGGCGAGCAGAAGCGGTTCTTCGTCCACGCCATGTGCGAAGGGCTACAGGCGTATGCCGCAAACGACTATTCGATCTGGCACCGCATCGTCGACCTGGTGGACGTGCCAGGCGGCCACGACATGCTGCAGGAATGCGAGCGGGCCGGCCGTAAACTGCTCGTCCGCGACTTCACCGGCGTCCACGCGCTGTTCGAGAAGATGGACGTCCTCGACCAAGTGGACTTCGACTGGTCCACGGTGAAGATCCGCCGAGACGGGCAACCGAAGTGATGGAGGGCAGCTCCAGGGACGTCCGGACGGGAGCCGGGTTCATCTCGGTGAACACCGCCCGCGAGATCGCCTCCTCCGCGCTCCAGGCGCACGACGTGCCACGGGCGGACGCGGACATGGTGGCCGATGCGCTCGTCGAGACGTCGCTGCGCGGCATCGAGACCCATGGCCTGCGGCTGCTTCCGCAGTTCCTCAACGAGCTCGACCAAGGGGTCGCCAAGCCACACCCTGCCATCACCGTCGCCCGGAGCCGCGGAGCGGCTGTCACGCTCGATGCCGACGCCGCGCTAGGGGTCGTCGCCGGCATGGCCGCGGCGACGGCAGCCGAGAGGCTCGCCAGGAAGTACGGCGTTGGCCTTGTGTGTGTCCGCAACTCGAACCACTTCGGGGCCGCCTCCGTGTACAGCCGACGGCTGAGCGCGGCCGGGTTGATCGGGATCGTCATGACATCGGCGGCGGCGCGGGTCGCACCCTTCAACGGGGTGGAGCCGCTGTTCGGCACCAACCCGATCAGCGTGGCGGCGGGTGGGGAATGGGGGGAATTCGTTCTCGACATGGCCACGAGCCAGGTGTGCTTCGGAGCCATCAAGGCGCTTGGTCGCGATGGCGGCCGACTGACCACTGGCTGGGCAACGGACGCCGCGGGAAAGCCCACCCTCGCCCCGGACAATGCGCATGCCCTATCCCCGCTCGGTGGTTACAAGGGACAAGGGATTGCCATGGCGGTGACGCTTCTCACCGCTGTCCTCGCGGGTGCTCCGCTGGATTGGGAACTGGAGCATATCGGCGAGTCCACGCCTGGTAACGGTCGGCAGGTCGCTCATTTCGTGCTCTGTGTGGACCCGGATGCCTTGGGCGGCGGAGCCGCGTTCAAGGCCGGGCTGAGTTCCCTTCTGAACACCACCCGGCAAGCCGTGCCCGCGGGAAAGGAACCAGTGATGGTCCCCGGTGACCCCGAACGCATCTCGCGTGACCGTCATCTGCGCCTCGGGATCCCGCTGGATCCTACGACCACCTCGGCGCTGGAGGCCCTGGCCGAGCGTCTCGGGATCGAATTTGCGCCCGGCCTGCCATCCGGCCGAGCCGAGCGGGTGCGCCGATGAAGCTGAATCCGACGCCCTACGTTTGGATGGACGGCGAACTCGTACCGTGGCCGGAGGCGAAGGTCCATGTGTTGACACCTTCGCTGCACTACGGGTGGGCGGTCTATGAAGGCATCCGCTGCTACGCGACTCCAAAAGGCACTGCGGTTTTCCGACTCTCCACTCACCTGAAAAGGCTTCGGAACTCCGCACGCGTGTACCTGATGGACGTAAAATGGAGTGATGCGGAGCTGGCCAACGCGGTTCGCGCCCTCATTCAGTCCAACGATCTGGACTCCTGCTACGTGCGGCCCATCGTCTATCTCGGCTACGGCTCAATGGGCGTGGCACCGGACCTGTCATCAGTCCGCGTTTCTATCGCCGCTTGGAAATGGGATTCGTATCTGGGTGCGCAGGCAGAATCGGGTGGGTGCCGACTGGTGACGAGCGCTTGGCGGCGCAACGCACCGGAATCCGTCCCGGCGACGGCCAAGGCAACGGGCGCCTACGTCAATTCATCGCTCGCCAAGGTGGGTGCCCTACGTGCTGGCTATGACGACGCGCTCATGCTCTCGCTGCACGGGCATGTCGCGGAAAGCTCGGCCTCCAACGTCTTCATGGTCGTCGACGGAGTCCTGGTCACGCCGCCGATAAGCGATGGGATCCTACCGGGCATCACTCGGAACAGCGTCATAACGCTGGCTCGCGACCTGGGCCACCGGGTGGAGGAACGGAGCTTCGGGCTGAGCGAGATCCATGTCGCCGACGAGGTCTTCCTAACCGGAACGGCGATGGAGATCATGCCTGTGGTCTCGGTCGACGACAGGCCGATGACACACGGCACGGACGGTCCCGTCAGCAAGAGCCTGATCGAGTCGTTCAGAAGCGTGGTGTCCGGGCGTTCGGTCCAGTACAGGGAATGGCTGTCATTTGTCTGATCCAGTCGAGCGCCGAGGTGTGGTATACGGGTTTGCCGCCTACGTTCTGTGGGGCCTCGCCCCGCTGTATTTCCCCCTTCTCGAACCGGCTGGCGCGATCGAGATCCTGGCCCACAGGATTCTTTGGTCTCTGGTGATGGTCGGGGCCGTCGTGTCAGCCACAAAACGGTGGGCCTGGATCCGCACTCTGGGAATGCGGAAGGTCGTGCTGCTGACACTCGCCGCGATAGCGGTCTCGGTCAACTGGGGCATCTACATCTACGCCGTCAACGAGCAGCGCGTTATTGAGGTGTCGCTAGGCTATTTCATCCTTCCGCTGGTGTACGTCATGTCGGGCGTGGCGTTCTATGGGGAACGGCCGCGCCCAGCTCAATGGACAGGTGTTGCGCTCGGCGTCGTCGCCGTTGCCATCCTGACGGCCGACTATGGGCAGGTGCCGTGGGTGTCTCTGGCCATCGCCGGAACATTTGGCGGATACGCCATCATCAAAAAACGTGCTGGGGTGGACGGTCCCGAGAGCGTGACGATCGAAACACTGGTGATGCTGGTTCCGGTGCTCGGCTATCTGCTCGTTCTCGAGGCCCAGGGGGAAGGGCGATTCGGACACGTTTCGATCGGTCAGGATCTCTTGTTCATCGGCTGTGGCCTAGTCACCGCTGTGCCGCTGTTGTGCTTCAGCGCGGCCACCGTCCGGATTCCTATGACCGTGCTCGGAATGTTGCAGTATCTGGCCCCCGTGCTCCAGTTCCTAATCGGCTGGCTGCTCCTGCACGAGGCGATGCCCACCAGCCGGTGGCTGGGGTTCCTCTTCATATGGACAGCGCTCGCCGTCGTCGGTGTGGACGCAGTGCGACGGCATGCCTCTAGTACTCCGGCTCCTCCAACCGCTCACAGGTCCACAATCAGCAACCGACCTGCCAACGGCGATGGGTGCAGCCCTGCTCCACGAGCAGTTCCTCCAGGTGGTCGTGCGTGAGTGTCCCGGCCACCGGTTCGGCGACTCCGCCCTCACCCGCGGGCACCGCCACCGGCGGGGCGGCCCCGCCCAAGACCTCCTCCACCGTCTCCTGTGTGATCACAGCCGAGACAGCTGATCCTCCTCGACCTCCAGCCGTGACTCCAACCCGGCGATCTGCTCGCGGATCTCCTCGATCCGCTGCCGGACCCCGGCCTCACGCCGCGGGGAAAGCGCCTTTATCGACATGACGGCGCCCTACGCAGAGGTCTACTACAAGGAGGGATTCGATCGGGGGCAGGTTGAGGCAGTGCTGATCGTGCTGGAGGCACGCGGCATCGAGGTCTCGGAGAAAGACCGGCAGCGGTTCATGAGTCTGGCCGACCAGTACCTGGTCGAGCGGTGGATGATGTCGGCTGCCTTCGGCCCTGATGTCGAGTAGTTCTTTCACGAGAAGATGTACAGCCACGATCGCGAATGGTCGTCGGACCACGCCAGGCGGTACAGCGCCGCAGGATATGCGAAGGGCCTGGCTGTGGCCTTGATGTATGTGCTGCGAGCTTGCGGGATCAAACTCGGAGAAGATGAGCTGGAGCGCGTCAACAACTGCACCGACGCCGACCAGCTTGAGCGATGGCTTCGGCGCGCCGTCGTCGTCCGAGATGCCGGTGCGCTTTTCGCGTGACGGTTTTCCGGTGCCGCTCGTTGGTCGGGTGAGTGGCACCGGGCCGGTTGTCGGTGGGGTGTGCGAGCATTCTGGCCGTGGAGATCGAGGAGCTGGTTGAGGGGCTGGCTGGGGCTGAGCAGCGGCCCGCGGTGGAGGCTCTCGTTGCCTTTGGTGAGGCGGCGGTGCGGCCCGTGTTGGACGTTCTGTGTGACGAAGAGTCGCCGGTCGACTGGTCTACCAGTGCGGTGGTGCTGCGCCGCATCGGGCTTCCCGCGCTCGATCCGCTGATCGAGGCCATGGTCACGGCATCCTCCGCCGAGGTGGCGCGGCGCTGCCGGTGGGCGCATTGCGGGCTTGAGATCGACGATCTTTCTGCGTTCGTCCCCGGGTTGAGTCATCCGCACCCGATGGTCCGGGGCAACACGGCCTATGTGCTCCAGGTCAAGGGGGCGGCCGCTCTGCCGTATGTGCCCGACCTGATCGCTCTTCTGGATGATCCCGATGAGGATGTGCGGCGGCGGGTCCTTTGGGCGCTGCAGGAGATCGGGCCTGGGGCGCTTTCGTCCTTGCGTGACGTGCGGCGCTCGTCCGGGCGGCTTCGCCGGCGTGCGTTGGAGGCCCTTGTTGCGGTCGGTGGCCCTTCCGCCCTGGACGACCGGGACCGGGAGCTCATCCGGCGTCTGATCCGGGTCAAGCTCGCGACCGAGACGCCCGAGCCGATGCATTTGTGCGGTACCTGGTACGCCGTCCCCACCGGTGATCAGGCTGCCGTTCTGGATGCCGCCGGTCTCTCTGATCCGGAGGCCGTCACGATGCGGCTGGGCGCGTCTGCCTGGATCCACGACCACCACGCCTTTACCGGGGAGCACCGTACGTGCCGCCGGATCTACGTGACGCCGCAACTGGACGGCTGGACACTCCTCTTCGGTGATCCCTTCGACTATCACGACGAGGAGATCGATGCCGCCGCCGTCCAGGACCACTGCCGTGAGCTGAGCCTGCGTTTCGGTGCGGCCCACTGGTACGGCGCGAGCTGCGGAGACAGCTGGACGGGCTGGTGCCTCGCCGAGAAGGGCGAGATCGTCCGCTACTACGACCTTGAGGAGCCGGACGAGCAGGTCGGCTCGCACCCCGCCGAGGACGGGTACGTCCTCCCGCACATCGACGCATTCCCCGATAACGCCTTCGCAGGCGTCGGCATCAATGACAGCGATGCGTTCCTGGCCCGCTATCTCCAGGTCAAGAAAGACCACGCGATTCCTGACGACGCCCATGCGACGACCGTTGCCGCCCGCGCCTCGGTCGACCCGTCCGCGCTGGGCCCGGAGACGGACGTCCAGGGGCATGGCGTCGTGGCCCTGACCCCGTGCGGCCGGGAGCGTGGCCACCCCCGGGGCGCCCTCGACATCTGAACGGTCCGCGTATACAGGCGGTAGATCTTCCTTTTTTGCTGGTCAGTGAGCGTTTCATCCGTTTTGTAGCGAGCTGTCGGGCTATGTCCCGGGAGTCGGCACATAGGCGTAGAGAGCGAAGGCTGATCATGACGGAGACGGGCAGCAGCGGCGGTAAGAGCCAGGACCTTCCGGTCGAGGAGCTCAAGAAGGCCGGCCGGGAGTTCGTTCAGGCGCTCATGGTGCGGACGCTGGAGCAGGCCGGCGGCAGGATCGCGGGACTGACCGAGCGGTTGAACGACGCCGCGGAGGGCGGGGGAGCCGGGAAGCAGGCGGCCGCCGCCGGTGTGAAGAAGCTCGCCGAGGGCGAGTCGCCGGTCAAGGCGGGCCTCAGCGCGGGCGCGGCCGGCGCGAAGGCGAAGGTGAAGGAGGCCGTGGGCGGCAAGGGCGGCGGCGGCAAGAAGGGCGGTGGCGGCGGCAAGCTGAAGGTCACCAACATCAGCGAGCAGTTCGACGTGGGGCTGCCGCGGCGCATCGCCTACGACCAGTGGACGCAGTTCGCCGACTACCCGAGCTTCACCAAGAAGGTGGAGAGCGTCGAGCAGGAGTCCGACGAGAAGATCAACTGGCGTGCGCAGATCTTCCTGTCCCACCGCACCTGGGAATCGACGATCATCGAGCAGGTGCCCGACGAGCGGATCGTCTGGAGGTCCAAGGGCCCCAAGGGCTATGTCGACGGTGCGGTGACGTTCCACGAGCTCGCGCCCAGCATGACGCGGATCCTGCTGGTGGCCGAGTACCACCCGGACGGCTTCTTCGAGAAGACCGCGAACCTCTGGCGCGCCCAGGGCCGCCGCCTCCGCCTCGACTTCAAGCACATCAAGCGCCACATGATGACGCAGACGCTGCTGAAGCAGGAGGAGGTCGAGGGCTGGCGCGGTGAGATCCGCGACGGCGAGGTGGTCAAGACCCACGAGGACGCCCTCAAGGAGGAAGAGGAGGCCAAGTCCCGCGAGGAGGGCCAGGAGCGCGAGGAGGACCAGGCGAGCGAGGAAGGCCGGGAGCCCGAGGAAGGCGAGCGCGACCAGACCGCCGAGGAGCAGGAAGAAGGCGAGGGCGGCGAGAACGGCTCCGCGAAGGCCGAAGACAAGGAGAAGGAGAAGGCCGAGGGCGCCAAGGTCTGACGTCTCCGCTGGTGAGGCCGCATGTTCACCCGTGGATCCGGGAAGTCATGGGGCGGGGCACACGGAGCATCGGGGGGAACGATGGGCGACGAGAGCACGTCCGACAGGTCTGAGCGTGATCGCGATCGGAACGAATCCGCCGAGTCGAACGGCCTGACCGGCAGGACCCTGACACCGGGCAAACGTCCGCATCCGAGTGAGGGGCCGGACGTGTACCTGGACGTGCCGCTGGTCAAGGTGGACGAGATTTCCCTCGAAGTCGAGAACCTGGACGCGCACGTCTCGCTTGTTGCCGAAGTCCTCGATCTGCTCAAGCTGAACGTGGGCGCGGACGTGTTCCTCGGCAGGGTCAAGCTGGAGATCAAGGGTGTCGAGGCGCAGGCCCAGTTGGAGGTGCGGCTCGACAACGTGGCCGTCATCGTCGACCGCGTCCTGACGACCCTCGACCGCAATCCGGAGATACTCCAGCACATCGGACGCGGCGTGGAGTCGGCGGCCCGGAGCATCGGCGCCGGCACCGGGACCGCGGTGGGCGAGGTCGGCAAGGGCGCCGGGGGAGCGGTCGAGGACGTCGGCCGCGGCGCCGGCCAAGCGGTCGAGAGCGTCGGCGAAGGCGCCGGTGGTGCGGTGGAGAGCGTCGGCGAGGGTGCCGGAGGTGCCGTCCGGGACGTCGGCAAGGGCGCGGGCGGCGCGGTCGAGAGCGTCGGCGAGGGTGCCGGTGGCGCCGTTCAGGATGTCGGGAAAGGCACCGGGCGTGCGGCCGAGGAGGTCGGCAAGGGCGCAGGTGAGGGCGTCGGCGAGGTCGGTAAGGGCGCGGGCGGCGCGGTCGAGGACGTCGGTAAGGGCACCGGACGTGCGGCTGAAGGAGTGGGCGAAGGCGTCAGCGATGTCGGCAAGGGCGCCGGGCGTGCAGCCGAGGGAGTGGGCGAGGGAGTCAGCGACGTCGGCGAAGGTGCCGGGCGTGCGACTGAGGAGGCCGGCAAGGGCGCGGGTGAGGCCGCCGAGGGCGCGGGCCGGGCGGCGGAGGCCACCGGCAAGGACGTCACCGGCAAGGCGGCCGAGGCGGCCGAAGACGTCACAGACAAGGCGGGCGAGACAGCCGAGGACGCCACCGACAAGGTGGGCGAGGCGACTGAGGACGTCACCGGCGGTGACGGCTCCAACCAGGAGGACGAATCAGAAGGTCAGCAGGGCGCGGAGGCGAGCCCCGGCGGCGAGCAGGAGGAAACGACAATTCGCAACGCCTTCCACGAGACCGAGGAATCCGTGCGCGACCTGGGACGGGCATTGCTCCGAGTGATCTCCGAGCGGTCCCGTGCAGGCAAGGAGTGATCATGGCCCATGACGAGTTCCCCGACGCTGAGCTCCGCCGCGCGGCGGACATCCTCTTCACGGCCAAGGTGAAAGCCGACGAACTCCGCTTCGAGACCGCCCCCGAGAACTCGGTCGAGTTCACCGAGAACGCCGACGCCGCGTCCGGAAGCCGGCGCACCAACCTCCCCGACAGGGTGGAAGAGCACGTCACGTACCGCGACGTCGAAGTCGACTACGCCATCGCCGCGAAACTGGGCATCAACCGATCTCTTTGATGACAGCATTGCCATTGGCGGCCGCGCGGGCGTAGAAATCGCGGACGGTGGAGAAGACCCTCGCGAGGACACCATGTTCCACCATGTCCACGCTTGGCGGCCCTCCCCAGCCCTCGAATGAGTAGGGCCGGACTTCTTTCAGGAACGCGTAACGCTCACGAATCAAGGCGTCGCGATCGAGTTCGCGCAGGAAGCCGTCAACGGCGCGCACCTGGTCGGGGCGAAGGAGGCGCGGAACCCTGAAGATCGTCCCTTCGCCCATGACGAGCCCGCCCAGTATCACGTCGGCGGCGGGAGGGTCCCCAAGGTCGTGCTCCAGGTGCTCGTCGGAGAGGCCGGTAAGCAGGACGTGGAGGGCCTCCCACGTCCGGTGCGTGTCCACATCCTCAAGCTTGCACAGGGAACCGGACGGGTCGTATCCGGTGCCGTTCGGCAGGTCTTCCCAGACGTCTCGCAACCGCTTCAGCCCCGCGTCCAAGCCGTGCGGATGGTCGAGCACGGCCGCGACCTCGGCGCCGTCGTACCTGCTCAGCCACATCCAGTAGCCCATGCCTAGTTGGGCCCGGTCAGCCGGACGTAGCCGTAGGGGTTGTAGAAGAAGTCGTCCTCGTCATAGCGGTCGCACGCGCCGGTGCGGAGCACCCAGCGCGGGGCGTCCTCGGTCAGGCGGAACCCGGCGCCGTCCTCGATCTCCTCCGCGCGCGGGTCGGTGAGCAGGTAGATCGCGAGCGTGTCCAGGTGCACGACCAGATCGGCCAGATCATCCCTGGTCAGCTGCGACGCGTCGGCCTCGATCTCCACGTCCGGCGCGCCCAGAAGGTGCATGCCACAGCTGTAGAGCACTTTCCCATCGGAGATCGGCCGCTTCACCCAGGCGCTGATGAGCGTGTCGGCCAGATCCTCCGCCTCGGCGCCGGACGCTCGTTCGGCCAGCGCGAGCCAGCGCTCCCGGCCGTGCGCGATCCCGCTGCTCTCGTTCTTCACCGCGGTGGCACCCGACTCCAGCAGCGTGGCCGTCGCCGCCAGCAGCCGCCGCGAGGTGTCGGCCGCCATCTTCCGCATCATCGGCATGGACAGCAGGTACGCGACGGTGTCGTGGGATTCCACGGCCGCCCAGTCCGCATCGTCGAACGAGGCCGCGGCCATGCACGCCTCGAACGCCTCGGGCATCCGAGGATCAGGCTCCGTCTCGGAGTACTCGCGATCGAGCACGAAACCGCCGAACCCGGACGCGACCCGCTCGATCTCCGACAGATCCAACCCGGTTCCGAGCACGCACAGCACATGTCGGGGACTCACTTCGACCATCCCGGCACGTTATCGATCTTGACCCGATCATGCGATGTCGGAGGCCGTCGCTACGCTCCGCCAGCGTGGACACCACTCGATCGGGGGACTTGTTGATCATCGAGAGAACGGGAGACCTCCTGCGGGACGACGCGCAGGCGCTCGTCAACCCCGTCAACACGGCGGGCGCCATGGGCAAGGGCCTCGCGCTCCAGTTCAAGCGCGCCTACCCCGACAACTTCACCGCCTACGCCAAAGCGTGCGCCGAAGGCCGCCTGCACCCGGGAGAAATCCTCTGCGTCCCAGTGGACGACCGCTGGATCCTCAACTTCCCGACCAAACGACACTGGCGCAGCAAGTCGCGCCTCGAAGACATCGAGACCGGCCTGGAGGCCCTAACCCGCGTCCTGGACGACCGACACATAACCAGCGTGGCCGTCCCACCGTTGGGCTGCGGCCACGGCGGCCTCGACTGGGCCACCGTCCGCCCCCTGATCACAACCACACTCGGCCCCCTGAACGTGGACGTCCACCTCTACCCTCCGAACACGGCGACCCCACCACCTCCCGCAACCCGCTGACCAGCGCATCCGCCGGAACGTCGCCCCCACGTACGCAGACAACGACGCGAGTGGGGGCGCGATGGCGGCGGTTGCCGCCTGACCTGCGGCACGCTGGTCGCCACCCACCGGCTGTCGGGGGAGAACGTCCGGCTGGACGGCCTCGTCGTCGTCTTCGGAATTGCGCCGTGTTTGCGTGGTGGGCCCGTCGCCAGGGTGTGGTCACCAACGATGATCAAATAGGCGGAATGGTCTCGCTCAACGTGTCGGTGAAGTCGCTCTTCGATGCGTTGAGGACGAGCGGTCCACTCGCATGGTTTTTGCCGAACTGGCCGGAGTTAGCCGCGCTATTGTGCGGTGCGTTGCAGGCTTCTACGATCGGCCGGGCCTCTACCGATGGGCACCCATTTGGGGCCGTTCGGAAGGCGTGGAGTCCCTCGAAAGTGCCACAGGGACATGATGAACGGGGGGGACCACATGGCCGGTGAGATGACGCCGTACGACCGCAAGGCGTGGGATCAGATCGAGGGTTGGCGCGATAAGCGTCTGACCGCGCGTACGCGGCGCGCCCTGCCGGAAGGCGCGCGGGAGCGTATCCGCGATGTCGGCCAGAAGGTCCGCACCCGTGTTGAGGCCGTGCCCGGCCTACCGGACTTCGAGAGCATCTTTCTCAAGTCGCTCCAAGGACTGGTGGACTTGGGAGGCCGGACGGCGGTCGCGACCGTCCCGAAGAAGTCCATTGTCAAGGCGTATCGAAAGCACGACGCCGAGGTAGAAGAACTCGAGGACATCCAGAAGCTCGACCTCGCGCTGATCGACAAGGTCAAGCCGCGGCTCGGCCTTCGCTACACCGCCTTCGCAGGCGCCGAAGGTGCGGGAGCGGGCTTCGCCGCCTCCGGGGGCGGACTGCTCGCCACTGGAGGCACCGTCGCAGGCGCCGGAGCCGGTGCCGCACCCGGCGCGGCTCTGGTGCTCGGAACGCTGGTGGCCGACTCCGCGGCGGTCCTGCTCGCCGGCCAGCGTGCCATCGCGCACATCGGCGCGTACTACGGCTACGACCCCGAGCACCCTGACGAGCAGCTCTTCATGCTCAGCCTCCTCAACTTCGGCACGGCCTCCGAGGCGGGGAAAGTCGTTGCCTACGCGGAAATCAACAAGCTCGTCCAAGCACTCGCGCGGAATGCGACGTGGGACCAGCTCAATCAGAACGTCGTCACCAAGGTGGTGGAGAAGGTGTTCACGCGCCTCGGGTTCCGTCTTACGAAGGCGAAGCTGGGGCAGGCGGTACCGGTCGTGGGCATCGCGATCGGTGCCGGGATGAACACGCGATTTCTGAAGCGCATCACGGATGACGCGGAGTACCTGTACCGGGAGCGGTTCCTGCGCGACCGCTACGGCCTCGAGGCGGAGTCCGGCCCGGTCGCCGCCGATGCGGACTCCGATGAAGACGTCGACATCGTTGACATCGTCGACGCTGAGATCGTCGAGGACGACGACGAGCGCGAGCGCCACGATTCCATGCCCGGTGCGGAAGGCGGCGAGCGTGGGTGAGCTTGCTGAACGACTTCACCGAGCTGCTCCAGCGAGGGTCGGCTGAGCTCTACGCCGACAACCCCGACTTCATGAGCACCGGTCAACTGAATCCCACGGACAATGCGCTCGACGCCGGCGACCTCGCACTGTTCTTCGCCGGGCTTGAGCGCGGACTCATCACGCTGCACCCGCGGGGCGCACGGCCCTGTGAATGCTCCGCTGACCTCGTGTTCTCGCTCAGGCTAAGAACTGCCAGATCTTGTCGGCTGCGGTGGTCGGGACGTCGGCGGCGCTGATCGTGGCGCCGGTGTCGGCCCAGGTGAACACCCAGGCGCCCCTGATGTAGTCGGGCGCCGACTTCCGTGAATCTGCTGGGTGTCGCGGAGTTGATCACGTACAGGACGGGCGTGCCGCTGCGCTGGACGATGCCGCACGACATCCCGCCGTGGCTGCGCACCGCCTCACCGAGAGCGGCCAGGAACGGACGCCGCCCCGCCGTGGCCCTTTGATCGGCAATGGTCATGCTCGTCTACCTTCCGTCGAGCGGCACCGCTACGGATACATGCGGGACCACACCCACTTGCCGCCGGCCGGGTCGGCGGTGGCACCGCATTTGGCTGACAGGGCCTGGACGATGTGCAGGCCCCAGCCGCCGTTGTCGTCGAACGCCTCCTCTGACAGGTCGAGGTCTTCGAGGGTGAGTTCGGTCATCGGCTTGGCCTTGGGCAGCTCGTGGTCGGCGTCCCAGACGGCGATGATGATCCCGTGAGCGTCCCGGCTGAGCTGGAGACGGATCTCCTTGCCCGGCGTCTGGCGGGCCGCGTTGGTGACGAGTTCCGAGACGATGAGTAGCGCGCTGTCGAGAATGCACGAGTAGTCCCATTTGCGGATTTGAGCATCCACAAAAGTGCGCGCCAGCCCCACTGCGGAAGGTGTGCCCATGAGGGGCATGATCGGCTCTGCGGTCGCCGTCATCGCCATCGTCCCGTCCCTGCTCAAGATTCCGATTTCCTGTGACAAGGATCACGGAGGGGTTCTACGTTTTGCCTGTAGTCATCGAAGATGAATACATGGAGGACGCAATGCCGATCGTTCGAGAACCTCTCGATCCGAAGGTTTCGATGTGGTATTTTCTCGCCTTCTACCTGCGGTTTTGGCGCGAGAAGACGGGACTCTCGCTGACCCAGTGCGGGGAGATCATGGGAGTAACGCGGGGCACTGTATCCAACTTCGAGGCAGGGCGGCGGCGCCTGCAAGACGACCACGTTCGGGCGCTGGACCGACATTTCGGGACGGGATTGCTATTTCAGCTCTTGCTCTGGTTTGCCCGAATGGCCCACGATCCCAACTGGGGAAAGCAACTCGTCAAGTACGAGCAGGAAGCAACCCTGATCAAGGCCTACCACGGCCAGGTCATCCCGCTCGCCCTCCAGACCGACGAATACACCTGGGCCTACGTCAAGTCCGGCACACCGAAGGACTTCGAGGCCGCGATGGAGAGGCGCGTTGCTCGAAAGAGCTCCTTCTTCGAGCGGGGGACTGCGGTCGAGTTGTGGGCAACGATCGATGAGAGCGTGTTGGCGCGTGAGGTCGGAAGCCCGGAGGTGCACAAGGCGCAGTTGAACCACTTGCTGGCCATGGCTGACCTTCCGCAGGTCAGCCTACGTATCGTCCCGTTCAAGTCGGGTGCTCACCTTGGTGTTGACGGCTCGCTCCAGATTCTCAGCCTGGAGAGCCGCGACATCGCCTATTCGGGCGCCCAGAACGGTGGCCGCTTGATCGAAACGCCTGGCGAGGTTCGCGAATTGTCGGTTAAGTTCGATCGTATCGGCGCGAAGGCGGCCTCCCTGGAGGATTCGCGCGAGATCATCAAGCGGTACGTGGAGAGCTACGAATGATCATGCAGTGGCGCAAGAGCAGCCACAGTGGCGGAGCGGACGATGAGCACTGCGTTGAGCTGGGACGACTTGCGCCAGGGGCCGAGATTGGTGTGCGGGACAGCAAGGACCCGGATGGGGGTCACCTTGCCCTGTCCGCTGCGCAGTTCGCCAGCCTGATCGAGCAGGTCAAGCAGTACCCGACTCGCTGACCGTCCCGTCCGGCCTGATACCGTCATCGGCGTTCTTGCGAGCGCCGCCCGGTGGAGTTCAGGCCGGCTGCGTGGCGGCAGGCTCCTGCCGCGTGCGTCGGGGGAAGACGATCGCGAACAGGACGGTGCCGAGCCCGACCGCACCCGCTGTCCAGCCCGTCCATTCGGGGACCCTGCCCAGCGTCACGGAACTCGCGGGCTTCACATGCAGGCCGACGGTGCTGGCGCGGTTCCCCAGGACGCGCGCGTCGAAGTGGTGCGCGTTGTCCGGGGCCGTCCCCGACGACTGGCGGAGGGAGCGGTACTCGGCCCGGGACATGGTGACCCCGCCATGCATCCTCTTTCCATCCACCGTCCAGTCGCCCCCACATGTGTAGCCGGACAACGTGCAGGCCCTCTTGTAGGGGATGGCGACTCGGGTCGGCTCGCCGTACTTCCAGACGTATCCGGGCTTGGCGCGCTCGATCGAGCCGATGATCGCCAGAACTCCCACCGACAGGCACGCCCCGATCAAGACCACCGCAGCGGCGTTGCCCCACCGGTCGGCCACGGCGCCGGCCGCGAAGGTGACAGGCGCCAGCGCGAACACGCCGACGAATCCCAGCAGTATGGAGAGCAAGACCAGCCCTACGAGCCGTCCTCCGGGGTTCGCCAGCAGAGCCCACTCTGTGACTCCGAACAGCAGAATCCCCAAGGGGACGGTCCACAGCAGGGTCTGTTTCATGGTCCTTCCTCCTGCTGTCCGCATGCTCTGGTGAGGCTGTTGATCACCCGTAGCCAGGCGCTCACGGTAGACCATCACCACCGGCGCGACCGTCGTCAATCTGAGACCTGGTGTCGGTCACTGGGTTGCCAGGCGGGTCAGCCATTCGTTGAGGAGGGTCTTTTCGCCTTCTGTGAGGGCTTCGGTTTCTGGGAGGTGGGCTCGGAGGGCCGTCGCGGCGGCGGCCGGGCCGGGGGTCGGGGTGGCCGGGGTGTCGGTGGTGATGGCGGCGATGACCGCTTCGCGGGCCAGGGTGGAGAGGCCGAGGTCGCGCTGGTCGGGGGGCATGGCGATCAGGGCGACGGTGGTGCCGGAGCCTGCGGCGTGGACGAGGTGCATGGCGCGTTCCTCGGTGACGCGCAGGCGGCCCGCCTCGGCGATGCGGCGGATGTGGCCGGCGAGGATCTCGATGCCCGCGAGGGCCGCCGGGGGGACGGCGCCGGGGCGCGGCTCGTACATGACGAGGTAGAGCGCCGGGTTGGCCAGGCCGAACTCGATGTGCAGGTCCCAGCCGGCGCGGAGGTCGTCGACGGGGTCGCCGGTGGGTTCCCGGGCGGTCTTGCTGTCCAGGTAGGTGGCGAAGCCCTCGGCGGCGACGGCGTCGAGGAGGCCCTGCTTGTCGCCGAACAGGCGGTAGATCGTGGGGGCCTGGACGCCGGCGGCGGCGCTCACCGCGCGGGTCGACACCGCCTCCCGGCCGCCCTCGGCGAGGAGCTTCGTGGTGGCGGCGAGGATGCGATCGCGGGCGGCGTCCATGGGAACGACGATAACAAAACCTGGTTAGCGTTGGTTCGGTATCAGTGTTAGCGTCAAGGTGTTAGCGCTGATACCGAGGAGGCATCATGATCGTCGTTACCGGAGCGAACGGGCGGCTGGGACGGGAGGTCGTCGAGCGGCTGGCCGAGCGGGTGCCCGCGGAGCGGATCGTGGTGAGCGTCCGCGATCCGGAGAAGGCGCGGGCGTTCCGCGAGCGGGGGATCCGCGTCCGGCGGGGCGACTTCGCCGAGCCCGAGAGCCTCGTCGAGGCCTTCGAGGGGGCGACGCAGGTTCTGGTGGTGTCCGTGGACATGATCGGTGAGGCGGCGGTCGGCGCGCACCGTGCCGCGATCGAGGCCGCGGAGAAGGCGGGGGCGCGGCGCGTTCTCTACACCAGCCACATGGGGGTGAACCCGGACTCGCCCTTCCCGCCCATGCTCGACCACTCCGCCACGGAGGCCGCGCTGCGGGAGTCGGGGCCGGCGTACACGGCCCTGCGCAACGGCTTCTACGCGTCCACGACCGAGAGGCTGCTCGCGGCGGCGCTGGAGACGGGCGTGCTGGCCGTGCCCGAGGACGGTCCGGTCTCGTGGACGGCCCACGCCGACCTCGCCGAGGCCGCCGCGATCATCCTGGCCCAGGTGCCCTTCGACGGCCCGACGCCCGCGCTGACGGGCGGCGAGGCGATCGACATGGCCGGGGTCGCGGCGATCGCGTCCGAGGTGACCGGGCGGACGATCCGCCGGGTGGTCGTCCCGGACGAGGAGTACCGGGCCGGTCTCGTCGGTCACGGTGTGCCCGGGGACGCGGCGGACATGCTCGTCGGCATGTTCGCCGCCAGCCGGAACGGTGAGTTCGCCGGCGTCGACCCGGCGCTCGCCGAGCTGCTCGGGCGCCCGCCGGTGCCGCTGCGCGACGTCCTGAAGGCGGCGCTCTAGCCGGGGTCGGTGGTCGTGTGGGGGAGGGCGACCTGGGACAGGACGTGCTGGGCCGGGCTGCCCGCCGGCGCGTACAGCAGGAGCGGGCGGCCCAGTGCGTCGGTATGGGCGCAGGCCTCGTGGAGGACGGCGACGCCGGCGCTGCCCAGGTGGGTGACGCCGGTCAGGTCGACGGTGAGGGCGGCGGTGCCGCCGCGGGTGCGCATCTGCAGCTCCTCGCGCAGCTCCCCGGCGGTGGCGGCGTCCACCGGGCCGTCCACCCGGATCCGCGGGACGGCCCCCTCCGACGGCTGCTCGAAGATCAGCAGGAGTTCCGGGATGTCCGGTGGCGGGGCGGCCGGCGGCGTGATCTCGCCCGCGGACAGCAGCCGCACCGGCCGGGTGAGGCGGTGCAGGACGGTCGCGGTCGTCCCGGACGGGTCGGTCTCGATGCGCAGGTGGCCGACGAAGTCGGTGGCCATGGCGAGGCCGCGGCCGCGCTCGATCTCCAGGTCGGGGATGTGCTCGCGCCAGCGGCCCTCGTCGGCGACCTCGATCTCGACCGAGCCGTCCCCGGTGCACTCCGCCCGGACCCGCACGGTGCCGGGCGGCGAGGCGTAGGCGTGCTCGACGACGTTGCCGACGAGCTCGCCGACGGCGTGCCGCAGCAGGATCACGTCCTCCGCGCGGGTGCCGAGATCGTGCAGCCAGTCGTCCAGGGCCTTGCGGACGGCGGGGACCGCCTCCGTCCCGGCCGGCATCTCCAGCAGCAGCGGCGACGGCGGGAGGGTCCGCTGCGCGGCCAGCAGCGCGATGTCGTCGCGGTGGCCGGTCACCCGGACCAGCAGCTCCAGCGTCTGCGTGGTCAGCCGGTCGACGGGGGCGAGCCACTCCTCGCGCATCGCGCGGCCGGCGGCGACGTCCGCGGCGGCCCGCGCGAACTCCACGGTGCCGCCCGCCGGCCCGACGCCGGGCCGCTCGATGATCCCGTTGGTGTAGAGGAGCAGGTGGTCGTCGAGCCCGAGGCGCGCCTCGGCGAGCGGGAAGCGGGAGCCGGTGCCGAGCGGCCCGCCGCCGGTCGACGGCAGGTAGCGGGCCTGCCCGCCGGACGGGATCAGCAGCGGCGGCGGATGGCCCGCCGTGCAGTACGTCAGCCGCCCGTCCGCCGGGTCCACCGCCGCGACGCACACGGTCGCCGCCCGCGCCGCGTCGGACCGGACGGCGAGCCGGTCCCCGGCGGCGAGCGCCTCCCCGAGGTCGCCGCTGTGGTCGAGCCGGTCCTCCAGGACGGCCCGGAGCCGCCCCATCGCCGCCGCCGCGGCGGCGCCGTGCCCGGCCACGTCCCCGGCGAGCAGGGCCGTCCGGCCGTCCGGCAGCGGGACCGCGTCGAACCAGTCGCCGCTCGCCGTGTCGCCGGCGCCGGCGGGCAGGTGGACGCCGCCGAGCCGCAGGCCGGGCAGGATCGGCAGGCCTTCCGGGAGCAGGTGCCGCCGGAGCGCGTCGGCGGGGTCGTGCCGCCCCGCCTCCCGCCGCCCCGACCTGCGCTCCAGGACCCGCTCGGTGACGTCCTGGAGGTGGGCGACGAGGCCGGTCACCGAGCCGTCGGGGGCGCGGCGCGGCAGGACCACGCCGTCGATGTAGATCTCCCCGCGCTCGCCGTCCTCGTCGCGGCCGAGCTGGACGCGCCACTCGCTGATCGGCTCGGCCTCGCCGGTGGCGAGGGGGCGGTCGAAGGCGCCGAGCAGCTGCTGCCCGACGGTCTCGGGGAGCACGTCGCGCAGCCTGCGCCCGAGGACGTCCTGCCGCCCGACGAACTCCCGGTAGGCGGCGTTCGCGGCGACCACCGTGTGGTCCGGGGTGCCGAGACCGACGATCGGGACGGGCGCGGTCTCGAAGATCTCCCGCACCGTGCGGGCGTCGCCGGTGCGCGCCGCGTACGCCTCCTCCTCTTCAGGGTCGTGCACCGAACCTCCAGCGTCGCCGTCGTGCGTCCCTTGTTTCCGGCTCGTCCTGTTTCACACCTGCGGGGCGGGACGGCCGCGCGCACCGGGCCCAGAGGGGCGCCCGCCGGGAGCGGGCGGGCGCCCCGTGTGCCGCGGACGGCTCAGCGAGCGAGGGCGGGAGCCTCGCTGATCGTGACGCCGGGGACGACGGCGCCGCGGCCGTTCTGGAAGTTGCGTTCGACCTCGGCGACCTCGGCGGAGTTGGGGTTCGGGTTGCGGCAGGACGTCCCGGCGCTGGCGCCGGACA
Source organism: Actinomadura sp. B10D3 (assembly GCF_039871695.1). NCBI lineage: Bacteria > Bacillati > Actinomycetota > Actinomycetes > Streptosporangiales > Thermomonosporaceae > Actinomadura > Actinomadura sp. B10D3. Next base: position 100,022 of record NZ_JBDPLY010000020.1, read on the forward strand.
TCAGGTCCGTGCACAGCCCCGTCCGCCGGTCCGGCAGGCCGAGGATGTGGCCCAGCTCGTGCGCGGCGATGCGGACCGGGTAGTGCCCTTCCTGGACGGCCTGCCGTCCCATCCACACCCTGCCGCTGCCGAGGCCGGTGGGCTGGGCGCGGGGCCATCCGTCGTCGGCGTACACGACGACGTCCGCGGGGGTGCCGGCGACGAACCGGACGTTGCTCACGTGTTCGTTCCAGATCCGGGCACCCTCGTCGACCGCCGCTCGGAACTCGGCGGCCTGGCTCGCGTCGTAGGTGACCGTCCGGACGGCGTCGGTCTCAGGACGGGGCGACGCCGAGGCGGCCGCACCCGTGCCGATCAGGCTCGTGCCGACGAGGAAGGCCAGGCCGAGCAGCAGCGCGGCGCAGGCCCGTAGGAGCTTGGAAGCCATGCAGACTCCTTGTGATAGCGGGGGGTCGTCTCGACTATCGACCAAGCGCCGGGACATTGCCACCGCCGGAGGGTCCTAGGCCGAACGGACGTGGCGGACCAGGACCGGCGACCGACGCGCGCGACCCGGTCCGGCGACCAGCATGGACCCATGACCACTCCAGAGCTCACCGCCGAGGCCCCCGCCCGCCGGGCCGCGGCGACGCCCGGCTGGGCCGCCCTGCTGGCGGCGTCCGTCGGGCAGTTCCTCGTCGTCCTGGACATCTCCGTCGTCAACGTCGCCCTGCCCCACATCCGGGAAGGCCTCGGCCTCGGCGCCACGGGCCTGCAGTGGGTCGTCAACGCCTACTCGCTGACGTTCGCCGGGTTCCTCCTGCTCGGCGGGCGCGCCGCCGACCTGTACGGGCGCAAGCGCGTCTTCATCACCGGCCTCGGCCTGTTCACCGTCGCCAGCCTCGTCGGCGGGTTCGCCCCGGACGGCGGCATGCTGATCGCGGCCCGCGCCGCGCAGGGCCTCGGCGCCGCGATCCTGGCGCCGGTCACGCTGTCGCTGATCACCGGCACGTTCCCCGAGGGGCCGGCGCGGACGAAGGCGATCGCCATGTGGACGGCCGTCGGCACCGCGGGCGGCGCCACCGGCGGCCTGGTCGGCGGGCTGCTGACCGACTACCTCAGCTGGCGCTGGGTGCTGCTGATCAACGTCCCGGTCGGCGCGGTCGTCGCCGTGATCGCCGCCCGCTGGCTGCGCGGCGACCGCGACACCGCCGGGCACCGCCGCCTGGACGTGCCCGGCGCCGTCCTCGTCACCGCCGGGGTGGGGCTGCTGGCGTTCGGCATCAGCCGGGCCGAGAACCACGGCTGGACGGCGCTGTTCCCGCTCGCCGCCGGGCTCGGCCTGCTCGCCCTGTTCGTCGCCGTGGAGTCGCGCGCCGCGGAGCCGCTCGTCCAGCTCCGGCTGTTCCGGCTGCGGAGCGTGGCGGTCGGCAACCTCGCGACCCTCGTCGGGACGATGGCGGGCTTCGCGCTCTGGTACTTCCTGTCGCTGTACATGCAGAACGTCCTGCACTACAGCGCCGTCCGGACCGGTCTGTCGTTCCTGCCGCACACCGCGGGCATCATCATCGGCTCCCGGCTCGCCCCGACCCTGATGGCCCGGATGGACGCCCGGCTCCTCGCCGGGATCGGCGGGCTCATGACCGCGGCCGGCTTCGCCTGGCAGAGCATCGTGCTGGACGCCGACGGAACGTTCCTGACGTCCATCCTCGGTCCCGGCGCGACCATGGCCCTCGGCTTCGGCCTGCTGATGACCCCGCTGGTAGAGGCGTCGACCTCCGGGGTGGCGGGATCCGAGGCGGGCGCGGTGGCGGGCGTCGTCAACACGTCCCGGACGATCGGCGGCGCGATCGGCCTGAGCCTCCTCGGCACGGTCGCCGCCAAGGCCGGACCGGACCTCGTGGACGGCTACTCGGCGGCCTTCGTGGTCGCCGCGGTCGTCACGACGGTGGGCACGGCCGTCGTCCCCTTCCTGCCGAAGCCCGGCCGCGCACCGCAGGAGGCTCCCGCGAAGGCATGACCGCGGACCTGTCGCCGGCAGCGCGCGGGCGCTCTGCCGGCGACCGGACGTGGACGCGGTCTGGCACTCCCGCCGCTCGGTCGACGACAATCGAGACCGGCCCACCTCCTGATCCGGGGAGCCTCGGATGCGTCGGCGATCGGCTGCCCTGATGGCGTTGTGCCTGCTGCTCCCGGCCGGGTGCGGGGGCAGTGATGAGAGCGGCCCCCGGGGAGAGGGGACCCGGTCCACGACTCCCTCCGCACGTGCCCCGTCGCCGTCGGCGACCACGGAACCGGCCGTCCGGGGCGGGGTCTACCTCGACGCGGACGACTGCGTGCGGAAGGTGAAGGTCGGCGGCGGGACGGGTTACCCCGAGGTGGACTGCGCCGACCCCCGGGCCTACGCCAAGGTGCTGTCCAGGTACCTGGTGGAGAGGGTTCCGTCCATCACCGCGAGCGAGTGCCACGACGACACCGACCTGCTGGTGGACATGCGGGAAAGCCTCGGCGTGCTCGGCACGTATGGAGGCGATGAAGGGTACGCGTGCCTGCGCCTCCGAAAGCCGCCCCATCCCAGTGACCCCGGCCGCGGAGGCGGGCCGCGGGCCCGAGTCGGCGACTGCGTCACGGTCGGCGAGGACGATCTCGGCGTGATCGCACGGCTCGTCATGGGGAACGAGGTGCCCTGTGCCAAGGCCAAGCGGGGCTCCGCCTACCGGGTCGTCAAGATCGTCACGGCGCCGCGCACCAAGGGGCCGAAGTGCCCCGCCTCGTCCGAGCAGTTCACTCCCACGTCGCTGCTGGGAAGCTCCACCGACCCGCTGGAGGAAGTGGAGTACGTCTGCGCCAAGAAGCTCTAGGCGCCTCAGGTGACCGCCGGTTGGGGTTCCAGCCGCGGGTCCGGGGCGCGCGGGCGGGCGAGGCGCCGGCCGAGCCGCTGGGCGGGTGCCTCGATCCAGCGCTGCGAGGCCCAGCTCAGCACGATCAGGGCGAGGAGGAAGAAGCCCAGGCCGACCACGTCCTCGCGTCCGGAGACACCGAGGAACTGCGCCGCGACCATCAGCAGCAGCGGATGCAGCAGGTAGACCGAGAAGCTGATGGTTCCGAGGCCGGTCGCCCAGCCGGGGAAGCGGGCATGGCGCAGGCGATAGGCCGCCCCGAACGCCAGGGCCGCCGCCACGACCGCGCCGCACCAGACCAGCTGGGCGTTCCGCCCGTAGGGGGCCGCGTTCCACGTCCCGGCGACGAGCGCGCCGCCGATCACCACCGCGCCCGCCGCGGTGCCGGCGCGCCGCGTGATCTGGCCGTGCTCGGCGCGGTGGATCGCGGTGCCGAGGAACATGATCGCCAGCATGACGAGCCCCTCCCACGCGCTGATCCGGCCGTTCAGCGTGACCAGCGCGGCGGCGAGCAGGCCGCCGAGGAGGCCGCCGGCGGTCCGCGTCGCGGGACGGCGGGACATCGCCGCGCCGATCGCCACCACCAGCGCTGCGGCGGTCACCGCGACCACCGGGCCCGTCCCGACGGTGCGCGACAGCAGCCCCGCCGGCGCGTGCGCACCGGTGAGCAGCCCGCCCGCCGTGAGCGTGACGGCCACCAGCGCGACCACGGTGATGACGACGGCGGCGGGCGCCGAGCGGCGGTGCCCGCCGACCACGAACAGCGCGACGATCAGCAGGTAGAAGGCCATCTCGTAGGAGAGCGTCCACAGCACGTTCATCGCGTTCGGGACGTTCAGGACGTCCTGGAGCATCGTCATGTGCGCCAGGACGGCCGTCGCGGGGGAGTACGTCTCCAGCCCCGCCCGCAATCCCAGCACACCCAGCAGGAAGGGCAGGACGGCGAGGAGGCACGTCACCGCGAGGAGCGGGTAGATGCGGAAGAACCGGCCGATCCAGAACCCGCGCACGCTGCCCCGCCGCTCCAGCGACGCGGGCACGATGTACCCGCTGACCAGGAAGAACACGAGCACGCCCACCAGGCCCGGATCGAACCAGTCAGCCATCCGCACACGTAGTCCTGGGAGATACACATAGCTCGCGTGATGCAGCGCCACCGCGAGGGCCGCCCCGCCCCGCAGCGCATCAAGCCACCCAAGTCGGGACGTTGCGGAAGAAACATCCGAGGCGGGAATCATTCCGACAGACTAGACGCTCATGCCTCAGGCGTACCGCTGTATCCGGGTCACGCCCCAATCGGATATTCACCGTGAAATAGGCGAGAACGGATGTCCGAGGTCCCCGGTTTCCGGCGGCTCCGGGCCGCTCGGCACGATGAGGGGATGACGACACTCCCGTTGAGCCCTGATGAGCTGCTGACCACGACCCGTACCGTCCGCAAGCGACTCGACCTGGAACGTCCCGTCCCGATGGAGCTCGTCCGGGAATGCCTGGAGGTCGCCCTCCAGGCGCCGAGCGGCAGCAACCGGCAGGGCTGGCAGTGGGTCGTCGTCACCGACGCGGGCAAGCGCGCGGAGATCGGCGAGTACTACCGGCGCGCGTTCAGCGCGTACGCGCAGGGCGGGGGGACCGCCGCCGGCCTCTACCAGGACGATCCCGAGCGCGCCGAGGTGCAGCGCCGGGTCGGGGAGAGCGCGGCCTACCTCGGCGAGCGCATGGGCGACGTGCCCGTGCTGGTGATCCCGTGCCTGCGGCTGCACGGCGGCAAGCTGCCGGACGGCAACCAGGCCGGCCTCTGGGGCTCGCTGCTCCCGGCCGCGTGGAACTACTGCCTGGCCGCCCGCGCCCGCGGGCTCGGCACGGCGTGGACGTCGCTGCACCTCGCGTACGAGCGGGAGGTGGCGGAGCTGCTCGGCCTGCCCGAGGACGTCCGGCAGGGCGCGCTCGTCCCGACCGCGTACTACACGGGCGAGACCTTCCGTCCCGCCCCCCGCGTGCCGCTGGACGAGGTGCTCCACATCGACGCCTGGTGACGGTTTATTGGCGGATAGCCAATAGCTATTGCCGCAGCGCCAATAAGGTTCTATCGTCGAGGTCGCGGGGTCGCCGAGCCCCGGCGGCCCCGCCCCCCGTCAGCGCGCCGTGCGGGAGGCGGGGTCGCCGGCCCCGGGCGGGGCCCACCGACCCGGGCCTGGAGGGGGCCGGCGCCGGGAGCGGGGGAGCGGCGCCGGCCCCGGGATCGCGGTTACGGAAGGCCGTTCAGGAACGGCTCGTGGCTGTTCGTGAACTCCCAGCCGTAGTAGCCGTCCCAGTTGATCGACCAGGCCATCAGCCCGCGCAGGGCCGGGGACGTCCCGCCGCGCGGCGAGTACGACCCGCAGTCCTGGCCCTTGACCAGGCAGTTCACGGCCTGCTGCACCTGGGCGGGCGGCGTGTGCCCGTTGCCCGCGCTGACGGCGGCGGGCAGGCCGATGCCGATCTGCTCCGGCCGCAGCCCGGGGAACGTGTGACCGGTGTTCGCGATCGGGAAGCCGGCCTTCACCATGTCGGTCATCGCGATGTGGAAATCGGCGCCGCCCATGGTGTGGTACTGGCCGTCCAGGCCCATGACGGGACCGGAGTTGTAGTCCTGGACGTGCAGGACGGTCAGGTCGTCCCGCATTGCGTCGATCACCGGCAGGTAAGCGCCCGTGCGGTTGTCGCCGCCGCCCGCGCCGCCGTAGAACTGGTGGCCGACCTGAACGAAGAACGTCTCCGGCGCCATCGTCAGCACGAAGCCGCTCCCGTACTTGGCCTTCAGCGATTTCAGCGCCGAGATCAGGTTGACGATCACCGGCGTGGTCGGGTTGCGGAAGTCGGTGTCGCCGGGGTCCAGGTAGAGCGAGTGGCCCTCGAAGTCGATGTCCAGGCCGTCCAGCCCGTACCGGTCGATGATCTCCGAGACGGACCGGACGAACGCGTCCCGGGCGGCCGCCGTCGTGAGCTGCACCTGGCCGTTCTGGCCGCCGATCGAGATCAGCACCTTCTTGCCCTGCGCCTGCTTCGCGCGGATCGCGGCGATGAACTCCTCGTCGCTCTCCACGTTCGGGCACTCGCTCTGCGGGCACCGCGTGAACCGGATGTCACCGGACGTCGGCGACGTCGGCTCGCCGAACGCGAGGTCGATGATGTCCCACCCGTCGGGGACGTCCGCCATCCGCACGTAGCCGGACCCGTTGGCGAAGCTCGCGTGCAGGTACCCGATCAGCGCGTGCTTCGGCAGGTCGGCGGCGGCGGGGGCGCCCCTCGCCAGCGCGGGGTTCGTGACCCCGATCAGCAGCACGGCGGCCAGTGCCGCCAGAACCCGGATCTTCGTCATGGCGGTCCCCCTACGGCAGCGTGTCGAGGTGCGGGCCGACGGTGCCGGCGAAGTTGCCGCCGTTGGTGACGTCCCAGTTGATGGACCACGTCATCGCGCCGCGGATGTCCGGGTAGGTGCGGGCCGGTGTGAACGAGCCGCATCCGGTGCCCTTGGCGAGGCAGTCGAGCGCGCTCGTGACCGCCGACGGCTCGACCACGCCGCCGCCCGCCGCGCCCGGCCCGGCGGGCAGGCCCAGCGCCACCTGGTCCGGGCGCAGGCCGTTCTCCAGCTGGATGCACGCCAGCGCGGTCATGAAGTCGACCGTCCCCTGCGCGTACACCTTCTGGTCGCAGCCGAGCATGGAGCCCGAGTTGTAGTACTGCATGTGGACGACGGTGAGGATATCCTTGATCTTCAGTGCGAGGTCGAAGTACGTCCCGGCGGTGGACTGCATGTCGATCGTCTGCGGCGCCATCGTGATGATCAGGCCGTCTCCCGCCGCGGAGCGGAGCGACCTGAGCGCCTTCTCCATGTACGTCGGGTTCAGGCCGTTCTCCAGGTCGATGTCGACGCCGTCGAAGCCGTACTCGGTCATCAGCCCGTGGACGGAGTCGGCGAAGAGCTGCGCGGAGGCGTCGTCGGAGACCTGGATGGCGCCCTTCTCGCCGCCCACCGAGAGGATGACCTTCTTGCCGCCGGCCTGGAGGGCCGCGATGTCGGCCTTGAACTGCTCGTCGGAGTAGCCGCCGAGCGCGGTCGACAGCTCGGGGTCGACCCGGAAGGTGACCTCGCCGGCGCGGGTGGTGGCCTCGCCGAACGCGACCGCGATGAGGTCGTACTCGTCCGGGACCTGGGAGAGCTTGAGCTCCTCCGCCGGATTGACGAAGTCGTGCCAGTAACCGGTCAGGAAATGCTCGGGCAGTGCCGCGGTGGCGGAGGGCTTGGCGGGCGCCGCGTCGATCGTCGCGGCCTGTGCGGCGGGCGCGACGGCGAGGGGAAGGAGCAGGGCGGCGAGGACGCTGAGAGCGGAGCGGGGGCGCAAGGGGGAACTCCCTGGGTCTGGTTGCCGACGGATTCCCCCGAAACCCGTGTCGTTCGCTTTATAGATAGGAAGGTTTCCTGTCTAATTGGCCACAGTAGGCCACCGGCCACAGCCGGGCAAGGCCCTTCCGAAATGGCCTGATCGGCCCGCCGCAACCAGTCCAGTTCGAGGACCGAACCACCGACCCCGGCTCTGAAAAATCGGCGATCGACGCCCAAGAACGCGCCCGTCGCCGGCAGATCTCGCCAATCACGCCGCGCTTCTGGCGCGCGCGGTAACAGCAAAGGCGCGGATCGTCCACGTGGACGATCCGCGCCTGCCAGAGGTGGATCAGAAGCCGGCTGTGATTCTGGTGAACTCCCAGTTCTGCTGGTCGATGCCGCTGCAGTTGGACGTCACGCCGCCGCCGGGGCAGGGGCGGTCGCGGTTGACGGACCAGTAGGCCAGCCGGGCCAGGCCGTGCGACCTCGCCCAGTCGCGGATCCGCGTCCAGGTCGCCGGGGACGTCAGCTCCTGCTGGTCGGACAGGCCGTTCATGCCGGAGATGCCCATGTGGGAGTAGGCGGTGGCGTCCGACCACCCGAACGCCGATGTGAGCGCGTTCTTCAGGCCCTCGGAGGCGTTGACGGTGTTGCCGTACATGTCCGCGCCGCCGCCGAAGTCGAACGGCATGATCGTGAACACGTCCACGTTCGCCTGGAGTGCCGCGGCCCGGTTGATGAGGCGGGTGCCCCAGTAGTTCGGGCCGGTGGTGCTCGTGCCGAAGGTCAGGATCGTCTGGATGCCGGGGTTGCGCTGCTTGACGATCTTCAGGGCGCCGAGGATGCGGTCCTGGACGGCCTCGTTCTCGAACTCGTCGCTGTTCTCGATGTCGACGTCGATGGCCTTGAGCCCGAACGCGTCGATCACCTGCTGGTAGGCGCCGGCGAGCGCCTCGGGGGAGGAGCAGTTCGGGCCGAGCTTGTTGCCCGACCAGCCGCCGATGGACGGCAGCACGTCACCGCCGGCCGCACGGATCTGGGCGATGGCCTGCTCGTCCGCGCCGCCCCTGAGCGGGCGGTTCCCGTCCCACGCCGCGTTGCATCCGCCGCCGGACAGGATGAACGCCATCGTGAACCACCTGATCCCGGTCGCGTTCATGACCGTGGCCGGGTTCGGCGGTTCGCCCCAGCCCATGTACAGGTAGGGCGCGGCGTGCTTGGTGCCGGCCGGCGGGTTCGTGCAGCCGCTCGTGGTCGCCGTCACCGAGCCGCTCGCCGCGGACTCCCCGGCGGAGTTGTACGCCCGCACCGTGTAGGTGTGGTCCGAGCAGGTGGCCAGCCCGCCGACGGTGGCGCTCGTCCCGGTCACGGTGGCCCGGACGGCGGAGCCCTCGTAGACGCGGTAGCCGGTGACGGACCCGGACGACGGGGACCACGACAGGGTGAGCGAGGTGTTCGTCTTCCCGGTCACGCTCGGCGTTCCGGGCGCGGACGGCGCACCGGGGTTGCCGCCGCCGGAGCAGGACGAACCGTTGATCGTGCAGTTCTGCGGCGTCCCGGACCCGCTGACGATGAAGCCGAACGAGACGCTCGCGCCCGCGGCGACGGAGCCGTTGTACTCGCGGTTGGTGAACGTGGCGTGCTGCCCGGACGGGGTGAGCAGCGCGTCCCAGTAGGTCCCGACCGAGGAGCCGGACGGCAGGTCGAACTCCACCTTCCAGCCGGGGACCGCGGTGGCCGTGTCGTTCTTGATCGTGTACTTGGCCTCGTAGCCGGAGCCCCAGTCGGACGACTTGGTGAAGGTGGCCGTCACCGAGGCGGCACTGGCCGGGACGGGGGAGAGCAGGGCGAGGAGCAGGGAGCAGAGGGCGGTGAGCAGCAGGCCGGGCAGGAGGCGTCTTCTTCGCAAGGTCACTCCCGGGTAGGAAGACGTGGACGAGCGGGCATCCCCCGAACCCCGAGACGGTCGCGCGGTGATCTAATAGGAAACTTTCCTATAAACTCGACTGAACGGTAACCACCCGGACGGCATCCTGCAACCCCCGGGGAACGCGCCCGCTCGCGCGCATGCCGGACCGCGCGCCGACCACCCCAGGTGCCGGGCCGGACCACCCGCCGAATGGCTCCGGCGGAAGCGCCGAAATCAGTCGTCGATGGTGCTTTCCGTCCCGATCCGCGTTATCAGGCCGCTCTTGTAGGCGACCGCGACCGCCTGCCCGCGTGTTCCGACGTCCAGTTTCTTCAGGACGTTGTGCACATGGGTGCGCACGGTCGTGATGGAGATGGAAAGCTCCCGCGCGATCTCGACGTTGGACGCGCCGCGGCCGAGCAGCAGGAGCACTTCCTTCTCGCGGCCGGTGAGGTTGGCGCTCAGCGAGTGTCCGGACTCCTTGGGGGCGGCCTCGGGGCGCGGGCACAGGGCGTGCCGGGCGCTCTCCGGGATGAGCAGCGTCTCCCCGGCCATGACCAGGCGCAAAGCCTGGATCAGCTGGTCCGACGAGGTGTCCAGGGAGAGCACGGCGGAGACGCCGAGCCCGATCGCCTCGACCGACCGGTGCACGTTCTCCGCTTTGGCGATGAGGATGACCTTGGAGATGCCGGCCAATTCCGCGAGTTCACGCTGATGGGTCACGAGGGTCAATGCGGGAGCGACGACGAGCGTGATGTCGGGGCAGTTCTCGGCGGCGTCCCGCAGGACCAGGTCGCCGGTGGTGTGTCCGATGATCTCGATCTCCGGCTCGTTTTCCAGAAGCGCGGAGAAGCCGTCGGCGAAGAGCGGCTTATCGCAGCAGAGGAGCAGCCTTTGCTTTAATCCCATCGGACCTTCTCGCCACGTCGTGCTGGTGTGCTGCCGGCGGAACACTGCATGTGGATTCCTGACCCCCGGTCGTGCTTCGAGAATCGGGCTCCGGCCACCGGAGGGGGCGGGGAGCGAAGGTGTCGGTGGTTGAAGATTCATCCGCTCTACGGGTGTTCACTCTCCGAATATGGTCACTTACCAATCGTACCCCGATGATGGCGAACGCTTCATTATGACAACGTATCGGGCCTATGGCGGTGGGCTCTGGGGCCTATTTGTCACGTCTTTATCCTTGGGCCCTTCCGTGGCAACCCGAAGGCCGCCGAAGAAAACGTGAACGATCATGAATTCATCCCGCTGAACAGGGCGCATGCGCTTCCCTGGTGGCCGAGGCGGGGCGGGCGGGCCCAAAACCGGGGGTTCGCACCCGCCCGTTCCGTGCTTCCACGGATCGCCGGCGGCCGGACCGCGCCGCCGCTAATGGATTCCTTGTCAATTGGTCGGGGCAATTGCCGGGCCGGCGCGCCCCGGACGAGAAGTCAGTCGCTGCCAAAGGGCGGCTGACCAGGTGGTCGTCGCCATCAAGGCCCGGTCAGTGGTTCGTCAGCGCGGCCGTCAGCGCAATGCACGACAGTCGGGACCGTCCGCTGATCTCCAACGCCGTTCACACGGCATAGGGGGAAGTCGTGAGTGACGTGTACGACCGATTGGTCGATCTGCTGGTGGACCGCTTCGAGGTCGACCGGACGGCCGTGGGACCGGACGTCGTCTTCCAGGAACTGGAGGTCGACTCGCTGTTCCTGGTGGAACTGCTGCTGGTCGCCCAGACCGAGTTCGGCGCCGAGATCGGCGAGGACCTGGTGTCGCCCTCGGACACGATCGGCCGCGCGGCCGAGCTGATCGAGCGGCAGATCACGACGGCGGCCTCGCCGTGACCACGGCGGACTTCCTCATCGGATACATCGCCGACGCCTGGATGGGCGGGGACGCCGGCGGGCTCCGCGCCGACACGCCGATCCTCGACCTGAACATCATCGACTCGGCGGCGATCTTCGACCTGGTGCACGCGCTGCAGGCCGAGTTCGGCGTCACCGTCCCGCTCCAGGAGATCACGCCCGCGAACTTCGGGTCGGTCGGCGCGATCGCCGCGCTGGTCGGCCGCCTGGACGAGGAGGAGAAGAGCGTCCGATGACCGACCTGGCCCACAGCGCCCCGGCCGGCCGGCAGGTGCTGGAGATCATCGCCTCGAACACCCTCTACGACGTCTCGCAGCTGCGGCCCGAGAGCCACCTCGAGGGCGAGCTCGGCGTCGACGCGGCCGTGCTGGACGCGATCCTCGGCGACGTGCGGGACCGCTTCGGCCCGGACGTGCGGCTGCCCCGCGAGGCGGCCACGCCGCAGGACCTGATCGACGCGGTGGAGCGCTCGCTCGCCGCGTCCGTCCCCGCCACGGCCACCCCCGTCCCGGCCACCCCCGTCCAGGCCGGCACCGTCCAGGCCGCGCCGGACGGCGCGCGGCTCGCCGAGGCGGTCATGACGGCGGCCATGCGGCACACCCACTACCGGCGCGACCAGCTCGACCTCGACGCCGAGCTGGAGGCCGAGCTCGGCATCGACTCGGTGGTGCTCGCCTCGATCATCGCCGACGCCACCGAGGAGCTCGGGCTCCCCGGCCCGGCGCCGGAGCTCACGGTGCCGAACCTGCGCGCCCTCATCGCCGAGCTGCGCGACCGCGCGGCCGGGGACGCGTCCCGCCCGGAGCCCGCGGAGGCGGCCCCGGTTCCCGACGACCCCGGCCCGCGCGAGCTCGCGGTCGGCGAGCTGGACCCCGTCCGGCCGGCCCCGAGCGCGACGTGGGACGACCGGTCCATGCGCGACTTCATGGACGACCGCGACCCCGACCTGTTCGCGAAGGCCCGCGGGTTCGCCTCCTACCTGCGCGGGCGCGAGGCCGAGCACCTGTACTGGTACGGGATGCCCCTGCGGTCGCGGTGCCCGAACCGGGCGCGGATCCACGACGAGCTGACGGGCCGCACCCGCGAGTTCCTCATGTTCGCCTCGAACAACTACCTCGGGCTCGCCAACCACCCGCGGGTCATCGACGCGGTCTGCGAGGCGACGCGGACCTACGGGGCCACCAACACCGGCTGCCGCATCATCGGCGGCACCAACCACCTCCACAAGGAGCTGGAGCGCCGGCTCGCCGCGTTCAAGGGCCGGCCCGCCTGCATCGTCTACCCGGGCGGCTACCCGGCCAACCTGGGCGCGGTGTCCGCGCTGGTCAAGAGCCACGACGCGGTGATCGTCGACAAGCTCAACCACATGAGCATCGTGGACGGCTGCAAGCTGTCCGGCGGCGTCCGCAAGATCTACGGGCACAACGACATGCGGGCCCTGGAGCGGGTGCTGGAGCGGTGCCGGGACCAGGTGCGCGGCAAGCTCATCGTCACCGACGGCGTGTTCAGCATGCACGGGGACGTGTGCGACCTGCCGGAGATCGTCCGGCTGGCGCGCCGGTACGGGGCCCGGGTCATGGTGGACGACGCGCACTCGACCGGCGTGCTCGGCGAGCGCGGCTCCGGCACCGCCGAGCACTTCGGCCTCAAGGGAGAGGTCGACCTGGAGCTCGGCACCATGAGCAAGACCCTCGCCGGCATGGGCGGGTTCGTCGCCGGCGACGAGGAGGTCATCGAGTACCTCCGCTTCTACTCCAACTCGTACGTGTTCGCGGCGACGATCCCGGCCGGGGTCGCGGCGGGGCTGATCGCGGCGATCGACGTCATGGAGGAGGAGCCGGAGCGGCTCACCGCCCTCTGGGCGAACATCCGCCGGCTGCGCACCGACCTCATCGACGCCGGGTTCGACCTGGAGAACACGCAGAGCGCGATCCTGCCGATCGTCGTCGGGGACGAGCGCCGGGCGATGGAGATGGGCCGGGCGGTGCGCGCCCGCGGCCTGTTCTGCCAGACGGTCGTGTTCCCCGGGGTGCCGCTCGGCGACGCCCGGCTGCGGGTGAGCGTCACCTCCGAGCACACGCCCGAGGACCTGGCCCTCGCCGCGCAGATCTTCGTCGACGCGGCGCGCGAGACCGGCGTCCTGCCGCGGGGGGCGGACCGGTGAGCGCGCGGCGGCTCGGCATCCTGGACGAGGGCCTCGCCGGGCTCCCTGACGTGGAGTCGGCGGAGCACGCGGCCCGCCCGGCCCTCCTCGGGCGGCGGACCGTCTCCTACCGGGAGCTGGCCGCGACCGTGGAGCGGGCGTCCGCCGGGATTCTCGGGCTCGGCGCCCGCCTCGGCGACCGCGTCGCCGTCTGGATGGACAAGGGGCCGGAGTACGCCGAGGCCATCCTCGCCGCCCTGCGCGCCGGGTGCGCCTACGTGCCGATCGACGGCGGCCAGCCCGCGGCACGGGCGGACACGATCCTGCGGGACTCGGAACCGGTCGTGCTGTTCACGGACGCCCGCCACCTCGCGCTGCTGTCCGGCGCGGAGCCGCCGCCGTCCGTCAAGGCGATCGTCGTGGCGGGCGGCACCGCGGCGGGTGGCCTGGTCGTCGAGTGGGGCGCGTTCCTGGACGGCGCCGGGAAGGCCGGACCGCCGCGGGTGACGACCGGCGACCTCGCCGCGATCCTCTACACGTCGGGCTCCACCGGGGCGCCCAAGGGCGTGAAGATCTCGCACCGCAACCTGACGGCGTTCACCGGCTGGTCGCGCCGCGAGCTGGACGTCGGCGCGGACGACGTGTTCGCCAACCACGCGTCGTTCAACTTCGACCTCAGCACCTTCGACCTGTTCGTGGCGCTGTCGGTCGGCGCCGCCGTGTGGATCGTCGAGGACGCGCAGGCCCGGGACGTCGCCGCGCTGGCGGCCGGCATCCGCGAGCACGGCGTCACGGTCTGGTACTCGGTGCCGTCCATCCTCACCCTGCTGACCGTCTCGGGGGCTCTGACGGACGAGACCGTCCGGAGCCTGCGCTACGTGCTGTTCGCCGGCGAGGTCTACCCGATGCCGCGGCTGCGGGAGCTGAGCGCCCGGCTGCCGCGCGGAACCGCCCTGTACAACCTGTACGGGCCGACGGAGACCAACGTCTGCACCTACCACCGGGTCCGTCCCGAGGACCTGGACCGGGACGAGCCGGCGCCCATCGGGCTGCCGGTCGGGAACGCGCGGCTCATCGTCGTGGACGAGCACGACCGCCCGCTGGACGGCCCGGACGCGCTCGGCGAGCTGGTCGTCGAGGGCGACTGCGTCACCCCCGGCTACTGGGGCCGCGACTCCGAGCCGCCCGCCGAGCTGCACCGCCGTCACCGGCATCCCACCGGCGACCTGGTGAGCCGGGACAAGGACGGGCCGCTCGTCTACCGGGGCCGCAAGGACCGCATGGTGAAGGTGTCCGGCTACCGCATCGAGCTCGGGGAGATCGAGGCCGTGGTGCTGCGGCATCCAGCTGTCGCCGAGGCCGCGGTCCTCGTCACCGGCGAGGGCACCGACGCCCGCCTCGCCCTCTTCTACGCGGTCCGCGACGGCGCCGAGGCGCCCGGCCTCATCGAGATCAAGCGGCACTGCGCGGAGCACCTGCCCAAGTACATGGTCCCGCACGCGGCGACCCGCCTCGCGGCGCTGCCGCGCAACTCCAACGGCAAGGTCGACCTCGGCCGGCTCCGCGGCGGCGCGGCGGACCGCCCGGCCGCCCCGGCGCCCCTCCCGTCATGAGCGGTGGAACGATGACGCGCACGCACCTGATCGACGGCCACTGGAACGGCCCCGAACCGGAGACGGTCGCGGGGATCCTGCGGCACCACGTCCGGCGGACGCCGGACCGGCTCGCGTACCGGTTCCTGACCGGGACGGGCGGGGAGAGCGAGTCCTGGACCTACCGGGACCTGGACCTGCGCGCCCGCGCCGTCGCCGGACGGCTCCAGCGGGAAGGGCTGCGGAACCGGCCCGTCCTGCTCCTCCTGCCCCCCGGTCTGGAGTACGTCGCCGGGTTCCTCGGCTGCCTGTACGCGGGCGCGATCGCGGTCCCCGCCTACCCGCCGGACACCGGGCGGACGGGCCAGACCCTGGCGCGGCTCGCCGCCATCGCGCGGAACGCGCGGGCGGAATGGGCGCTCGTGGACGAGGAGCAGAAGCGCTCCCTGGAGACCGGGGACGGGAGCCGCGGCGAGCTCGGCACGGCCGGGATCCGCTGGCTGGCGAGCACCGACTGCGGCCCGGACGACGCGGCCGCCTACGCCGATCCAGGCGTGAGCCCGGGGTCGCTGGCGTTCCTGCAGTACACCTCCGGGTCCACCGCGACGCCGAAGGGCGTCATGGTCAGCAACGAGAACCTGGTCGCCAACCTCCGCGCGATCCACCTGATGATGGAGCACGACCGCGACTCCGTCCTGGTGTCCTGGCTCCCGCCGTACCACGACATGGGCCTGATCGGCGGCCTCCTGACGCCGCTGTACGGGGGCGTCCCGGCGCACCTCATGGCGCCGAGGACGTTCATCCAGCGTCCGCTGCTGTGGCTGGAGACGATCTCCGAGACCCGCGCCACGACCGCGATCTCCCCGAACTTCGGCTTCGACTACTGCCTGCAGAGGATCTCCGCCGAGCAGGCGGCCGGGCTCGACCTGCGCTCCTGGCGGCTCGCGCTCAACGGCGCCGAGCCGGTGCGCGCCGGCACGCTGGACCGGTTCGCCGAACGGTTCGGGCCCTGCGGCTTCGACCGGCGGGCGCTGCTGCCCTGCTACGGGCTGGCGGAGGCGACCCTGCTGGTCAGCGGGGCCGCCGCCGGGCGGGAACCGCGGGTCGGGACGCTCGATGCCGAGGCGCTGGAGAACGGCCGCGCCGAACCCGCGGTGGAGGGCCGCCGCTCCGTCCGCAGCGTCGGCTGCGGTCCCGCCGCCGACCGCGTCGGCGTCGCGATCGTCGACCCGGAGACCCGGCGGCGCCTCCCCGCGGGGCGGGTCGGCGAGATCTGGGTGAGCGGGCCCGGCGTCGCCCGCGGGTACTGGCGCGACTCGGCCGCGACGCGCGAGACGTTCCAGGCCCGGATCGACGGCGGGGACGGCACCGCGCACCTGCGCACCGGCGACCTCGGCTTCGAGCGGGACGGCGAGCTGCACGTCGTCGGGCGGCTGAAGGACGTCGTGATCGTCCAGGGCCGCAACCACCACCCGCAGGACGTCGAGCTGACAGTGGAGCGCGAGGACGGCGCGGTCCGCGCGGGCTGCGGCGCCGCGTTCGGCGTCGACGTGGACGGCGCCGAGGAGATGATCGTCGTCGTCGAGGTGGACGGGCACCGCGCCGGCGACACCGGCGAGCTGCTCGCCCGGCTCCGCGCCGCCGTGGCCCGCGACCACGACGTCTCCCCGCACGCGATCGTCCTGGTGAAGCGGGCGTCCGTGGGCAAGACGACCAGCGGCAAGATCCAGCGGCAGGGCACCCGGCGGGCGTTCCTGTCCCTCGCCCTGCCGGTCGTCGCGGCGAGCGTGGTCCGCGAGTCCGGCTCCGGCGCGGGCACGGCCGCGGCGCCGGACCGGACGGAGATCCTCGGCCTCATCGCGTCCGCGACCGGCCGGACGGACGTCGAGGGGTGCTCGCTCGCCGACCTCGGCCTGGACTACACCGGCCTGCTGGATCTCGCGGACCGGCTGGAACGCGACCTCGGCCGGCGCGTGCCCATGGGCGAACTGCTCGCGGATCCCACCGTGCCCGCGCTGCTGAGACTCCTCGGCGCGGACGAGGACCACGCGCCCGCCGGGCGTCCGGTGCCCGGGTCGTCCGGCCGCAGCGCGGCCGACATCGAGGCGTGGCTGGTGGAGAAGGTCGCCGCCCGGCTCGGGCTGCCCGCGCGGACGATCGGCACGACCGTCCCGTTCGCGGCGCTCGGTCTCGCGTCCAGGGCGGCGGTCGCCATCGTCGAGGAGCTCGGAGCCTGGCTCGGCCGCGACCTCGCGCCGAGCACCGTCTTCGAGCGCCCCACCATCCGCGACGTGGCGGACCTCTTCGGCACCGGACCCGATCCCGAGGCCGGCGCGCGTCCCGTCCCGCGGAGTGGCCGGCCGGGATCCGCGGAACCGGTTGCGGTCGTCGGGATCGGCTGCCGCTTTCCGGGCGCGCCCGGACCCGACGAGTACTGGCGGCTGCTCCTCGACGGCCGGGACGCCGTCGCCGGAGTCCCCGCCGGCCGCTGGGACGCCGCCGGGGTCGACGCGCCGGCCAGGGGCGGGTTCCTCGACCAGATCGACCGGTTCGACGCCCGCTTCTTCGGGATCTCCGCGCGCGAGGCCGAGCGCATGGACCCCCAGCAGCGCCTCCTCCTGGAGGTCGCCTGGGAGGCCTTCGAGGACGCGGGCATCGCCCCGGACGGCGTGGCGGGCGGCGACACCGGCGTGTTCGTCGGCATCAGCAGCCACGACTACGGCGACCTCCAGCTGACCGACCCCGCGTCCGTCGACGTGTACGCGGCGACCGGCACCGCGCACTCCATCGCGGCGAACCGGCTGTCGTACCACTTCGACCTGCGCGGGCCGAGCCTGGCGATCGACACCGCCTGCTCGTCCTCGCTCGTCGCGGTGCACGCCGCCTGCCGGAGCCTGCGCGCCGGCGAGTGCGGCATGGCGCTCGCGGGCGGCGTCAACCTGCTGATCAACCCGGCGCTGTCCGTCGCGTTCGCGCGCGGCGGGATGCTGTCGCCGGACGGGGCGTGCCGCACCTTCGACGACGCCGCCGGCGGGTACGTGCGCGGCGAGGGCGCCGGGCTGGTGTGCCTGAAGCCGCTGTCCCGGGCCCTGGCCGACGGCGACCGGATCTACGCGACGATCACCGGTGCCGCGGTCGGGCACGGGGGCCGCGCCAACGGCCTCACCGCGCCGAAGGGATCGGCGCAGCGCGCGGTGATCGAGCGGGCGCTCGCCGAGGCGGGCACCGACGGCCGCGGGATCGACTACGTCGAGGCGCACGGCACCGGCACCGCCCTCGGCGACCCGGTCGAATGGGAGGCGCTCGCCGCCGTGTACGGCGCGGGCCGTGCCGCGGAGGCGCCGTGCCCGGTCGGCTCCGTCAAGGCCAACATCGGGCACCTGGAGGCGGCGGCCGGCATCGCCGGGCTGATCAAGTCCGCGCTGGCCGTCTGGCACGGGGAACTGCCCCCGCAATTGCACTTCACCACGCCGAACCGCCACCTGACCTGGGAGGGCTCCGGCCTCACCGTGCTGACCGAGCCGGCCGGGCGGACCCGCGTCCCGCCGTCCCAGGTCGCCGTCAGCTCGTTCGGGTTCGGCGGCGCCAACGCGCATGTGATCGTCGGACGCGCGGACGAGGCGCGTCTTTCCGAGCGGCCGGGGCCCGAACGGCCGGTCCAGGCCCTCTGCCTGTCGGCGCACACGCCGACCGCGCTCGCGACCCTCGCCCGGCGGTACCGGGCGCACATCGCGGCCCGGCCGGACGTGGAGCTCGCCGACCTGTGCCACGCGGCGAACACCGGCCGTGCTGCGCTCGGGCACCGCGCCGTCATCACCGCGCGGTCGATGACCGAGCTGGACGAGGCCCTCACGGCGCTGGCGTCCGGCGAGGCGTCCGCGGGCGTGCTGCGGGGCGAGCCCACCGGGCGCGGTCCGCGCGCGGCGTTCCTCTTCAGCGGCCAGGGCACGCAGTACCCGGGCATGGGACGCGGGCTCTACGAGTCCAGCCCGGTGTTCGCGGAGGTCGTCGACCGGGCCGACGAGGTGCTGCGCCCGCTGATCGGCGGTTCGCTCCGCGATCTCGTCTTCACCGAGGACGACCCGGCCCGGCTGAAGGCCACCCGGTACTGCCAGCCGGCCCTGGTCGCCGTCGAGGTCGCGCTCGCGCGGCTGTGGGAGTCGGCCGGCGTCCGGCCCGCGGCCGTGCTCGGTCACAGCGTCGGCGCGTTCGCGGCGGCGTGCGTCGCGGGCGCGCTGACCCTGGAGGACGCGCTCACCCTCGCCGCGACCCGCGGCCGCCTCATGGACGAGCTGCCCGGCTCCGGCGCGATGATCGCCTGCGCCGGGGACGCGGCGGCGATCGAGTCGGCCGCCGCCGCGAACCCGGCGGTCGCGGTCGCCGCCGTCAACGCGCCCGGCCACCTCGTCCTGTCCGGCCCGGAGGAGGAGATCGGGCGGCTCGCCGACGACCTCCAGGCGAAGGGCGTCGCCGTCCGGCGCCTCGCCGTCTCGCACGCCTTCCACTCGCCGCTGATGGACGGCGCCGCCGGGCCGCTGCGGGAGGCAGCCCGCGCGGTCGCGGCCCGCGAGCCGGACATCCCGTGGATCTCCGACCGCACCGGCGAGGCCATGGGCCGTCCCGACGCCGGCTACTGGGCCGGCCACCTGCTCGGCACGGTCCGCTTCGCCGACGGTGCCGGCGCCCTGCGGCGTCTCGGCTGCGACGCGTTCGTGGAGGCGGGGCCGCACCCCACCCTCCTCGGCCTGGTGCGCACCGGGCTCGCGGACGACGCCGGAACCGTGCTGTCGCTGCCGTCCCTGCGCCGCGGAGGAGACGACTGGCAGACGTTCCTGCGGTCGGCGGGCCGCTGGTACTGCGCGGGCGGCGGCGTCCGGTGGGCCGGCCTCGACGCCGGGCGCCCGCGGCGCCGGGTCCCGGTGCCCCACGCGGTGTTCGAACGCAGCCCCTACTGGCTCGGAACGCCTCGGGGCGAGCAGCGAAGGGAGAGCGAAGTGAACGGCAACGGATACGGGCACGCCGGCCGGACGGAGGGGGCGGCGGCGCGCGGCGCCGAGGCCGGCAGGGTACTCGCCTGCGTCGCCCGGGTCTCCGGCTTCCCCGCCGACCAGATCCCGCCCCACGCCCACGTCGGCAGCGAGCTGGGGCTCGACTCGCTCATGAAGGGCGAGCTGGAACGCCACCTCGCCCCGATGTACCCCGGCCGGGTCGCGGAACTCCGCCACACCCTGCCCGAGGACTTCACCGTCGCCCAGCTCCTCGACGCCCTCGGGGTCTCCGATGCGGCGCCGGTGGCTCCCGCCTACGAGCCCGCCGTCCAGGCACCGCCCGCCGCCCCCGCACCGGCACCCGCCCCGCCCCCTGCTCCGGCACCTGCTCCAGCACCGGAGGAGCCACGGCCGGTCGTGGTCCAGCGGCGGTTCGAGGAGTGGGAAGAGTACGCCGAGATGCTGGAGCGGCTCCGGCTGATCGAGTCGAGCGGCCCGAACGCCTACGAGCGCGTCCACGACGGGTTCAACTCCGGCCTGATCCAGATGCACGGCCGCCGGATGGTCAACTTCTCGGCGTTCAACTACCTCGCGCTGTCGTCCCACCCCCGGCTGCGCGCGGCGGCGAAGGCCGCCATCGACCGCTACGGGACGTCCAGCTCGGCGACCCCGCTGCTGTGCGGGGAGACGCCGCTGCACCACGAGCTGGAAGCGGAGATCGCCGGGTTCCTCGGCACCGAGGCCGCGATCGTGTTCGCCGGCGGGCACGCCACCAACGTCGCGACCGTCGGGCACCTCTTCGGACCCGAGGATCTCGTCCTGCACGACGAGTGGATCCACGACAGCACCGTCCGCGGCACCATCCTGTCGGGCGCGCGCCGCCGGCCGTTCCCGCACAACGACTGGCAGGCCCTCGACCGCGTCCTCGGCGCGATGCGCGGCCGGTACCGGCGCGCCGTCGTCGTCATCGAGGGCGCCTACAGCCAGGACGGCGACCTCCCCGACCTGCCCCGCTTCATCGAGGTCAAGAAGCGCCACGACGCGATGCTGATGATCGACGAGGCGCACTCGCTCGGCGTCCTCGGCCGGACGGGACGCGGCATCGGCGAGCACTTCGGGGTGGACCCGGGCGACGTCGACCTCTGGATGGGGACGCTCAGCAAGGCCGTCGGCAGCCTCGGCGGCTACATCGCGGCGCGCCGCCCGCTCATCCAGTTCATGAAGTACACGACGCCGCTCTACATCTTCAGCACCGGGATCTCCCCGGCCAACGCCGCCGCCGCGCTGGAGGCGTTCCGCGTCATCCGGGACGAGCCCGAGCGGGTCGCGCGGCTGCGCGAGCTGGCGGAGCACTTCCGGAGCGCGGCCCGCGCCCGCGGCCTCGACACCGGCGTCTCGCGCGAGACGGCCGTCATCCCCATCATCGTCGGCGACTGGGGCCGGGCCATGGAGATCTCCAGCACGCTGCTCGACCGCGGCGTGAACGTGATGCCGATCGGCTACCCGGCCGTGCCGCGCGACAAGTGCCGGCTCAGGTTCTTCGTCAACGCCGACCATCGCGAAGCCGACCTCGACCGCTCCCTCGACCTTCTGGTGGACGCCATGGATCCGACCTCGCAATCCGAGAAGACGCCGTACGAGCCGTCGCACACGCCGCGCCACCGCACGTCGCCGCGCGTGGAGGACAGGGCCGGGACGGGAAGCGCCGACGTGCTCGTCACCGGCGCGTCCGGGTTCATCGGCGGCCACCTGACCCGGCGGCTGACCGAGATCGGGCACCGCGTCCGCGTCCTGGTCCGGGAGGGGAGCGACCGCTCCGCGTTCGCGGACCTGCCCGTCGAGGTCGAGGTGGGGTCGCTGACCGACCTCGACGCGCTGCTGCGCGCCACCTCCGGCGTCCGGCACGTCTACAACTGCGCGGGCAAGTCCGCCGACTGGGGGCCGTGGGAGGAGTTCGAGCAGGCCAACGTCACCGGCTGCCGCAACCTGGTCGACGCCGCGCACCACGCGGGCACCGTCGAGCGGTTCGTGCACCTCAGCACCACCGACGTGTACGGGTACCCGGTCCGGCCGTGCGACGAGCGCACCGAGCCGAAGGACATCGGCCTGCCCTACAACCGCAGCAAGGTCCTCGGCGAGAAGGCGGTGACGCGGGCCGCGGAGAAGGCGGGCCTGCCGCTCACGGTCATCCGGCCGGTCTCGGTGTACGGGCCGCGCAGCAAGGACTTCGTCATCGAGATCGCGAACCTGCTGAAGAGCCGGCAGATGGTCTACGTCCGCAAGGGCACGGCCCCGGCCGGGCTCCTCTACGTCGGCAACGCCGTGGACGGCATGATCGCCGCCTGCGGGTCGGACGCCGCCGCCGGGAAGGCCTACAACCTGCGCGACCCGGAGACGGTCACCTGGCGGGAGTACATCGAGGCGCTCGCCGCCGGGCTGGGCGTCCGGCCGCCCTCGGTGAGCCTGCCCCGCCCGCTGGCCGCCGGCGTCGCGGGCGCGGCGGAGAAGGTGTACGGGACGCTGCGCCTGAAGTCCCGCCCCGTGCTCACCCGGCACGCCGTGCACCTGCTGGAACGCGACCAGTCCTTCCCGATCGACCGGGCCCGCGAGGACTTCGGCTTCAAGGGCGAGGTCGCCTTCGAGGAGGGCATGGCCCGGACGATCGAATGGCTGGAGTCCCCCGAAGGCCGCGAGCACCTCGGTGGCTGACATGGCGACCGGCACAGCGACCGGCACAGCGACCGGCACAGCGATGGGCACGCCGGCCGCCCGCAGGGCGGGCGCGCCGTGGTTCCCGGGCGTGGCGCCCGACCCCGCCGCGGACGTCCGCCTCGTCTGCTTCCCGCACGCGGGCGGGACGCCCTCGGTCTACCGGGACTGGCACGAGCACGTGGGCGGCCGCGTCCAGGTCGTCCCCGTGCTGCTGCCCGGACGGAGCTTCCGGCTCGGGGAGCCGCCGCGCCGCGAGATGGCGCCGATGGCCGCCGACATCGCGGCGGCCCTCATCGGCCAGGGCCTCGCGGACGCGTTCGCGCTGTTCGGCCACAGCATGGGCGCGCTGCTCGCCTACGAGGTGGCGTGCGAGCTGCGGGACCGCGGCGCCGGGGAACCGGTCCACCTGTTCGTGTCCGGCAGCCGGGCGCCGCACTTCTACGGCGCCCGGATCGGCGCGGAGCTCACCGACGACGCCCTGCTCGCCATGGTCCGCGACCTCGGCGGGCTCGCCGGCGCGGGCGTCGACCCCCGGGGCGGCGGCGCCGCGTTCGCCCGCCGGATGCCGGTGCTGCGCGCCGACCTCACCGCGTGCGAGCGCTACCGGTGGGCGCCGCGCCGCCCGCTGGCCTGCCCGATCACGGCGTTCTCGGCGGCCGGCGACCCGATCGCGCCGCCCGGCCAGGTGGACGAGTGGCGCGAGTACACCTACGGCTCGACGCTGCGCCGGCACCTGCCGGGCGGCCACTTCTACCTGACCGGGCCGGACCGGCCGGCGCTGCTGCACGAGCTCCGCCGTGAGCTCGGCCGGCACGCCCGCCGCCGGCCGCCGGTCTCCACCACCGAACCCGGAGGACTGTGACATGAAAGTCGCGACCCTGGCCAAGCTGGCCGGCGGCCGTCAGGTTCCGCTGCTGCTGTCGCTGAGCCGGAGGCTCGTCACCCCCGCGTACCGGGCGTCGTTCCTGGCGGCGGCCTCCGGCAACGGGGTGCTGCGGCGGCTCGCCGTCCGGCCCTGCGATCTGGACACGCTCGCCGCGGCCCTCGGCGTCCGCGAGGACCGGCACGTCCTGCGGGCCTGGCTGGAGATCGGGGTCCGGCTCGGCGAGCTGAAGTTCGACGACGGCTGCTACCAGCTGCGCGGCCGGGCCGCCAAGGCGCTCGGCAAGGCGCGCAACGACAGCGTCGCCGCCGCGCTGGAGGAGGTCGCGCGGTTCCACCTGCCCGTCCTGCTGGACGCCCCGGCCATGGCCCGCGGCGGGCGGCGGCTGACCCTCCGGGACCAGGACGGCGAGGTCATCGCCCGCTCGACCCGCGTCGTCCAGCCGTTCGTGGAGGAGGCCGTCGGCCTCGCCGTGCCGCGGACCCGCCCGTGCCGGCTGCTGGAGATCGGCTGCGGCAGCGGCGTCTACGTCCGGCACGCCGCCTCGCTGAACCCGCGGCTGACCGCGCTGGCGATCGACCTGCAGGACGACGTGGCCGCCGCCGCCACCGTGAACATGGCCGGGTGGGGCCTCGCCGACCGGGTGGACGTCCGCCGCGCCGACGTCCGCGACCTCGACACGGAGCCGGTGTTCGACCTGGTCACCATGCACAACAACATCTACTACTTCCCCGAGGGCGAGCGGGTGAAGGTGCTGGAGAAGGTGCGCTCCCTGCTGGCCCCGGGCGGCCGGCTGCTGCTCACCACCCCGTGCCGGGGCGGCGGCGTCGGCATGGAGGTCCTCGACCTGTGGTTCGAGTGCGCCGACTTCGGCGGCCCGCTGCCGCACGCCGCCGACCTCGCCGCGCAGCTGGAGAGCGCGGGCTTCACCGGCGTCCGCGAACGCCGCCTCATCCCCGGCGAGCAGTTCCGCGCGTTCACCGGCACCAACCGCGACCCGAACCACCGCACCGACGCCGAGGAGCTGATCGCATGACGACCCCGACCTCCGCCAAGCGCGCGGCGAAGACGACCGGGGGAGGCGGGCGCGCCAAGCCCGCGAAGCCCGCCGCCGCCCCGGGCGACGAGATCGTCGTGCTCGGCGCGGGCGAGGTCCCCGACCCCGCGCTGCTCGGCGGCAAGGCGGCCCGACTGGACGGGATGCTCCGCGCGGGCCTGCCCGTGCCGCCCGCGTTCTGCCTGACGACCGCGCTGTTCGACCGGTTCGTCCGGGAGACGGGCCTGGACGCCGGCATCGCCGGCACCGAGCCCGCCAAGCTGCGGGAACGGGTCCTCGCGGCGGACGTCCCCGACGGCATCGCGGCGGCCGTCCTGGAGGCGTACGGGGAGCTCGGCAGGCCGCGCGTCGCGGTCCGCTCGTCGGCGTCCGCCGAGGACTCCGCGTCCCACTCCTTCGCGGGCCAGCACGACACCGTCCTCGACACCGCCGGGGACAGCGCGCTCCTCGACGCCGTCAAGGTCTGCTGGGCGTCGCTGTGGACCGACCGCGCCGCCGCCTACCGGGACGCGTCCGACGCCGGGTCGATCGCCGTGGTCGTCCAGCAGATGGTGCACGCCGACACCGGCGGCGTCCTGTTCACCCGCGACCCCGTCAGCGGGCGCACCGACCGGTTCGTCGTCGAGGCCTGCTGGGGCCTCGGCGAGGGGCTCGTCGCGGGCAAGGTCACCTCCGACTTCTTCCTCGTCGACCCGGACGGCCCGCGGGTCGTCGACCGGAAGATCCGGTACAAGGTCACCAAGTGCGCGCCGGTCGAGCCCGGCACGGTCGGGCTCGTCAAGGTGGACGCCGCCGCGCGCAACACGCCCTGCCTGAAGCCCGGCGAGCTGGCCGAGCTGGCGGGGCTGGCGGTCCGCGTCCGCGACCACTACGGCGCCGAACAGGACATCGAGTGGGCCGTGCGGGACGGCGTGCCGTACCTGCTCCAGGCCCGCCCGATCACGACGACGCCCGTTCCCGACCGGCGGACGAGCCCGTACCTGCACCCGCAGCCCGAGGCCGTCCAGAAGGGGACGCTCTGGTCGCGCATGGACATCGGCGAGATCTTCACCGGGATCATGTCGCCGCTCGGCCAGTCGTTCGCGCAGTACTACCAGCACAACGTGCACCGCGGCTGCGCCGTGTCGACCGGTGTCCGCGACCCCGGCGACATGTCCGTGCACATGGGCTACCTGCAAGGGCACGTCTACCTCAACATCTCCTACACGGCCTACATGCTGGGCCAGTGCCTCCCCACCCGGGACCAGAGCCGCTTCACGAGCCGCTTCGTCAGCGAGGAGGTGGACCTCGACACCTACTCCAACCCGTTCGGCACCTGGCCGGGCGGCGGCGAGGAACTGCTCTCCGCCGCGTTCTGGCTGAAGAGCTCCATCTCCGAGCTGCGGAACATGAAGAAGCGCGCCCGGCGGATGGTCCGCTCGCGGTTCTACGAGTTCGACCGCGCCCAGGGCATCGACCTGGCCAGGCTCGACCGCCCCGAGCTGAACGCCGAGCTGAAGCGGCGGCTGGCCTACTTCCACGACATGCACGTCGGCTACATGCCGTACTACATGAACGCGTTCGGCTTCTACGGCGTGCTCGAAGCGCTCAGCGGGGCGTGGCTCGGCCAGGCCGGCGCCGGCCTGCGCAACCGCGTCAAGAGCGACATGTCGAGCCTGCGGACGGTCGAGTCGGCCCGCGAGATCTGGGCTCTGGCGCAGGTCGCCCGGCGCGACCCCCGCGTGATGGAGATCATCCGCGCCGGGGCCGCGGCCGACGTGCCCGCCCTGCTCCGCGCGGACGAGGCGGGCCGCGCCTTCTGGGACCGCCACATGGTCCCGTTCCTGCGCGAGAACGGCACCCGCGGCCGGCAGGAGATGGAGCTCACCCACCCGCGCTGGATCGACGACCCGTCCTACGTCTTCCAGATGATCCGGCGGTACGCCGACGAGGGCTTCTCCATCGACGACGTCCTCGACCGGGACCCCGACCCCGCGGAGGACGCGGCGGCGGAGGCGCTCGCCCGGCTGCCGCTGCCGAAGCGGCGCGCGATCGAGAAGGTCACCGAGCTGTACGAGACGTGCAGCCGGCTCCGCGAGACCACCCGGATGTCCATGATCACCTCGATCTGGCTGGTGCGGTGCGTCGTCTACGAGGTCGGCCGCCGGCTCGTCGCCGCGGGGGTCCTGCGGTCGCTGGACGAGGTCGCCGACCTGGACTTCGCCGACGTCCAGGAGTACCTGGCCGGCGGCGGGGACGCCCGGGAGGTGTTCTCCCGCGCGAAGCTGGAGGAGGCCCGGCGCACGTTCCAGGCGTACGCCCGGCTGCCCGAGCCGCCGCTCAGCCTCGTCGGCGAGTGGGACGTCACGAAGGCGGTCCGGCCCGCGCCGGACGGGGTCCGGCTGGAGGGGCTCGGCGCGAGCCCCGGCCGCGTCGTCGGGCGGGCCCGCATCATCGAGGACCTGGTCTGGCAGGCCGACGAGTTCCAGGTCGGCGAGGTCCTGGTGACCCGGTTCACCGACGCCTCGTGGACGCCGCTGTTCGCCATCGCGGGCGCGGTCGTCACCGACATCGGGTCGATGCTCTCGCACAGCTCGATCGTGTCCCGCGAGTTCCGCGTCCCGTCGGTGGTCAACACCAAGCACGCCACGCAAACGATCAAGACGGGCGACCTGGTCACGGTGGACGGCGACCGGGGCGTGGTCGAGGTCGTCGAGACCGACGAAAGGAAGAACGGATGATTCCCAACCAGTGGTACGCCATCCTCCGGTCCGAGGACGTCGGCACCAGGCGGCCGACCGGCGCGCGGCGCCTGGGCCGGGAACTCGTCCTGTGGCGCGACACCGCCGGGCGGCTCATCTGCCAGTCGGCGCGCTGCCCCCACAAGGGCGCGAACATGGCGGACGGCCGGCTGCGCGGCGACACCCTCGGCTGCCCCTACCACGACTTCCGGTTCGCCGCCGACGGGCGGTGCACCCTCGCGCCGTGCCTTGGCACGGGCGGCCGGATCCCGAGGTCGATGCGGCTCGACACCTACCACGTCCGCGAGGTCAACGGCCTCATCTGGCTCTGGTACGGCGACGACCGCGAGGTGCTGCCCGAGGTGCAGGTCCCGCCCGAGGTCGGGGAGCGAGACGACGTCCACGCGACGAGCGCCTGGCAGCAGCCCGTCCACTACACCCGCTACATCGAGAGCCTGCTGGACTTCTACCACGTGCCCGTCGTGCACCGGGACCACTGGTTCAACGTCCTCGACTACGTCGGCTGGAGCGGCACCGCGAAGAAGCTCGGCCTCGACGGGCGCCGCCGCTACCTCGCGATGACGATGGTCCAGGACAGCCGCCTGGAGGTCGACGGGACGACCCTGCGGCACACGTTCCGGCTGGCCGGCGAGGGCGACCCGACCAACGTCGCGCCGATGTCGGTGACGTTCACCTTCCCGGGCATGGTGCACATCCACACCGAGCCGTTCGACGTCACCATCTGGATGACGCCGGTCGACGACGAGAACACCCAGGTGCTGTTCCGCTGGTACGAGGACACGCATCTGGCGCCGGTGCTCCGGGCCCGCAGCCTGCGGCGCGTCCTCCCGAAGCTCGCCCTGTTCGCGCAGAAGCGCGTCCAGGAAGTGCAGGACATGAACATCGTCACCCGCATCGAGCCGAAGGTCACCGGGCGCGGCGTCAACCGGTTCGTCGCCGTGGACGAGCTGAACGCCAAGTACGTCGTGATGCGCGACCAGCTCCGTAAGGAGGCCGGGCTGCCGGGCACCGGCGCCGCCGAGCTGAACGGGGGGTCCGCGGACGACGCGGGCGACCGGGAGGCGGACCCCGGACCGGCCGCGCTCGACGGGGCGTCCGCGGAGGACGCCGCGACGGTGTGACGGCCGCCGTGCGCGAACCCATCGCCATCATCGGCATCGCGTGCCTCTACCC
Organism: Actinomadura sp. B10D3; assembly: GCF_039871695.1. Classification (NCBI taxonomy): domain Bacteria; kingdom Bacillati; phylum Actinomycetota; class Actinomycetes; order Streptosporangiales; family Thermomonosporaceae; genus Actinomadura; species Actinomadura sp. B10D3. Next base: position 128,309 of record NZ_JBDPLY010000020.1, read on the forward strand.
GGAGGCGCGCGGTGCCGGCGACTTCTGGCGGCGGCTGTGCGAGGACCCGTCCGGCGCGCCGCCGGCCACGGCGAGCCTGGACGACGTGGACGTCGACGTGGCGCGCTTCGGCATCCCGCCGGTGCAGCGCACGTCGATGACCCGCATGCAGGTCCTCATGCTGGAGGCGGCCCGGCAGTGCCTCACCGACGCCGGGTACACCGGGCGCCCGCTCGGCACGGACCGGACGGACGTCATCGCCGGGACCTGCCTCGGCCTCGACCGCCAGTACGCCAACGCCCTGCGGGTCGAGTCCGCGCGGTACGCCCGCGACCTCGAACGCGAGGTGCCGGCCCTGTTCGGCGGGCACGCCCGCCCGGTCGCGGCGCGGGCGGCGCGGGAGCTGCGCGCGCGGGTGGCCGAGCGGCTCGGCGCGTCCCCGCACGACCGGGTGGGGGAGATGGCGAGCACCATCCCCGCCCGGATCGCGGGCGCGTTCCGGCTGCGGGGCCGCACGCTCGCCGTGGAGTCGGCGGACGCGACCTCGTTCGCGGCGCTCGCGCACGCGGTCAACGGGCTGCGCGGCGACCTGTGCGACGCGGTGCTCGTGCTCGCCGGCCAGCGGCGGGAGAGCCCGCTCGCCGCCGAGCTGCTCGCCGCCAAGGGCCTGCCCGCCGGGCTCGGCGAGGGGGTCGGGGCGCTGCTGCTCAAGCGGCGGTCCTCGGCCGTCCGCGACGGGGACCGGATCTACGCCTCGATCCTCGAATGCGCGATGGAGCACGACGCCCGGCCCGGGGTGCTGCGCTACTCGGCGTCCGCCGAACGCCGGTACCGCGTCGCCCGTGCCTGCCATGACGCGGCCGGCGTGCCGCCCCGGTCCGTCCGGTACGTCGAGCGCGCGGGCGGCGGCCCGCCCGCAGCGGCGCAGGCCTGGCTCGACGCGCTCGGCCGCCTGTTCGGGGAGGCGCCGTCCGGGGCGGTGACCCTCGGCGCCCCGGGGGAGCGGCTGGGCGACACGTTCGCCAACGCCGGGCTCGCCGCGGTGGCGAAGGCCGCGCTCGCCCTCTACCACCGCAGGCTGCCCGCGTCCGGTCCGGCGTCCGGCGCGCCCTTCCGGTCCGCGCGCACCGCCGGGAGCTGGCCGGACGAGCCGGGCTCGGAGCCCCGCCGCGCGGCGGTCTGCGGAGCCTCGCTGACGGGCACGCTCTCCCACCTCCTCCTGGAGGAGCACGACTCGCGCAGGCCGGAGGCCCGGCTGGCACCGCGGGCGGGCGGGGCCGTCGTCACGAGCCGGCCCGAGCCGATCGCCGTCGTCGGGTTCGGCGGACGCTTCGCCGGCGCCCCCGACGCCGCCGCGTTCTGGGACGCCGTCCACTCGGCCGAGGACCGCATCGGCCCGCTCCCGGACGACGTCCTCGACCGCGAGCTGTACTTCCAGCAGGAGGGCGTCAGCCTCACCCACAGCTACACCGACCTGGGCGCCCCGGTCCCCGTTCCCGACGCGCCGCCGGACGGGCTGCCCATCACGCCGCACCGGTACGAGGCGATGGACGCCGTCCAGCGCGTCGCCCTCGCGGTCGCGCACGAGACCCTCACCGGCTACGGGAGGGCCGGCACGCTCGCCGGACGGCCCGGCATCGTCGCGATCGGCGGCAACCTCAGCCTCACCCGGGAACGGCGGCTCAACGCCGGCCGCGCCGTCGGGGAGCTGGAGGCGGCCGTCGCTGAGATCGACGCGCTCGGCACGCTGCCCGACCGCGCACGCGGGCTGCTGCTCGACCGCGTCCGGCGCCGCCACGGGGCGCCCGGCGGGCAGCCGTCGGCCGTGGACCTGGACGGCTGCCTCGCGAGCGGCGTCGCCGCGCTCATCGCGGCCGAGCACCGGCTGCCGGCCGTGCCGGTCGCGGTCGAGGCGGCCTGCGCGTCGTCGCTGGCCGCGCTGGACATCGCGCTCGGCGCGCTGCGGTCCGGGCAGGCCGACTACGCGCTCGCGGGCGGGGCCGAGCTGGCGTGCAACCCGCGCGACCTCGTGCTCTGCTCGGCCCTCGGACTGCTGTCGCACACCCGGATCACCCCGTTCGACGCCGCCGCCGACGGGTTCAGCCCCGGCGACGGGTGCGCGCTGTTCCTGCTGAAGCGGCTGCCGGACGCCGTCCGCGACGGGGACCGCGTCCACGGGCTGCTGCGCGGCATGGGCGGCTCGAACGACGCCCGGTCGCTGATCGCGCCGGACGCCGACGGGCAGGTCCGCGCCATGCGGCAGGCGTTCGACCAGGTCGACTTCGACCCGGCCGCGGTCGACTACCTGGAGGCGCACGGGACGGGCACCCGGGTCGGCGACCGGGTGGAGATCTCCGCGACGGCCGAGGTGTACGCCAAGCCCGGCCGCCCCAACCCGCTGGTGATCGGGTCGGCGAAGTCGTTCTTCGGGCACACGTTCGCCGCGGCCGGCGCCGCCGGGCTGCTGAAGGCGCTGCTGAGCATCCGCGCCCGCACGTTCCCGCCGAACGCCGGCCTGCGGACGCCCGCCCCCGGGCTTCCGCTCGACGACATCCCGGCCCGGCTGCCCGTGGCGCCCGAGCCGTGGCCCGCCGGGCCCGGACGGCCGCGCCGCGCGGGCGTCAGCTCGTTCGGCACCGGCGGGATCAACTACCACCTGCTCATCGAGGAGTACCAGGACGGAGCCGGATGAACCCTCGACTCACCCCGGAGACCGCGGCGATGCGCGAGATGGTGCTCGCCTTCGCCGGCCGCGACCTGCCGCCCGCCGGGGACGGCCCGTTCGACGCCGCGGAGTTCCGGCGGCGCTGGGGCCTCGCCGGGAAGCAGGGCCTGACCGGCGCCACCGTGCCGGCCGAGTACGGCGGGAGCGGGCTGGACGCCGAGTCCGCGGCCGTCCTGATGGAGGCCTTCGGTGAGGGCTGCGCCGACACCGGCCTCGCGTTCTCGGTGGCCGCGCACCTGTTCGCGTGCCTGATGCCGATCGTCGAGTTCGGGACGGACGAGCAGAAGCGCCACTGGCTGCCCGCCCTGTGCTCCGGCGAGCGGATCGCCGCGCACGGCATCACCGAGCCCGGAGCCGGGTCGGACACTTTGAACCTGCGGACCCGCGCCGAGCGCGACGGCGACCGCTACGTCCTCAACGGGAGCAAGTGCTTCACCACCAACTCGCCCGCCGCCGACGTCTTCGTCGTCCAGGCGGCCACCCGACCCGGCGGCGGCTTCTTCGGCCTGACCGCGTTCCTCGTCGAGGCCGGGACGCCCGGCCTGCGCGTCGGCCGCCCCTACGACAAGACCGGGCTGCGCGGGTCGCCGACCGCCGACGTGTACTTCGAGGACTGCGCGGTCCCGGCCGCCAACGTCCTCGGCGCGGAGGGCACCGGGGCCGCCGTGTTCACCGGGTCCATGAAGTGGGAGCGCACCTGCCTGTTCGCGGTCTACCTGGGCGCAATGCGCCGCGCCCTGGACGACACGATCGCGTTCGCCGCCGAGCGCGAGCAGTTCGGCTCGCCGATCGGCGAGTTCCAGGCGGTGAGCCACCGCATCGTGGACATGGTGCTGGCCCTGGAATCGGCCCGGCTGCTGCTCTTCGACGCCGCGCGCCGGCTGTCGGCCGGAGAGGACTGCGACGTCGCCTCCGGGCTGGCCAAGCTCGCGGTGAGCGAGGCGGCGGTCAGGGTCGGCCTGGACGCCGTCCAGCTCCGGGGCGCCGCCGGCGTGCTCGACGGCGGGCCCGGGGCGCTGCTCCGCGACGCGCTGCCGGCGCGCATCTTCTCCGGCACCAACGAGATCCAGAAGAACAACATCGCCCGCGCCCTGGGCATCGGCCGCCGCCGGCCCGCCCCCCGGCGCTGAGAGGACCGCACCATGGAGATCATCGTGCACACCATCGCGCTGCACCCGGACGCCGATCCCGCGGAGTTCGAGGCGTGGGTGCGGGACGTCGACTACGCGACGTGCCCCGACCTTCCGAGCGTGCAGGCCTTCGACGTCGTCCGCGCGCCCGGCGGGCGGCCCGGCCGCTACTTCGAGATCATCCGGGTCGGCAGCGCCGCCGAGTTCGAGAAGGACATGCGGACGCCCGCCTTCCGGCGGCTCGAAACCGCGTTCTCGACGATGGCCGCCGTGACCGAGGAGATGTCCGGGACGCGGCTGGAGCCCGGATACGCCAGGGACTGATCCGCGCGTTGAGACGGCGTCCCGTCGTGCTCAACGAAAGGATGAGATCGGCGTCGTCCCCCGTGCGCACGTTGAGAAGAGAATGGCCAACGGATGGATGGCGGGAGCGGTGGCTAGTCTGTAAGACTTGCCGCTGAACAGTTGTTCGGCCTTTTGCCGGGGAGTTTCCTCTTAATGAACGACGGATGAACACCCCGCGGGCCGTCATGCCAAAGAACGTTCTCCGCTCGACGTCAAGGGTGATGATGACTGTTGACATTCTGGGGCAGCGCGCAGGCCGACCGGCCGCCGCCGCCCACGGGGACGGTGCGGGCATCGACCTGCTCGGCACCGTCTCCATCGTCGTCCAGCGATCCCGTACGGAACTGCGGGCCGGCAAGGTGCGCGCCATGGTCGCGACCCTCGCGCTGGAGGCCGGCCGGACCGTATCCCACGACGAACTGTCCGAAGAACTGTGGCCGGGAGAAATTCTTCGCAACCCGCGTAATGCATTGCAGGCGCATGCCACCAGGATCAGGAGAATCCTGGACTGCTGCGCGGAACGCGCCCGCGCCGAGCTCCCGCTGCGCGCCGTCTCCAACGGTTACGTGCTCGATATCCCCCGCGAATTCGTGGACGGGAACCGCTTCCTCGACCACACCGCGCGGGCGGTGGCGCTGCTCACCGACGACCCCTCCCGCGCCCGCGACCTGCTGCAGGCCGGGCTCGCTCTCTGGAACGGTCCGGCCCTGCTGCACACCCGCACCGGACGCCGCTGCCAGGGCGCCGCGGCGCTGCTGGAGGAGCGGCGGCTCGGAGCCTCGGAGGACCTCGTCAGCGCGCGGCTGCTCCTCGGCGAGGAGCGGCAGGCCATCGCGGAGCTCCAGCGCCTCGTCGCCTCCCACCCCACCAGGGAGCGGCTCTGCGAGCTGCTGATGCTCGCCCTCTACCGGGCGGGCCGGCAGTCCGAGGCGCTGCACCTGTTCCACCGGACGCGGGTGCGGCTCGACGAGGAACTGGGCGTCCAGCCCGGCCGGTCCCTCCAGCGGCTGTACGGGCACATCCTCGCGCAGCACGCGATCTTGGAGTCGCCGGACGCGGTGCTGCGGGTCCGCCGCGAGTCGGCGGCGGGCTGAGAGGGCACGGGGCCCGGCTCCCGGACGCTCGTCCGGGCGGCCGGGCCCTCGCCTGTCGCGGGCCGGCCGGACGGGGCGGGCGCGTCAGCGGCTCGTCAGCGGCACGGTCAGCGTCCGGCTGCAAGGTGGACACCGTCCAGGTGACCCGGCGTTCCGGCAGGAGGTGCCCCATGGGGACCGCGGTCGTGGCAGGGATCGGCGGCCGGCTTCCGCCGCGGGCGGTGGAGAACGCCGAGCTCGCGGAGCGGCTCGGCAGCTCCGACGAGTGGATCCGCACCCGCACCGGGATCGGCCGCCGCTACGTCGCGTCCCCCGGGACGGCCCTCTCCGACCTGGCGGTCGAGGCCGGCGCCCGCGCCCTGAAGTCCGCGGGCGGCGGCCCGGCCGACGCGGTCGTCCTCGCGACCACCACCCCGGACCGCCCGTGCCCCGGCACGGCGCCCGACGTCGCGACGCGCCTCGGGCTGTGGTCCGCCGCCGCGTTCGACGTGGCCGCGGTCTGCAGCGGGTTCGTCTACGCGCTCGCCGCCGGGACCGGGCTGATCGGCGCGGGCATCGCCGGGCGGGTGCTGGTGATCGGTGCCGACGTGTTCTCCAGCATTCTCGACCCGAGCGACCGGGCCACCTCTGTCATCTTCGGCGACGGTGCGGGCGCGGTGGTGCTGCGCCCCGGGGAGCCGGACGAGCCCGGCGCGCTCGGCCCGTTCGACCTCGGCAGCGACGGCGGCGGCGCCGACCTCATCACGGTCCGGGCCGGCGGGTCGCGGCAGCGGCTGTCCGGCACCGAGCCCGATCCGCGCGACCACTACTTCGCGATGGCCGGCAAGTCGGTGTTCTGGCGCGCCGTCCAGCAGATGGCCCAGTCGTCGCAGGCGGCGCTGGACCGGGCCGGCTGGCGCCCCGACGACCTCGACCACCTGGTCTGCCACCAGGCGAACCAGCGGATCACCGACCATCTCGCCGACGAGCTCGGCCTGCCGCGCGAGCGGGCGCTGAGCAACATCGCCGACGTCGGCAACACCGCCGCCGCCTCCATCCCGCTCGCGCTCGACCAGGGCCACGCCGACGGCAGGCTGCGGGAAGGGGACCGGATCCTGCTGACCGCGTTCGGCGGCGGCCTCGCCTGGGGCTCGGTCACCCTGCGCTGGCCGCGGCTCGACGGCACCGCCGGAGGGGAACGCCATGAGTGAGATCGCCGTCACCGGCATCGGCCTGGTCACCCCGGCCGGCATCGGCACGGCCCCGACCTGGGACGGCGTCTGCGCGGGACGGTCCACGGCCGCCACCGACCCCCGGCTCGCGGACCTGCCCGTCGACATCGCCTGCGCCGTCCCGGGGTTCTCGCCCGCCGAGCACGTCGGCCGGCGCAGCTCCCTGATGCACGACCGGCACGTCCAGCTCGCGATCCCGGCCGCGCGCGAGGCGGTCGCCGACGCCGGCCTCGACCCGGCGACGTGGGACGGCGCGCGGGTCGGCGTCGTCATGGGCAACGGGTCCGGCGGATACACCTCGGCGTCCCGGGAGCACGAGCGGCTGCTCGGACGCGGCGCGTCGGCGGTGTCCGCGCTGGTCATCCCGCTGATCGTGCCCAACATGGTGGCCGGCCACCTCGCCATGGAGTTCGGCGCCACCGGCCCGAACCTGGTGACCGCCACCGCGTGCGCGTCCGGCGCCACCGCCATCGGCGTCGCGATGCGGCTGCTGCAGCGCGGCGACTGCGACGCGGTCATCGCGGGCGGCACCGAGGCGCCGGTGACGCCGCTGCTGGTCGCCGGGTTCGCGCGGATGGGCGCGCTCTCCCGGCGGACCGCAGACCCGGCGGCGGCCTCCCGGCCCTTCGACGCCGGGCGCGACGGCTTCGTCATCGGCGAGGGCAGCGGCGTCCTCGTCCTGGAGCGCGCCGCCGACGCGCGCGCCCGGGGCGCGCGGATCCGCGCCCGGCTCGCCGGGTACGGGGCCTCCGCCGACGCCCACCACATGACCGCCCCCGACCCGGAGGGCACCCAGGTCCGGCGTGCCGTGCGGGACGCGCTGGCGGAGGCCGGCGCGGAGCCCGGGGACGTCGGCCACGTCAACGCGCACGGCACCTCGACGCCGCTCAACGACGCGGCGGAGGCCGCCGTCGTCCGCGACCTGTTCGGCGACGCGCCCGCCGTGACCTCGGCCAAGGGGGCCGTCGGGCACACGCTCGGCGCGGCCGGGGCGATCGAGGCCGCGCTCACCGTCCTCGCGATCGAGCACGCGACGGTACCGCCCACGGCCAACCACGACGATCCCGACCCGAAGATCGACATCGATGTGGTGGCCGGCGCGCCGCGCCCCCGCGCCATCGAGGCCGCGGTCAGCCACTCGTTCGGGTTCGGCGGGCAGAACGCCGTCCTCGTCTTCACCGGCGCCTGACCGGGCGCCGGTCCGTGCCCACGCAGGGAACACACACAGGGAGAGAACAGATGAAGCTTCGCCGTGTCTTCGGGATCGCCGCCATCCTCGCCGCGGTCGCGCTGGTGGTCCGGCTGCGCTCCGCGCGGGCCGCCGACGACGGTCTCGACGGGGAGTTCTGAGGCCCATGGCGTTCACCGTCCCGCACGAGGAGCTGCTGCGGCTGGAGCGCGAGGTGCAGCGGGCGCTCGTCACCACCGACGCCACCGAACTCGACGTGCTCGGCTACGGCGAGGTCACCCTCGTCCTCCGGCTGAAGACCGGCGCGGGGTCGTTCGCCTGCAAGCGGCTCCCCGTCTTCCCGTCCCGGCAGCGGTTCGACCGGTACCGCAGGCTGCTGGACACCTACCTGACCCGGCTCGGTGAGCGGGGCCTGAAGGTGGCCGACACCAGGCTGTGGCACCAGGCCCGGCCCTCCGGGCAGATCGTCGCCTACTGCGTCCAGGAGGAGCTGCCGTCCGAGCGCCTGTGCTCGACGCTGCTGCACACCGAGAACGAGGAGTGGGCGCGCGGCTTCTTCAAGCGGTTCCTCGACACCGTCGACCGCGCCGTCGCGCCCGACCTCGGCCTCGACGCGCAGGCGTCCAACTGGACCGACGTCGGCGGGGAGCTGGTGTACCTCGACATCACCACCCCGCTGATGCGGGACGGCCGCGGCCGGGAGCGGCTCGACGTGAAGCTGTTCTTCACCTCGCTGCCGTGGGCGCTGCGCGACGCCGTCCGGATCTCGATGACGAAGTCGATCTTCGACAAGTTCTACTCGACCCGGGGCTCGGTGCTGGACTTCCTCGGCAACCTGCACAAGGAGCGGCTCGGGCACCTCGTCCCGGTGTTCCTGGAGCAGGCGGCCGAGCGCCTGAACGGGCCCATCACCGCGGAGGAGGTCGCCGCCTACTACAAGGAGGACGCGCGGATGTGGGAGCTGATCCAGCGGCTGCGGAAGGCCGACCGGTTCTGGCACAACCGGATCCGGCACCGGACGTACCCGTTCCTGCTCCCGCCCGACGTCGACCGTTGACCGGGACGCTCGCCGCCGCGTTCGCGGACGCCCTGCCCGCGGCGCTGGACATCGCCGCGCTGAGCCCGTCGTCGCACAACTGCCAGCCCTGGGGCCTCGCGCGGATGGCGAGCCCGCCGGCCCGCGCGGCGGTCTCGGCCGCGCTCGGCGCCGCGCCGGAGGCCGGCGGGGAGTTCCTCGTCCTGGCCGCCGACCGCGAGCGCCGGCTCGGCGCGCTGCCCGCGCACGCCCTGGAGATGGAGCTGAGCTGCGGCCTGTACTGGCGCTTCCTGGAGCGCGCCCTGGCGGCGCAGGGATGGACGCGGGTGCGGTCGCGGATCTTCCCCCGGGAGGCGTCCCCGTCCGGGCTCGGGCTGCCCGGCACGTGGGAGCCGCTGTGCGCCGCCGAGTTCCGCCGGGACGGGGAGCCGGACGGCGCGCTCGCCGCCCTCGCCCGCCTCGCCCGGCGCCGCCACACCAACCGGGCGCCGTTCCGTCCCGACGCGGTCGACCCGGAGGTGCTCGCCTCGCTCGCCCGCCACCGGGGGAACGGGGACGCGCTGCCGGTCGCCGTCCGGCATCTGCGGTCCTGGCCGGAACGGCTCCGGTTCGCCGGGTTCGTCGCCGGCCACGGCGGGCGCGACTTCGCGCACGGCGGCGCCTGGCGGGAGACGCACTCGTTCATCCGCTGGAGCGCCGGCGACGCGTCCGCCCGCGGCGACGGGTTCACCCTGGAGCACCTGTTCGGGCCGCTTCCCGCGCACGACCGCTGGGCCAGGCGGCTCGCGCTGGCGCCGCCCGTCATGGCCGCCCTGAGCCGGATCGGCTATCCGCGCTTCCTCGCCGGGCGGCTGGCGGCCGTCGTGCGCCGCTCACCGGTCATCGTCATGATGGGCCTGCCGGTGGCGGACCCCGGCCCGCCCGACGTGCTGGCCGCCGCGGGGGCGCTCGCGGACTACTGGCTGGACGCCACCGGCGCCGGCCTCGTCCTGCACCCGATCAGCATCGTGATCCAGCACGACGACCTCCGCCTCGCCCTCCAGCGGCGGTTCTGCCTGCCCGGCCGGGTGTTCTTCGTGGCGCGGCTCGGGCACCCCGCCGCCGCCTTTCCGGCGTCCCCCCGGCGCCCCGCCGCGGCCGCCTGCCGCACGCTCTGACCCTGCGCTTCGACCCCGCGCTCACGGGATCTCCGCGCGGATGCCGTCGCGGTAGACGTCGGCGCCCACCCGCGCCCAGCGCGCCGCCACCTCGGGGTCGAGCGGGTCGCGGCCGAGGAACCCGCGGAGCTGGTGCCGCTGCAGCAGGACCGCCAGCTCGTTGACGGTGAGCCAGGCCGCGCGCAGCGACCGGTCCTCACCGGGCCGGGCCGTGCCGGCGACCGCGTCCAGCCAGGCGAGCTTCAGCTCGTGCCACCGCCGGAAGATCTGCCGCCCGGCCGGCTCGTCGCTCATCAGCAGCCTGCACAGATGGACCAGCACCGGCGAGTCGGTGGGCAGGAAGGCGACCAGCCGGCGGGGCAGGAAGTCGTCCACGGCCTCGCCCCCGGCCCCGGCCGGGACGACGCTCTCGACGAAGCGCCGGAAGGCGGCCAGGCTCCGCTCGTTCACGGCCTCGCGGAGCCCCGCCTTCCCGCCGAAGTGGTGGACCACCAGGCTCGGCGACACCTCCGCCGCCGCGGCCACCTGCCGCAGGCTGACGTTGTCCGGGCCGTTCGCGGCGAACAGCCGCAGCGCCTGGTCGCAGATCTCGGTTCGCGCCGTCTTGTCCGCTGAATGCATCCGGCACCTCCCGGGAGGGGGTGGCGCGGGCGCCCGCGGGGGAGGGCGCCCGCGCCGGTCGGAGAACGTCTCGAGCTCCGTCTCGGGCTCCGGCCCGTCAGCCGGCGAGATGCTGCCCGGCGGGCGGGCGCACCCCCTCCGCGCCGGCCTGCGGCAGCCGCCTGCCGAGCCTCCCGGGCAGCCACCAGTTCCAGTCGCCGAACAGCCGCATCAGCGCCGGGACGAGCACCAGCCGCACCAGCGTGGCGTCCAGCGCGATCGCGACGGACAGCGAGAGGCCGAACTCCTTCAGCTCCAGGATCCCGGCGGTCATGAAGCCGCCGAACACCGCCACCATGATCGCTGCCGCGGCGGCGATGGGGCGGGCGGTGTGCTCGATCCCGGTGGCGACGGCGGCGGCGTTGTCGTGGCCGTCCTCCCACGCCTCCTTCATCCGGCGGATGAGGAACACCTCGTAGTCCATCGAGAGGCCGAACAGCAGGACGAACACGGTGATGGGCAGGTACACCTGCAGGAACCCGGTGCTCTCGAAGCCGAGCAGGCCCTCACCGTGGCCGTACTGGAACACCGCGACGGTGAGGCCGATGGCCGCGGCCGTGACGAGGAGGTTCATCGCGACCGCCTTGATCGGAAGCGCGACGCTGCGGAACACCACGAGCAGGAACAGCAGCGACAGGCCGAGCACCAGCGCCATGACGTAGGGCAGCTTGCCCGTGGTCTCCTCGGAGAGGTCGACGAAGGTGGCGGTGGCGCCGCCGACGAGCACCTCCTGGCCCGCCGCGGCCCGCGGGGCGATGTCGTCGCGGATGTCCTTGACGAGGTCGGTGGCCTGCGTGGAGTCGATGGGCACCGTGGGGACGGCGTTGATCAGCACCCGTCCGGACCCGGGCAGGGTCTCCACGCCGGCGACCCGCTTGTCCTTGCCGATCAGGGACGCGACCTGCGCCGCGTTGCGCTGCCCCGCGGAGTCCAGGGCGGCGCCGTCCGGCCCGGTGACCACGACCTGCACCGGCGACACCGCCCCCGCGCTGAACGAGCGTTCGAGGACGGCCTGGGCCTTGGCGCTCGGCCGCCCGTCCAGCGAGGCGGTGCCGAGGTCGATGCCGTACTTCAGGCCCGTCACGGGGATCGCGGCGGCGACCAGCAGGGCGGCGGCGACCACGCCGAAGACGACGGGGCGGCGCATCACCAGGTGCGCCCACCGCGCCCAGACCCCGTGCTCGGCGCCGGCGCCCGACCGGGTGTCGGCCGGCCGCCAGCGCTCGGGCAGCGAACCGGCGTCCACGCGCGGCCCGAGCGCCGCGAGGACGGCGGGCAGCAGGGTCAGCGCGGCGATCAGCGTGCAGATCACCGAGAGCAGCACGCCGGTGGAGATCTCCCGGAAGACGGGCGCGTCCATGATGTACAGCGAGCACACCGAGATCGCGACGACGACGCCGGAGAACAGCACGGTCCGTCCGGACGTCGCGACCGCCACCCCGGCGGCCTCGGCGATCTCCGCCTCCCGCCGCGGGCCGTCCCGGGTCACGCCCCGCCTGGCCAGCTCCTCCCGGAACCGGCTGACGATGAACATGGCGTAGTCGATGCCGATGCCCGTGCCGATCATCGTGACGATCGTCAGCAGGAACGCGTCGAAGTGGAAGCCGAAGGACAGCAGGTAGATGGTGCCGAACGTCAGGACGAGGCCCGCCACCGACAGCAGCATCGGCAGCACGGCGGCCGTCACGGCGCCGAGCGCGATGACCATCACCACGAACGCGATCGGCATGCCGACCGACTCGGCGCGCTCGGCGTCCGCGGTCTCCACGATCGTCTGGTCGTTGGTGATGGGGGAGAAGCCGGTCAGGTAGGCCGACACGCCCTGCCCGTCCGCCTTTCCGACGGCGTCCTGGAGGTCGCCCGCCCGGGAGGGCAGGTCCTTGGCCTCGCCCTTGAGGCCGACGATGGCGAGGGCGGCGCGGCCGTCGGGGGACACCTGGCCCTTGGCCTGCGGGTCGAACGGCCCGATGACGGTGACCACGCCCGTCTCCTGGCGGGCCTGCGCCACCACCTTCTGCACGACGGCCTTGCGGGCCGGGTCGGTGATCGGCCCCCGCGCGCTGTCGAAGACGATGACGTCCTGCTCGTCGCCCTGGCCGGCGAAGTACCGCTCCACCAGTTCGGAGGCCCGCGTCGACTGGGCGCCCTCCACGCCGTAGTTGGGTGCCTTGAGCTGCTTGAAGAGGAAGGGGAAGCTCACCCCGCACGCGATCAGCACCACGATCCAGATGGTGATCACCAGCCGGCGGTGCTCGGCCATGAGGGTGCCCCAGCGTCGTCGTCCCATCATCCGCCTCTCAGGAGGGTTCGCACGGCCTCGGCCGCGCCCTGCAGATCGAGCTCGGGGTCGAGGATCAGGTGCAGCAGCAGCCCGTCCAGCAGCGCCGCGACCACCGTGGCCGTCCCGGACGCGGGCGGGTCCGCGGTGATGGCGCCCTGCTCCTGGTCCCGCCGGACCAGCTCGGTGAGCGCGGCCCGGAACCTGCGCATCTCGGTGGCGAGGGGCTCGCGCAGGGACGGGTCGCGCGAGGACTGGCGCACCGTCTCCAGCAGCAGCGCCACGGACGGGTCCTCGAGGCCGCCGCCGGCGAACCAGCCGAGGGTGCCCTCGAACATCTCCCGGACGTCGCCGGCCGCCTGCGCCATCGCCAGCGGCTCCGCCAGCGCCTGGAGGGTCCCGGCGATCGCGGCCTGCCGCAGCAGGTCGTCCTTGCCCTGGAAGTGGTAGCTGATCGCGCCGTGCGGGACGCCGGCCCGGGCCGCGATCGCCCGCATGGTGACCTGCCCCCAGCCCACCTCGCCGATCAGCGCGGCCGTCGCCGTGAGGATCGCCTTCCGGGTGGCCGCTCCCTGCTCGGCACTGCTTGGCCGAGTGCCCTGTCCAGTCGCCTTGGTCACCTGGCCAAGGTAACGCCGAACGTTGCACAATGCAAGAGACGCGGGGGCAGAACGCCGTTCGGGAAACTCAACAGGTCGGCTGCGGTTGGGCCTGTTCAAGTAGCACGTCGGGTGTCTATGTTCGTCCTTATCGGGGTGCACGACCTGTTGTGAAAACGCTTCCCGACCCCCTGGAGGCCCGCGTGGCGCTCTCCTTCCTCGACCAGCGGCACACCGTCGCGAAACCGGGCTACAACCGCTGGCTGATCCCGCCCGCGGCCCTCGCCGTCCACCTCTGCATCGGGCAGGCCTACGCCACCAGCGTCTACAAGACCGCCCTCGTCAAGCACTTCGACGTCAGCCTGACGGCGATCGGCGTCATCTTCTCCATCGCGATCGTCATGCTCGGCGCCTCGGCGGCCGTCATGGGCACCTGGGTCGACCGGGTCGGGCCGCGGCGCGCCATGTTCACCGCCGCGTGCTTCTGGGCGTCCGGCTTCCTCGTCGGCGCCCTGGGCATCGCCACCGAGCAGCTTTGGCTGGTCTACATCGGCTACGGCTTCATCGGCGGCATCGGGCTCGGCATCGGCTACATCTCCCCGGTGTCGACGCTGATCAAGTGGTTCCCGGACCGGCCGGGCCTCGCGACCGGCATGGCCATCATGGGCTTCGGCGGCGGCGCGCTCGTCGCCTCCCCGCTGTCGCGCGAACTGCTGTCCCGCTACGACCCGAACGGCGACCCCTCGTCCGGCGCGGCCGTCGCCTGGCTCTTCGTCACGCTCGCCGCCGTCTACTTCCTGGTGATGATGCTCGGCGTCTTCAACGTCCGGGTCCCGCCCCCCGGGTGGCGGCCGGCCGGGTTCGACCCGGAGGCGGCGCGCGCCAGGACGCTCGTGACGGCGAACAGCGTGTCCGCCGCGTCCGCCATCAAGACGCCCCAGTTCTGGCTGCTCTGGACGGTGCTGTTCTGCAACGTCACCGCCGGGATCGGCATCCTCGAACAGGCCGGGCCGATGATCAGCGACTTCTTCCGCTCCGGCGGCTCCACCTCGGTGTCGGCGACCGAGGCGGCCGGGTTCGTCGGGCTGCTGTCGATGTTCAACATGGCCGGCCGGTTCGTCTGGTCGTCGACCTCGGACTACATCGGCCGCAAGCCCACCTACGTCGGCTACCTCGGCGTCGGGATGGGCGCCTACATCCTGCTGGCGCTGTTCGGCGACGCCTCCACCGCGTTCTTCATCGCGCTCGCCGCGCTGATCATCTCGTTCTACGGCGGCGGCTTCTCGACCGTCCCGGCCTACCTGCGCGACCTGTTCGGCACCTACCAGGTCGGTGCCGTCCACGGCCGGCTGCTGACCGCCTGGTCCGCGGCGGGCATCGCCGGGCCGCTGATCGTGAACCGGTTCCTGGACGCCCGCGGCGAACCGGGCGCCCTGGTCGCCGCCGACTACCGGCCCGCCCTGTTCACCATGGTCGGCGTCCTCGCGATCGGCTTCGCCGCCAACCTGTTCATCCGCCCGGTCGCCGAACGCCACCACGTCACCGCGACCGAGCCCCTCGTCTCCGACCGCAGCCCCGCCACCTGACGCGGCCCGGCCTCACCACCGAAGGAGCAGCACCATGGCGTCGACCGAGGGCAGCGCACCGGAGGAGGTCCGCACCGACCCGGACCTCCCGCGTCTCGTCATCTCCTGGACCATCGTCGGCATCCCGCTGATCTACGGGGTCGTCGAGACGGTCAGGGCGATCCTTCCCCTCTTCGGCCAGTGACCCCGCCCCCCTCTGGGGCGCGTGCCGGCACACGCAGGACGACCGGGCCTTCCAGCCCGGTCGTTCCGCTGCCCGGAGCTCGCGACCGGGGCGGGGCGGCAGCGAGGCGCCCGCGATCTGTTACATCGAGCTGAGATAACAACAAGCTTGCGCGTTATGGAGCCGTCAGACGGCGGCGATCTCGTAGGCGACCTTGTGCTCGTCCAGCTCGCGCAGCGCCTCGGCGCCCGCGCCGTCGTCGACGATGACGCGGTCGAACGCCGACAGCGGCGCCACCCGGTGCAGCGCGACGCGGGCGAGCTTGGAGTGGTCCACCAGCAGCACGTTGCGCGCGGCGGCCTCCAGCATCGCCCGTTTGACCGAGACGATGTGCTGCTCCTGGTGGTAGGCGAACCCGCCGGAGACGGCCGAGGTCGACACGAAGCAGAGGTCGACGCGCAGCGCCATGACGGCGTCCACGCAGGAGACCCCGAGGAAGGAGTCGTGCAGCGGGTCGTACTCCCCGCCGAGCGCCATCAGGCGGATGCCGCGCTCGCGCGCCAGCAGATTGGTGGTCTCCAGGAAGTTCGTGATCACCGTGAGGGGGGTGATGCCGGCCAGCCGGCGCGCCAGGGCCAGCGTGGTCGTGGAGTCGTCCAGCATCACCGCCATGCCGGGCTCGACCAGGGCGGCGGCCTTCGCGGCGATGGCGTCCTTGGCGGCCTGCATCGACTTCATGCGGTAGGCCACGTTGCTCTCGAACACCCCCGACGGCTGCGCGGTGACCCCGCCCCGGTACTTGCGGACGATGCCCTGCCGTTCGAGCTCGTCCAGGTCGCGGTGGATCGTCATGAGGCTCACGCCGAACCGCTCCGCCAGCTCGCCGGCGGTCACCGAGCCCGCCGACAGCACGTGGTCGGCGATGGCCTGGCGGCGGGCGTCCGGCCCGCGCCTGCCGCTGATGTCCTTGGTCATGCTGCGATCCTCTCGTGGCCGCGCACCGTCGGGCGGGCGATCCAGGGCGGAACGTCAACGGTAAATTCACACCTTACAGTGATAAGTCGCGGCCTGACGTGCCGCGCGAGGGAGACACGCGAGGCGCGGCGCCCGAGGAAGACGGCCTCCCATCTGGCAACCTTCGTGTGTGACCGAGAGATCCTTCGCCGTCAGGGCCCTGCCCGAGGGGCTGCGCGCGTTCCTGACGACGGAGACCGGCAGCACCAGCGTGCTGCTCGCCGGGACCGTCGCCGGCCTGGTGTGGGCGAACCTCCCGACGGGCTACTCCTACGAGGAGTTCTGGCACACCGATCTCGCGGTGAGCCTCGGGGAGCACGGCTTCTCGCTCTCCCTGCGCGAGTGGGTGAACGACGGGCTGATGACGCTGTTCTTCTTCGTCATCGGCCTGGAGGTCAGCCGCGAGTTCCGGCTCGGGCAGCTGCGCGACCGGCGCCTGGTCGCGGTGCCGGCGGTGGCCGCGCTCGGCGGCGTCATCCTGCCGGCGGTGGTGTACATCGCGCTGAACGCCGGCGGCCCCGGCGCGTCCGGCTGGGGCATCCCGATCGCCAGCGACACCGCGTTCGTGCTCGGGCTGCTGGCGGTGATCGGGACGCGCTGCCCCGAGCCGCTGCGCGCCTTCCTGCTGACCCTCGCGGTCGTCGACGACGTCGCCGCGATCCTGGTGGTCGCCGTCTTCTACACCGAGGACCTGTCGCCGCTCGCGCTGGCGGCCGCGGTGGTGCTCGTCGGGCTGATCGTCGCGCTGCGGTGGCTGAGGATCTGGCGCGCGCCCGCCTACACGCTGCTGGGCATCGGCGTGTGGGCCGCGATGCTGGCGAGCGGCGTCCACCCGACCCTGGCCGGCCTGCTCCTCGGCGTGCTGGTCGCCGTCTACGCGCCGACCGAGTACAAGCTGCTCGCGGCCAGCGAGATCGTCCAGGCACTGTCGCGCGACCCGAGCCCGGCCCTGGCCACCGAGGCGCTCCGGACCGTCCGGCGGACCGTGTCGGTCAACGAGCGGCTCCAGTTGCGCATGCACCCGTGGACGAGCTACGTCATCGTCCCGATCTTCGCGCTCGCCAACGCGGGCGTCGTGCTGGACGGCGAGGCGCTGCGCGCCGCGGCCACGTCCCCGGTCACCCACGGCATCGTCGCCGGCCTGGTGCTCGGCAAGTTCGCGGGCATCGCGGCCGGGGCCTGGCTCCCGCTCCGGCTGAACTGGGGCGACCTGCCGGGGAACCTGGTGTGGGGCCAGCTGCTCGGCGGCGCCGCGGTGTCGGGCATCGGCTTCACGGTCTCCCTGTTCGTGACCGAGCTGGCGTTCTCCGGCGAGTCCGACCTGCAGAGCGACGCCAAGATCGGGATCATCGCCGGCTCCGTGCTGGCCGCCGTGTGCGGCTGGGTGGTCTTCCGGCTCGCCTGGAACCGGGGCGCCGTCTGCGCCCCGCCGGGCGCCCCGCCGCCGGAGCCGGACCTCGTGCCCGAGCCGCCGCCGCCCGTCACGGCCCGCGACCACGTCCTCGGCCCCGGCGACGCCCCCGTGACCCTGATCGAGTACGGCGACTTCGAGTGCCCGTACTGCGGCCGCGCGAAGGACGCGATCAAGGCGACCCGGGAGCACTGGGGCGACCGGCTGCGCTTCGTGTTCCGGCACTTCCCGCTGCGCGAGGTCCATCCCCACGCGTTCTCCACGGCCGTGGTGTCGGAGGCCGCCGCCGACGCCGGCCGCTTCTGGGAGATGCACGACCTCCTCTTCGAGAACCAGCTGGCCCTGACCGACGCGGACCTGACCGAGTACGGCGACCGGCTCGGCCTCCAGGCGTGGAGCGACCTGGACCGCCACCGCGAACGCGTCCAGTCCGACCGCGACAAGGGGGAGCGCGCCGGCGTCAGCGGCACCCCGACCTTCTTCATCAACGGGAGCCCCTACGACGGCCCCTACGACGCCGAGTCCCTGACCGCCGCGATAGGCGCCGCCCTGAACGACGAACCCCCTCCGCCCGAGGCCGGGAGTGTCGGCGGGGAGTCGTAGGGTCGGGGTATGTCGCGGCGGCGGTTCGATCAGGCCATGGAGAAGATGCGGGACCCGGACGTGCGGGTCCGCGAGCACGCGTTCGACTTTCTGCGGGAGCACGCGGACGCGTACGTCGACGAGCTGATCGCGCAGTTCAGGGCGGAGGAGGATCTCGACCTCCGCTGCCGGCTGCTGGAGCTCATCGCCGAGGCGCGGTCCGCGAAGGCGCTGGAGGTGTTCCGCGACGAGCTGCACGGCATGGACGAGCCGCTCCGGTTCTGGGCGACCCGCGGCCTGGAGATGCTCGACTCCCGCGAGGCGGAGCGGGTGCTCGACGGGGCGCGCGCCGACGGCCTGATCGCCTGACCGGCCCGGCGGCCGCTCAGAAGCACCGGTCGGCCGTGACGATCTCCGCGCGCATGTTCCCCTCCATCATGCGGAGGGCAGCGTCCCCCAGGTCCGCGTGGATGTGCGCGACCGCGTCCCGGACGACCTTGATCTGGAAGTGCCGGACGTAGGCGTCCAGCGCGCTGTAGAGGACGCACTGCTCGGTGACCTGACCGGTGAGGACGACCCGTTCGACCTTCTCGCGGGAGAGCACGTACTCCAGCGCGGTGCCGTAGAAGGCGCTGTGCCTGACCTTCGCCAGGAACCCGCAGCCGGACGGCGGCACGATGGGCTCGACGAGGTCGGGCCGCCGCCCTTCCAGTGCCCGCTCGATGAGGTCCTGGCGGTCGGCCGAGAAGTCTCCGTAGTTGTCGTTCACGTAGAGGACGAGCACGTCGTCGTCCTTCTCGGCGGTGTCGATCAGGCGGCGGAGCGGGCCGATCATGCCCTCGACGTTCGCCGCCAGCGGCTCCGCGTCCGAGTGCTCGTAGGGATTCAGCATGTCGATGACGATCAGCGCGCTTCGGGTCACAGCCATGCCCTGCCCGCACGAGACCGCGGCGATGCCTCCTCGACCGCCGGAATTTACCCCAAGCGAAACCTTGGATCTGCACGAGTAAACCCAGGGATTGACGAGGGTCTCCGATGATCTCAAGCTGTACTGGACGGCGAAGGGAGCGAGGGATGACGACGGAACCGGCGGCGGTCGCGCGGATGCTGGGCATGGGACGCAACGCACTCGATGACAAGCTCGCCATCGAGATCGTCGCGGTGGCGGCCGACTTCCTGGTCGCCAAGGGTGCCGGTGAGGTCAGGCATCCGGGCGGGACGCTGCTGGAGCATCTCCTGCGCGTGCATGCCCTCCTGGACGGCTGGGGTGCGCGGCCCGCTCTGGCCCTCGCCGGTCTGTGCCACGCCTTCTACGGGACCGATGGTTTCGCCACGTCCCTCGGCGACACCGGCCGGCGCGGGGAACTGCGCGAGGTCATCGGCACGGAGGCCGAGGCCCTCGTGTACCTCTACGGCAGTTGTCGACGTGCGGACACCTACCCGGCCCTGAACCGGCCGGACGGCGCCTTCGCCGATCGCTTCGCCGGAACCGCACGGTCCATCTCGCCCGGGCAGCGCCGGGACTTCGCCGAACTGACCGTCGCCAACGAACTCGACGTCCTGGGCGCCGTTCCCGATGTCGACCGCGCAGTGGTCACCGCTCTGCTGGACCTGTTCTCCTCCTGGAGAGCGCTGCTGACCGACCCCGCCAACCAGGCCGTCGAAGACGCGTATCGGACCTTCGGTCCCGCTGAGTGAGCGCCGAGCAGGGCTCGACGATCATGTTCACCGCGTACCGGTTCGAGGAGGCGGTCATCGCCGACTCGCTGATCAACGCCGCGCGGTCGCGCGGGGTGAAGGTCAGGCTCCGCCGGGCCACGGCGGCGTCAGCGGGCGCGCCGGGCCGTCCGCGACCTGCGGGTGTACTCCTGGCCGAGCGCGAACAGCAGCCAGGTGAACGCGGTGGCGTCGTCGGCGATGCCGACCGGCAGGAAGACGTCGGGGATCAGGTCGACCGGCGAGACGATGTAGACGACCGCGACGATCATGGCGACGATCTTGCCGGTGGACGTCCGGTAGTAGGCCTGTGCCGCGCCGCCCGGGCCGGCGCGGCGGCGCCCGCGCAGCCGCAGGATGCCGGCGACCAGCAGCACCGCGCCCGCGGCCATCGCGATCCCGCCGGCCACCGTGAGGTCGACGCCGGCGAGGTCGCCGCTCGCGGTGAGCGCGGGGACGGCCCCCGCCACGACGAGGACGAGTCCGAGCCACACCATCGCGCACCTCCGGGGGGAGTCCCCTCGGGTATTGCCGCTCCGGGCTGTTCCATTCGCGCCCCGGCCGTCCGTCCTCACCGCGACGGCTCCCTTGGCCGCGCGGGGTGATCGGGTGTACTGCTATTAGACGATCGTTCAAGAGGATTCGTGGATTTCGCGCTGCCCGACGAGCTGGTCCGGCTCCTGGCCGACCTCGACGCCTTCATCGAGCGGGAGATCCTGCCGCTCCAGGCGCAGGACGACAACGAGCGGTTCTTCGACCACCGCCGCGAGTACGCGCGTACCGACTTCGAGAACGGGGGCGTCCCGCGTCCCGAGTGGGAGGAGCTGCTCGGTGAGATGTTCCGCCGCGCGGACGCCGCGGGCTGGCTGCGCTACGGGCTACTCGAGGAGGTCGGCGGCTCCGGCGGGACGAACCTGGATATGGCGGTGATACGCGAGCATCTCGCCCACCGGGGGCTCGGGCTCCACAACGACCGACCGGTTCGTGTGCGAGGCGGCCGACCGGGCGATGCAGGTGCACGGCGGCCTCGGCTACACCCGCCACACCCCCTTCGAGCACATCTACCGGCACCACCGCCGCTACCGGATCACCGAAGGCGCCGAGGAGGTCCAGATGCGGAAGGTGGCCGGCTACTTGTTCGGGTTCGCCGGCCCCGGCAAGGCGAAGAGCTGAGCGGCCTCGCGCGGCCTCCCGGCCGGATCAGGCGGCGTGGACCTGGAGGATGGCGGTGAAGCGCTCGTCGGCGCGGTCGAGCTGGCCGGTGATGTGCCGCTTGATCCGGTCGCGCAGCGGGGTGTCCGGGCGGTTGACCAGTTCCTTCAGTTCGGGGACGAGCGGCCGGTACTTGCGCGCGAGCTTGCGGACCTTGGGGCCGGTCGTGTGGATCAGGCCGACGCCGTTGTCGGTGAAGTCCGACGCCTTGATGATCCGCGCCGCGGGGTGGCGGTCCAGGCTCGCGGCGACGTGCGCGCGGTACTGGGCGTGGACGTCGCCCTCGCGGTCGTAGACCGGATTGGTCACGGCGCGGACGAGGCCGGCGGCGCGCGGGCCGAACCGCTCGGCGAGGACGTCCAGCGCCGCCTCGGCGGGATCGTCGTGCCCCTCGCCGGCCAGGTCGGCCGGGTGGTCCTCGACGGAGTCGTGCAGCAGGCAGGCGACGAGCAGGTCCACGTCGTCCACCTCGTAGTGGCACATCACCCGCAGCGTCACCCGGAGCAGGTGGTTGACCACCGGCTCGCGCGACCGGCGGTCCTGTCGGTGCAGGTCACTCGCCAGGGCGAGGGCCGCGCTCAGCCGCCGCCAGTCCGGTTCCGCGAAGCGGAGGATCTCGCGGGCGAACCGGTCGCGGAGCCCCGCCTCGCCGTACACCTCGGTGATCGTGTGGAGGGGGAGTGTCTGCAGGTAACTGGGCACCGTGCTCCCTTCCCGCGGGAAGGTGCCCCCGTCCGGGAGCGTGCGTGCCGTTCCCGCGTGCCCATCGGACGCACCCGCTGATCACGGGGTTCCGCGAGCCGCCGATGAGTTTGCGAGACGGCGCAGGATCGAGGCGCTCGGCGCGGGTCCGGTCGAGATGTTCGCGAGCAGCGGCGGCGCGGTGACCGCGCTCGCCGTGGGCGAGGAGTCCGAGGGCCTCTTCACCGGGCGCACCTCGGTGGCGATGGCCGAGCTGCTCGGTCAGCGGGCGGAGGTGTTCCCGAGCCACCACGGCGGGTTCCTCGCCCGGCGAGTTCGGCTACGCCGGACAGCCCGAGGCGTTGGCGCGCAGCCTTCGCGGGGTCCTCGGCGGCTGACCGGTCTCTGGAGAGATTTCCCGAACCTGTCACAGACGGAGGAGGTGCCCGGTCATAGCTGGCGACCGGGCGGCGACGGAGGCCCCCGGCGGACGGGAGGTCTCTCATGAAGATCGTGGTCATCGGCGGTACCGGCATGATCGGCTCCAAGCTCGTGGCGAGGCTCGGCGAGCAGGGCCACGAGGCGGTCGCGGCCGCGCCGAACACCGGCGTCAACGCGCTCACCGGTGAGGGGCTGGCCGGGGCGCTGGACGGCGCGTCGGTGGTGATCGACGTGTCCAACTCGCCGTCCTTCGAGGACGCCGCGGTGCTGGAGTTCTTCGAGACCTCGACCGGCAACCTGCTGGCCGCGGAGGAGGCGGCCGGAGTCGGCCACCACGTCGCGCTGTCGGTCGTCGGCACCGGGCGGCGGCCCGACATCGGCTACTTCCGTGCGAAGGTCGCCCAGGAGAAGCTGATCGAGGACTCGCCGATCCCGTTCTCGATCGTGCACGCGACGCAGTTCTTCGAGTTCGCCCGCCGGATCGCGGACGAGGCCACGGACGGCGACGCGGTGCGGATGCCGCCGGTGCTCTTCCAGCCCATGGCGGGCGACGAGGTCGCGCAGAACGTCGCCAGGGTGGCGGTGGGCGCGCCGCTGGACGGCGCGGTCGAGATCGGCGGCCCCGAGCGGTTCCGGATGGACGAGTTCTTCCGGGACGCCCTGACGGCGTGGAACGACCCGCGCCGGATCGTCACCGACCCGCACGCGCACTACTTCGGCGCCGAGATGCGGGAGGGCGACCTCGTGCCGGGCGACGGCGCGACGCTCGGCGAGACCAAGTACGCCGACTGGCTGGCGAGCGGCGCCGGCAGGTAGCGCGGCCCGCCCGGACGACGCCCGGACGACGTCCGGGCGGAACCGACACCGAAGGGAAGAAGCCATGAGCAGCACCGAACGACCCACCGTCGTCCTGGTCCACGGGGCCTTCGCCGAGTCGGCGAGCTGGAACCGCGTCATCGCGGGCCTGCACGGCCGCGGCCTGCCCGCCGTCGCCGTCGCCAACCCGCTGCGCGGCCTGGCCGGGGACGCCGCCTACGTGCGCGACGTGATCGACGGCATCGGCCGGCCGGTCGTCCTCGTCGGCCACTCCTACGGCGGCATGGTGATCACCGAGGCGGCGGCGGGCCTGGAGGCCGTGCGCTCGCTGGTCTACGTCGCGGCGTTCGCCCCGGACCCCGGCGAGAGCGCGCTGCTGCTGTCCGGCAAGTTCGAGGGCAGCACCCTCGCGAGCGCGCTGGTCGCGTACCCGGTGTCCACGGGGGGCAACGAGGTCCGCATCGCCGACGACAAGTACCACCGGCAGTTCTGCGCCGATGTGGACGCCGGCGAGGCGGCCCTCATGGCGTCGACCCAGCGCCCGGTCACCGAGCGCGCGCTGACCGACGGGCTCGGCACGAGCGAGCCGGCGTGGAGCACCAGGCCGTCGTGGTTCGTCATCGGCGAGGACGACCTCAACATCCCCGCGGAGGCGGTGCGGTTCATGGCCGAACGCGCCTCCTCGCGCGGAACCCGGGAGATCCCCGGCGGCTCGCACGCGATCGCGGTGTCCCGGCCCGACGCCGTGGTCGCGAGCATCCTCGACGCCGTCGGCGACGAGGCAGGCTGAGCCCCGAGCCGTCGTCCGGGAGCGCCCGATGCCCTGGCGGGAGCCGTTCGCGGGTAGGGAATGATCGGAGGTGTCCGGCGACCGGCGAGACGGGGGCGATCAGCGTGGGGGGCATCGGGCCCGCGGAACGGGACGATCTCGGCGAGGCCGCGGCGGTGTTCGCCGGCGTGCGGCCGCGCCTGTTCGGCATCGCGTACCGGATGCTGGGCAGCGCCACCGAGGCCGAGGACCTGGTGCAGGACGTCTGGCTGCGCTGGCAGACCACCGACCGCGGCGCCGTGGCCGAGCCGGCCGCGTTCCTGGCGACGGCGACCACCCGGCTCGCGATCAACGTGCTGCGGTCGGCGCGGGTCCGCCGGGAGACCTATGTCGGGCCCTGGCTGCCCGAACCCGTCGACACCGGCGCCGACCCGCACCTCGGCGCCGAGCGTGGGGAGGCCCTCAGCCTGGCGATCCTGTTCCTCCTGGAGAAGCTCCCGCCCACCGAGCGCGCGGCCTACGTCCTGCGGGAGGCGTTCGACTACCCCTACCCGCGGATCGCCGAGATCGTCCAGGTCAGCGACGTCGCCGTCCGCCAGCTCGTGAGCCGGGCCCGCAAGCACCTGCGGTCCGAGCGACGGGCCCCGGTGACCGGGGCCGAGCGGCGGCGGCTGCTGACCGCCTTCGTCGCCGCCGCCCGCGCCGGTGACCTCACCGCCCTGGAGACGATCCTCGCGGCGGACGTGATCAGCTACTCCGACGGCGGCGGCGCCGTCCGGGCCTCGCGCTTCCCCGTGGAGGGGGCGTTCCGCGTCGCCAAGTACGTCCGGGCCTTCGCGGACCGGTTCTGGAACGGGGTCGACGTCCAGTGGTCCGAGGTGAACGGGCAGGAGGCGGCCCTGCTCCACCGGGAGGGCGAGCTGTTCACCGTCCTCGCCGTCGACGCCTCCGGCCCGCGCATCGACAGGGTCCTGTGGATGATGAACCCGGCCAAGATCACGGCGGCGTCCGCCGGGTGAGCCCCGGCGCCGCTCACCACCAGCCGAAGGCGAGCCAGGTCAGGAACGGCGCGACGGGGATCGAGACGAGGCCGTAGATGAGCAGCTGGCGGAACAGCCGGGGCCGCGCCGAGGGTTCGGCGGCGCCGAGGATCAGGCCGCCGGTGATGCCGAGCGGGTTGATGTCGACCAGCACCGACGCCAGCGCGAGCGCGAGGACCCCGCCGACGGGGGAGACGCCGTCGGCGACCAGCGGGGGCAGCAGCGGCATCGTGGTCACGAACACCGCGATGGAACTGGCGGCGAACGAGGTGACCCCGGCGATGTAGCAGAGCACGAGCAGGCTGAGCAGGGGCGAGCCGTCCACCCTGAGCATGTCGCTGATCTGCTTGAACGCGCCCAGGTGCTGCATCAGGCCGACGTAGGTGAGCAGCCCCCCGATCAGCAGCACCACGTTCCACGGGATGCGGGAGACGATCTCCCCGGACGGCAGCCGGAACGCCAGCTGGAGGAGCAGCGCCGCGGTCAGGCCGAGGTACCCGACGTTCATGTCCCAGCCGACGGAGAGGACGACGACCGCGAGCAGCGCGGCGATGGTGAGGCCGCGGACGCCGGCGGGCTGATCGGCCGTCTCCGCGGGCGGGGCCGTGACGGCCGTCGCCGTCCCGCCCTCGGCGGTGGAGACGGAGGCCGCCCCCGGTGCGGGACCGTCCGGTGCGGTGCCCTCCGGGGCGGCGGGACGCGGCGAGCCGGAGATCCGGCCGGGCGGCACGGCCCCCGTCCGGGTGCCGACGACCAGCAGGGCCGCGCACACGACCAGCCCGGTGACCAGGCCGCCGAGCAGGAAGGTCACCGGTGCCGAGCCGGGCAGCCCGAGGCCCTGCTTCTCGCTCAGCTCGCGCGCCGTGACGCCGTAGACGGCGAGCGGCGAGAGCAGCCCGCTGATGATCCCGGTGATGCCGAGGACGGCCGCGATCAGCGGCGAGATCCGGTACCGCGCGGCGAAGCCGAGCGCGATCGGGGAGACGATGGCGGTCGCCGCGGCGGGCAGGGTGCCGACGGCGGTGAGCACGGCGCCGATCACGAACGGGACCAGCACGATCAGCACCAGCCGGCCGCGGACCAGCCGCAGCAGCAGGTCGAGCAGCCAGTCGAGGGTCCCGTTGAGGTGCGCGACGGCGAACAGCGCCGTCACCCCGACGATCAGCACGAAGAAGTCGGCCGGGAAGAAGCCCGTCACCTCGTCGGTGGCGACGTCGGCGGCGAGGCCGAGCAGGAACGCGGCGGCGAGGGCGCCCAGCCCGAGGTCGAACGCGGGGATCAGGGTCGCCGCGAAGAGGGCGACCAGGACGATGATGGACAGGGTTGCCAGGCTCATGGGCGGTTCTTTCTCGGTCAGACCACGCCGCGGTGGCGCAGGTCGTCGATCTCCGGGTCCCCGAGCCCGGCGAGGTCTCGCAGTACCTCGGCGGTGTGCTCGCCGAGGGCCGGCGCGGCGCGGCCGATCGTGCCGCCGAAGCCGGAGAAGCGGCCGGCCGGCGCCTGCATGAGGCGCCGGCGGCCGGTGCGCTCGTCCCGTACCTCCACCACCGACCCGCGGGCGCGGATGTGCGGGTCGGCGCAGACGTCCGCCGCCGAGTTCACCGGGCCGGCGGCCACCCCGGCGTCGGCGAGCAGCGCCATCAGCGGGTCAAGGTCGTGGGCCGCGACGAAGGCGGCGACCCGCGCCTCGATCTCCTCCCGGTGCTCCAGCCGGGCGGTCATGGTGTCGTGGACGGCGAGGTCCGCGGCGTCCATGACCGTGATCAGCCGGTGCCACATCTGCTCGGTGGAGGCGGGCAGGGCCAGCCACCGGCCGTCGCGGGTCCGGTAGAGGCTGTTGGGGCTGATGTGCGGGTTCTGGTTGCCCTGGCGCTCGCGGTTCTCCCCGGTCGCGCCGTACTCGACGACGAAGTCCTCCATCATCCGCAGCAGCGGCTCGTAGAGGGGGATGTCGGCGAGCTGGGCCTCGCCGGTGAGGTCCCGCTGGCGCAGCGCGAGCATGGCGGCGAACGCGGCGTAGATGCCGGTGACGCCGTCGGCGACGGGGTAGCCGGCGAAGACCGGCGGCCGTTCCGGGTCGCCGGTGCGGTAGGTCAGGCCCGCGAAGGCCTCCGCGACGCGGGCGAAGCCGGGGCGGTCGGCGTACGGGCCGGTGCGCCCGAACGCGCTCACGTGCACCATGACCAGGTCCGGCCGGTACGCCCGCAGGTCGTCGAAGTCGATGCGGAACCGCCGCAGCGTCGCCGGGCGGAAGTTGGTCACCACGATGTCCGCGGACGCGGCCAGCCGGCCGACCAGGGCCGCGGCCTCGGCACGGTGCAGGTCGATCGTGACGCTCCGCTTGGCGCGCGCCAGCATCGCCCAGGCCGCCGACTCGCCGTCCTCCAGCGGCGGGTACCGGCGCGCCGGGTCGCCGTCGGCGGGATGCTCGATCTTGATCACCTCGGCGCCGAACTCGCCGAGCAGCGAGGACGCCAGGGGGCCGGCCAGGATCGTCGAGACGTCCAGGACGCGCACTCCGCTCAGCGGACCGTCGGGCACTGGGGATTCCTTTCACGTCGGCGGCATCGCCGGCCCGGAGATCGGGCTTACGCCAACATGCCCTCTCGCTGGGCTGCGGGGAAGACGCGATCGGAGCTCACAGGTGAAAGGTTTCCCCTTTATAGTGGCCCGGTGCGGGTGGAGCGGGCGCGATACTTCCTGGCGGCGATCGAGACCGGGTCGCTGCGCGCGGCGGCGGCCCGGTGCGGCGTGAGCCAGCCGACCGTCGGGCAGCAGATCGCGCTGCTGGAGGAGGAGCTCGACGTCGTCCTGCTCACCCGCAGCAGGCACGGCGTGCGCCCGACGGCGGCCGGTCAGGCCCTGATCGAGCCGCTCGGACGGCTCGTGGCGGCCGAGGACTCGGTGCGCGAGGCGGCGATGGAGTCCGGCGCCGCCTACCACGGCCGGGTCCGGATCGGCGGCGTCTCGGTGACCGCGGAGACGATCATCGCGCCGGTGGTGGGCCGGCTGCGGGAGCGGCACCCGGGGCTGCGGTTCACCGTCCACGAGGGCGCCTCGGCCGACATCGAGGCCGCGGTGCTCGACGGGACGCTGGACTTCGGGGTGGTCACCATGCCGGTGAGCCCGGCCGCCCCCGGGCTGCGCCGGATCCCGCTCGTGTCCGCCGCCGTCGGGGTCTGGGCGCGGACCGACCACCCGCTGGCCGGACGCGACCACGTCCACTGGCGCGACCTGGAGACCTGGCCCATCGTCACGATGCGGGCGGGCACGGTGCTGTGGGAGATGCTGCACCGGCACATGGCCGACCCCGACGTCGTCGTCCAGGCCATGTCGGCGCGCACCGTGAAGGTCATGGTCGGCCAGGGAGCGGGGCTCGGCATCCTCGCCCGGTTCGACACGTCGGCGGACATCACCGACCTGGTCTGGCTCCCGCTGCGCGACGCGCCCTCCGTCCAGCTGTGCCTGACCCAGCGGCGGGACGGGCGGCCGTCGCGGTCCGCCCTCATCGTCCGCCGGCTCATCCGCGCCGAAGCCGACGGAGTGGCCGGCGGGATGGCGGACGGGGTGGCCGGACGGGAGTCCCCGCCACGGGAGGAGGGGCGGGGGGACGGCCCCGTCCGGCCGGACCGCGTCCCCTGACGGGCCACCGGGTCCCGGCGGCCCGCCGGGGGCGGGTGCCCGCGCTCCGGTCAGCCGATGGCGCAGGTGTTGACCACGTCGCCGGAGGTCTGGCGCGGGATGGTGGCGCTGGGCGGTGGCGCCTGGCCCCCGCCGGGGCCGAGCCAGCGTTCGAGGGCCTCGAAGGCCGTCCGCATGCAGGGGAGCAGCGGCCGCATCCTGCCGGGGAACATGTCGTATTCGAGGTCGAGATGGGACGCGCCCTCGATCCGGTAGTAGCGGTGCAGCCCGCCCCGGCCCTGCGCGCGGATCTTGCGGGCGTAGGCGTCGCCGTGGACCTTGATCGGCAGCAGGGTGTCCAGCGTGCCCTGCACCGTGATCATCGGCTTGCCGATGCGGCCGGTCATGCCCAGCCGCTCCACCGTCCGGTGGACGCTCTTCGGACGCGAGTAGTAGCGGTAGTCGGTGTCGCAGTTCGGCGTGCCGCTCTCGCAGTACGGGATGCCCGCCTCCAGGTCGCCGTCGTACGTCGGGTCGACCTCCTCGCGGTAGATGCGCTGGGTGTTGTCCCAGAGGACGCGGTAGTTGAAGTCCCACAGGAACTCCGAGCCGCGGGCGAAGCCGGCCTTCAGCATCGCGGCGTGCGCCTTCGGGTCGCCCGTCGCCGCATATGCGGGGTAGTTGCGCAGCGCCTCGGGCAGGTAGACCAGCGCGTTGTTCCCGTTGTCGCGCGGCCAGTAGGTGCCTTCGGAGTCCACCCCGCCGTCGTACAGTTCGGGATGGGTCTCCAGGGCCCAGCGCACCATCTGGCCGCCGTTGGAGATGCCCGCGGCGTACGTCCTGGTCAGGCGCCTGCCGTAGTGGCGGGCCACCGTCGCCTTGGCGGCCACGGTGACCTGGATCATCCGGTGGTACCACTCCGCGACGGCGTCCCCCGGCCGCCTGCCGTCCCGGTAGAACTGGTTGCCGTTGCTTCCCTTGTCGGTCGAGGCGAAGGCGTACCCCTTGGCCAGCACCCAGTCGGAGATGGTGAAGTCGTTGGCGTACTGGCGGCGAGTCCCCGGCGCCCCGGAGACCACCAGTCCGCCGTTCCACTTTTTCGGGAGGCGGATCACGAACTGGGAGTCGTGGTTCCAGCCGTGGGTGGTGTTGAACGTGGAGTCGTCGCGGAAGTAGCCGTCGATCTGGATGCCCGGCACCCCGCTCGGGTTCCGGGTGGCCGCCGAATGCAGCCCTTCCCAGTCGGCCTTGTCGGTGTGGCCCGAGGCGACCGTGCCGGCGGTGGTCAGATCGTCCAGGCAGGCGGCGACCTGGTGCACCGCGCCGGGGACGCGGACCCGGTTCATGTGGGCGCAGCGGGCGTCCGCGTGGGCGGAGGGCACCGCGACGGCCAGCGGGACCGCCAGAAGCGACCCCAGCAGGGCCGGGAGGACGGGGGATCTGCGGAGGAACGGCATGAGCGGCTCCCTGGGGGTGGGACACGTCAGACCCGTGCCCTGCCATGCTGGTCGACCGGCGGCGGGACGGGCCACGTCGGCGAGCACACTGTTCACCGGAATCCTGTGGTGGCTCCGTCCATGAACCCGCCGCCGGATGCCTGCCGGACCTCCGTGAACGCCCTGCCAGGACGACTTTCCTCCTCTGGATCGAGCGCGCGGTGTGCGCCGCCTCATATCAGGCCGCCCGAATGTGTGTCCAGGTCACCTGGTTCACCCCCCGGCCGCCGCCTAGCGTTCACGGTCACGGCGTCCCGGTGTGTCCCGGGTCACGCCAAGACGCGTGAGGAGGGCGCATGGGAGGAGGTCCCACGGAGGCCGGGCGGGGTGCCGCTCCGGAAGGCGCCGCTCCGGACGGTGCCGGCCCCGTCCTGACGGCGCGAAGCCTGGTCCGGGAGTTCCGCGGCTTCCGTGCCGTGGACGAGGTCGACCTCGACGTCGCCGAGGGCAGCGTGCATGCGCTGGTGGGCCCGAACGGCGCCGGCAAGACGACGCTGTTCAACCTGCTCACCGGCTTCCTGAAGCCGACCGCCGGCAGCGTCCGGCTGGACGGGCACGAGCTGGCCGGACGCAGCCCCGAGTCGATCACCCGGCTGGGGGTGGCGCGCTCGTTCCAGATCACCAGCCTGTTCGCCGAGCTGACCCCGCGCCGGCACCTGGAGCTGGCGCTGGCGAGCCCGACCGGCCTCGGCTGGCGGTTCTGGCGTTCGGACAAGGCGCTCGGTCGGTTCGCCGCCCGAGCCGGGGAACTGCTCGACGAGACCGGGCTCGCCGGGCAGGGCGACGTCCCGGCGGGCTCGCTGTCGTACGGGAGCAAGCGGGCGCTGGAGCTGGCGCTCGCCCTGGCCCTGGACCCGAAGGTCCTGCTGCTCGACGAGCCGACCGCGGGCATGGGCGTCGAGGACGTCGACCGCACCATCGAGCTCGTCCAGAAGATCCGCGCCGGCCGGACGGTGGTCCTGGTCGAGCACAACATGAACGTGGTGGCGAGTCTCGCCGACCGCGTGACCGTCCTGCAGCACGGCAAGGTGCTGATCGAGGGCCCGTACGCGGAGATCCGTCACGATCCGCGCGTCGTGACCGCCTACCTGGGAGACTCCAATGCTGCGCATTGACGGGCTGTCGGCCTGGTACGGCGAGGCTCAGGCCCTGCGCGGGGTGTCGATGCACGTCGACGAGGGCGAGATCGTCACGCTCGTCGGGCGCAACGGCGCGGGCAAGACCACGCTCCTGCGCTGCCTGATGGGCCTGCACGGGGCCTACGGCAGGATGGCGGGCACGATCGCGCTGTCCGGCACCGACATCACCGGCCTGGCCGCGCACGGACTCGCCCGCCGCGGGCTCGGCTACGTCCCGGACGACCGGGGGATCTTCGCGTCGCTGTCGGTGGAGGAGAACCTCACGCTGCCGCCCGTGATGGGCCCGGATCCCTGGTCGCTTGAGCGTGTGTACGAGACCTTCCCCAAGCTCCAGGAGCGGCGGCGGTTTCCTGGGACGAAGTTGTCGGGCGGTGAGCAGCAGATGCTCGCGCTGGCCCGGGTGCTGCGGACGGGTGCCCGGCTGCTGCTGTGCGACGAGCCCACCGAGGGCCTGTCCCCGCTGATCGTCCAGCGGATCGGAGAGATCCTCCGCGAAGTGAAGGAGGCGGGGGTGACCGTCCTGCTGATCGAGCAGAACGTGCACTTCGCCGCCACGGTCGCCGACCGCCACTATCTGCTCGCCGAGGGGCGGATCGTCGAGTCGCTGGACCGCGACCAGGTCCGCGAGCGAGAGCACGAGCTGCTCGACTACCTCGGAATCTGACCACGGCCGAGTTCTGAAGATCAGAGGAGACGCGGAATGAGAGTCAAGGGGTGGAGCGGCGGCCTGGTGGCCGCGGGGCTGCTGCTGGCCGGGTGCGGAGGCGGGCCGGGCGGTGGCGGAGGGAAGATCAGTGACGACGGGGTGGTGCTGGCCGTCCTGAACGACGCGTCCGGCGTCTACGCCGACACCTCGGGCAGCAAGTCGGTCGAGGCGGTGAAGATGGCGGTCGCCGACTTCAAGGCAAAGTACGGCGACAAGGCGGTGACCGACAAGATCGAGGTGCTCGCCGCCGACCACCAGAACAAGCCGGAGATCGCCAACTCCAAGGCGCAGGAGCTCTACGACCGCAAGCACGCCGACGTGATCCTGGACGTGCCGACCTCGTCGGCCGCGTTCGCCGTCGCGACCATCGCGAAGAACAAGAAGAAGGTGTTCATCGACGTCGGCGCCGCCAGCACGGAGCTGGAGGGCAAGCAGTGCAACAAGTACACCTTCCACTACGGCTACAACAGCTACATGCTGGCCCACAGCACCGGCGCCGAGGTGACGAAGGACGGCGGTAAGAACTGGTACATCGTCTACCCGGACTACGCGTTCGGTGAGGACATGCAGAAGACGTTCTCGACCGCCATCAAGGGCGCGGGCGGCAGCGTCGTGAAGACCGACCCGACGCCGTTCCCGAACGACAACTTCTCCACGTTCCTTTTGAAGGCGCCGGGTCTGAAGCCGAAGCCGCAGGTGCTCGGGACGATGCAGGCGGGCGGTGACCTGGTCAACCTGGTGAAGCAGTACAACGAGTACAAGCTGCGCGACAAGGGTGTCAGCCTCGCCGTCGGGCTGCTGGTCATCAGCGACATCCACTCGCTCGGGCCGGACGCGCTGGCCGGGACCCGCTACACCGACATGTGGTACTGGAACCTCGACGCCAAGAGCCGCGCCTGGGCCGACAAGTTCCAGGCCAAGGTCGGCCAGCGGCCGACCTCCAACATGGCCGGCAACTACTCCGCCGCCCTGCAGTACCTGGAGGCCGTGCAGCGCGGCGGCACCGACAAGTCCGACGAGGTGGTCAAGCAGCTTGAGGGCTACAAGTTCGACGACATGTTCGCCCGCAACGCCACCATCCGCGCTCAGGACCACCTGCTGCTGCACGACGCGTACCTCGGGCAGGTGAAGCCGAAGAGCGAGGTCAAGGAGGAGTGGGACTACGTCAAGGTCCTCAAGACCGTCCCGGCGGCGGAGGCGTTCCAGCCGCAGCCGGACGCGTCCTGCAAGCTGTAGGCGGCGGGCGTGCTGCAGCAGGCGTTCAATGGGTTGGTGGGTGGGGCGTTTTACGCCCTGCTCGCCCTTGGCCTGGCCGTGATTTTCGGGATGCTGGGTGTGGTGAACCTGGCGCATGGTGCGTTCTACATGCTCGGTGCGTTCGGGGCGTTCATCGCTCTGGATTCGTTCGGTCTGAACTTCTGGGTGTCGTTGGTGTTGGTGCCGCCGCTGTTGGGGGTGGTCGGGGTCGTGGTGGAGCGGCTGTTCGTGCGGCGGCTGACACCGCTCGATCCCCTCTACAATTTCCTGTTCACGTTCGGGCTGGCGCTGATTTTGCAGGATGTGATGAAGCGGCAGTACGGCGTGAACTCCCAGCCCTACCCGCGTCCGTCGCAGCTGGGCGGGACGATCGATCTGGGCTTGTTCACCTATCCGGCGTATCAGGTGTTCGTGCTGGGGGTGTCGGTGCTGGTGTGCGCGGTGGTGTGGGTGGTGCTGACCCGGACCCGGGTGGGGATGATCGTGCGGGCCTCGACCGAGCGGCCGGAGCTGACGAGGGCGCTGGGGATCGATGTGGGGCGGTGGGTGACGCCGGTGTTCGGGTTCGGGATCGCGCTGGCGGCGTTGGC
>NZ_JBDPLY010000021.1:0-158048 GCF_039871695.1 Actinomadura sp. B10D3
ACGTGTCACCGCTCCGGCAGCGGCGTTCTCAGGGGATGGGGGCATGCCGACACGCTCGCACACCCCATCCTGATCACTGACCGATACCCACCAGTCACCAACCGCGATCTAGTGATGTAGTACTAGCCCCGGTCAGACGTAGGCGGGCAGGGGCCGGGCCGCCGGCGCCGCCTCGACCTCCCGGAAGGCGAGGGCGATGCGCTCGGCGGCCTGCCGGAGCGTGTCCGGCGGCAGGACGTACGGGAGGCGCACGTAGTCCTCCAGGACGCCGTCCGCGCCGAAGACCGGGCCGGCGACCACGCGGACGCCGAGCCGCTCGGACGCCTCCGCGAGCCGCGACGCGACGGGGGCGCCGATCCGCGCCCACAGCGACATGCCCCCGGCGGGGAGCCGGAAGTCCCAGCCGGGCAGCAGCTCGCGCAGCGCTCCGCCGAGCGCGTCCCGGCTCCGCAGCAGGGTCTCGGCGCGCTCGGCGCGGACCTCCTCGATCCGCAGCAGCAGCTCCCGGACGATCAGCTGGTCCAGCACCGGGCTCGCCATGTCGAACGGCTCGCGGGCGAGCACCAGGCGGCGGACGAGCGGCGCGGTGGCGCGGATCCAGCCGATCCGCAGCCCGCCCCACATCAGCTTGGACGCCGAGCCGATCGTGATGACCCGCCCTCCGGTGTCGAAGGAGGCGAGGGCCGGCTCGCGCGGCGCGTGCGGGTCGTGGGCGAGGTCGGCGAAGGTCTCGTCGGCGACGAGGAACGCGTCGGCCCGGCGCGCGGCGTCGACGAGCGCGGCCCGCTCGTCCGCGGACATCAGGTACCCGGTCGGATTCTGGAAGTCGGGGATCGTGTACGCCATCCGGACGGCGGTCTGCCGCATGGCGCCCGCGACGAGCTCGACGTCCCAGCCCTCGTTGACGCCGACCGGGACGAGCCGGGCGCCGCGCCGTCGGAGGGCGCCGAGCGCGTGCGGGTACGTGGGCCGCTCCACCATGACGGCGTCGCCCGCCTCCACGAGGAGCTGGGTCAGCAGCGTGAACGCGTGCTGCGCGCCGGTGGTGACGACGATCTGGTCGGGCCGGGTCGGGACGCCGCGGGCCGTGTAGCCGTCCGCGATGACCTGCCGCAGGCCCGCCAGCCCGGCGGGCTCGTAGCCGGGCCCCGAGCTGTGCCGGGGCAGCTCCGCCACCGCCGCGGCGACCGCGTCGCCGAAGACGGCCGGGGCGCCGGGGGCCGCGCACGCGAGGTCGATGAAGGACGGGTCGTCGG
Source organism: Actinomadura sp. B10D3 (assembly GCF_039871695.1). Taxonomy (NCBI): domain Bacteria; kingdom Bacillati; phylum Actinomycetota; class Actinomycetes; order Streptosporangiales; family Thermomonosporaceae; genus Actinomadura; species Actinomadura sp. B10D3. The sequence continues at coordinate 1,257 of NZ_JBDPLY010000021.1, forward strand.
GCGTCGGGTGGGCCATGCCGTACCGCCGCCCGGCCGGGGCGGCGCCGTCGGGCGGGGCCTGCGCGCCGGCCGACGACATGCGCACGGGCGGCAGCGCCGTCCAGCTCCCCGCCCCCTGCCGGCTCTCGATGTAGCCCTCGTCGCGGAGCCGGTCGTAGGCGGTGGTGACGGTGGTGCGGCTGACGCCGAGCGCGGCGGCCAGGTCGCGCTCGGCGGGCAGCCGGGTCCGCAGCGCGAGCCGGCCGTCCAGGACGAGCCCGCGCACGCCCCGCGCCAGGGCGGCGTAGACGGGACGCTCGCCCGACAGGTCGCCCAGCAGCCGGGCCAGGTTCGGACCGCTCACATAACGCGTGCTCATACAGGCCACTTTCGCACATTGGTCCTATAGCTTCCAGTCCACTTGCCAGCAGAGTGGGACGGGTTGACGGCTACGAGCGACTGGAGAAACAACAATGGCCTTGATGGCGCGCCGTCTGGTGCAGCTCCTCATCGGATTGGCCTTGTACGGGCTGGGGATCGCCCTCCAGGTGTCCTCCGGCCTCGGCAACGATCCGTGGGACGTCTTCCACCAGGGCCTCTCGCGGCACTTCGGGCTGTCGATCGGGGCCTGGATCATCATCGCGGGCGCGACCGTGATGCTCGCGTGGATCCCGCTGCGACAGCGCCCCGGCATCGGGACGGTCAGCAACGTCATTCTCATCGGCGTGTTCGCCGACCTGTTCCTGTGGCTGCTGCCCGACCCGGGCCCGCTCGCCGCGCGCTGGGCGTACCTGGTCACGGCCGTCCTGGTGGGCGGCTTCGCGACCGGCTGCTACATCGGCGCCGGCCTCGGCCCGGGGCCCCGCGACGGGCTGATGACCGGGTTCGCCGCGCGGGGACACTCGCTCCGCGTGGTCCGGACGGTGATCGAGTTGACCGTGCTGGGAGCCGGCTGGCTGCTCGGCGGGACCGTCGGCGTCGGGACGCTGCTGTACGCCGTCGCGATCGGGCCGCTGACCCACGTCCTGCTGCCCGTCCTGACCATCAAACCCCGTGCCGTCGAGCCCGCGCGGGAACCGGAGCCGGAGCCGGCCCCCGTGCCCTAACGGCCCTCCGCCGCGGTGCACTCGCACCACACCGTCACGCTCTCCGGTCCGGGGGTGACGCCCCAGCGAGTGCACACGGCGTCGACGATGATCAGGCCGCGTCCGTGTTCGGCACCGGGGTCGTCCCTGAGGTGCGGTGTCGACGGCGTCCCGCAGTCGTCGGTGACCTCGCAACGGATGACGTCACCGTCCTCGGCGATGGCCACGGTGACCCGGCCGCCGTCTCCGCTGGCCGAATAACGCACGGCGTTCGTGACCAGCTCACTGACGCACAGCTCCACGGTGTCGGCCGCCGGATTCGCCCCGAGCACCTCGCGCACGAACCGGCGGGCGAGGGCCGGCGAACGGTCGACCCCCGGAAACACGGCCACACCGAACAGACCCCGCATCTCGGGCCAGCCGGCGCCGGCCTCGACCTCGCAGCGCTCTGGTGGCTGGACGTCCTCCACGGCCCCGCTCTCGTCTCCACGGCCGCTCCTCCGGCCCGTCACCGCGACCTCCCGTGGCAAGGCTTCCGGGCAAGCGGTGGTGTATCCCTCGACTGGCATATCGATCACTTCTCGCAGAGTCCTGTTCATCGGTCAGGCATGGTGCCGATGCTTGGGACATTACGAAGTGATGGCCTGGTGAAGAGTTCTTTGCACTAGACGTCAATCAACAGTGCACTGACGGACAAATCACTCTTGTTAGTCCCTGCTTGACCTACCTAGCCTGAAGTCGTGGCAGAGGTGCAGTCCACCAACCAGGTCCCGCCCCGGGAGCGACTCGCCTACTGGCACGAGGTCATCTGCAGGACGTTCGTTCAGCTCGAGGTCGCGCAGACCGGCGGCGGACCGTTCGAGGGCGAGGTTCGCAAACACGAGATCGGGCCGGTGCAGGCGACGCGCGTCCTCATCGACCCCATGACGATCGAGCGCTCGCCCCGATACCTACGGTCGACGGAGGAACCCTACGGACTGCTCGCGCTGCAACTGCACGGCCGGACCATCGCATGCCAGGACGGGCGCGAGGCGGTTCTCGGCTACGGTGACCTCGTCCTGTTCGACAGCACGCGGCCCTACCGCGCGGACTTCCAAGGGCACCATTTCGACAGCCTCGTGCTGCAGTTCCCTCGCACCGCCCTCAGCGAGCGAGACGTCGAGACGGGCGGCGCCACCATGCGGCGGATCGCCATGAACTCGCCCTTGGGGCGGCTGGTCACTCCCTTCCTGCTCAACGCCGCACAGGCCGCGGGCACGGTCGATCCGGTGACCAGGGAACTGCTTGGCAGGATGTCCCTGGACCTCATTGCGACCGCCCTCGCCTCCGTCGCCGGCGTCGAGCGGCCGCCCCCCTCGTCTGGAGAGGAACTGCTTCGCCGCATCCAGCTCCACATGCGCCTGCACCTGTCCGACCCGCAGCTCGCGCCGCCCAAGGTCGCCGCGGCCCACAACATCTCGCTGCGCCAACTGCACCGGCTGTTCTCCCTCGAGGGGATCACCTTCGGCCGGTGGCTGCGCGCGGAGCGGCTGAGGCGGTGCGCCGAGGAGCTTCGCGCCCCCCGCTACGCGGGTCTGTCCATCGCCGAGATCGGCGCGCGGTGGGGATTTCCGGACGCCTCCACCCTCAGCCGGGCGTTCCGCGCCCAGTACGGCGTCAGCCCACGCGATCATCGGCACGCCGCCGTCCTGGACGATGCACTCGGCCATGATCTCGGTGGCACCTGACCGGGTGCACCTAGCGAAGGTAGAGGCGGGCGGCCTGCTCGGCGAGCGCGGCCAGCAGCGGCGCGGCGTCCGCCTTCAGCTCGGCGAGCGTCCGCGGGCCGTCGGCCAGGCTGAACGCGGCGGTCAGGCCGAGCGCGTGCAGCTCGTCCAGCGGTCCCGCCACCCCGCCGGCCAGGGCGACGCACGGCGCGCCCCGGTCGCGGGCGAGCGCCGCGACGGCCGAGACGACCTTGCCCGCGGCGCTCTGCCCGTCCACCCGCCCCTCCCCGGTGAACACCAGATCGGCACCCGCGAGCGCGTCCGGGAGGCCGACGGCCTCGGCGACGAGGGCGGCGCCGCCCGACGGCTCGGCGCCGAGCAGGGCGACCAGGCCGCCGCAGGTGCCGCCGGCCGCGCCGGCGCCCGGCACGCCGTGGACGCGGACCCCGCTGTGCGCGGCCAGCACGTCGGCGAAGACGGTGAGGGCGGCGTCGAGCTCGGCCACCTGCTCCGGGGACGCGCCCTTCTGCGGGCCGAACACGGCGGCGGCGCCGTCCGGCCCGACGAGGGGGTTGGTCACGTCGCAGGCGACCCGGAACCGGGCACCGCGCACCTCCGGCGGCAGCCCGGAGTCGTCGACCGACGCCAGCCGGGCGAGCACGGCGCCGCCGGGCGGCAGTTCCTCGCCGGCGGCGTCCAGGAACCGGACGCCGAGGGCGCGCAGCAGCCCGGCGCCCCCGTCGGTGCTGGCGCTGCCGCCGATGCAGACCAGGACGTCCCGGGCGCCGCGCCGGACCGCGTCCGCGATCAGCTCGCCGGTGCCGGTGGTGGCGGCGTTCATCGGGTCGGGCGGGACGTCCTCCACCAGCGGCAGCCCGGACGCCGCCGCCAGCTCCACGACCGCGGACGTCCCGTCGCCGGAGAGGGCGTAGCGGGCCTTGACCGGGCGTCCGAGCGGGTCGGTCGCGGCGACCTCGACCGCCTCGCCCGCGCGGGCGCTGAGGAAGCAGTCGAGGGTGCCCTCGCCGCCGTCGGCCATCGGGACCGCGACGACCTCGGCGGCGGGCGCGGCCCGGCGGACGCCCTCCTCCACGGCGGCGCACACCGCCGCGGCGGACAGGCTGCCCTTGAACGAGTCGGGCGCGACGACGACCCGCATCACCGCTCCGCCGTGGTCAGCGCCGTCTTCATCGCTCGGCCGCGAGCGTCGCGAGCACGGAGGCGAACTCCTCCGGCAGCACCATCGTGTCGCCCTCGTAGCGGGTCGCCAGGTACGTCAGCTCGCCCGCGCGCCACCAGTACAGGTGGGGGCTGAGCGACCCCGGCCCCTCCTCGTAGGCGCGGTGGGCCTGCGCCTGCAGCTCGGTCGCCGCGGCGACGGCCTCGCGGTAGCGGGCCCTCGGGTGGCCCGCGGAGATCTGGAGCGGGTGGGCGACGATGAGGCTCCGGTTGGGGGCGATGACCAGCGCGCCGTACGGGCCGATCGGCAGGTACTCCTCCAGCCACGCCAGGTGGGTGACGGCGTAGAAGGTCCAGCCGTGCAGGACCGAGACGCGGACGCCGCCGAGGTCCTGCTCGTCGAGCTGGAGCGGTCCGTCGGCGCGGACATTGGCGCGGCCCAGCATGAACAGCGCGTCGCCCGACACCGGCCAGCCGTTCATCTCCTCGGTGGTGACCGTGCGGACGGTGGTGGGCGTGTCGACCACCACGACCTCGATCAGGCCGGGCGCGAACGGCCGCGCCGCGAGGACCCCGTTGTCGGCCTCCGCCGGGTAGATGCGGGTGCGCAGCAGGTGCTGGGCGAGGTCGAAGTCGCTGAGGTCCAGCGGCTCCTCGACCGCGGTGACGATCGTGGTGACGTGGTCGGACACCAGCGCCGGCCAGTCGTCGCGCGGCACGAGCCGGGCGAGCTGCCGCAGGTCGCGCAGGCTGACGTGCAGCCGGTTCGCGCCCTCCAGCAGCATGACCTCGCCGGGCGCGCGGCTGCAGGTGTAGCCGAGGCTCTCGGCGACCAGGACGAGCAGGGAGTCGAGGGTCCCGTCGTCCCATGATTCGGGACGGGCGTGGCGGCCGCTCATCGCGCACCTCCCGAGGGCGCTTCGAGGGTGAGCGCGCCGGTGTCCGGCACGGCGGGGTGCGGATCTTTCGCTGCGGGGTCTGCGGGGCCGGGGGCGTGCAGGACGGCGGGGGCGCCGAGTTCCAGGCTGTGCTGGCGCGGCCCGTGCCCGGCGGGCAGGCCCGCGAGGACCGGGACACCGAGCGGGCCGAGCCGGGCGGCGAACACCGAGTCGAGCTCGGCCCGGTCGCCGCAGTCGGTCCAGGTGCCGAGCGCCACGCCGGCGGCGCCGTCGAACCATCCGGCCAGGAGCAGCTGGACGAGCATGCGGTCGACCCGGTAGGGCGCCTCGGTGACGTCCTCCAGGAAGACGATGCGGCCCGCGGCGGGCGGCGGGGCGTACGGGGTGCCGAGCAGGGCCGTCAGGAGCGAGAGCGTGCCGCCGGTGAGCGGGCCCTCCGCGCGTCCGGGGCTCAGCGCGCGGGCGCCGGGCAGGGTCACGGGGCCGCCGAACAGGGCGGCGCGCAGGGCGTCCAGGGACTCCCGCGGCGCGTCCGGGCCGGAGTCGGCGATGAGGCCCGCCGGCATCGGGCCGAAGGACGTGGTGACGCCGAGGCTCGCGCCGAAGGCGGTGTGCAGGGCGGTGATGTCGCTGGAGCCGTGCAGGATCTTCGGGCCGGCGCCGGAGGCGATCGACTCCTCGGTCGCGGCGCGCAGAGCGCTCCAGTCGAGCAGGTCGAGGACGCGGGTGGCGCCGTACCCGCCGCGTGCGCAGATCACCGCGCGGACCCGGGGGTCGCACCAGGCGTCCTGCAGGTCGGCGGCCCGGTCGGCGTCGCTTCCGGCCAGCCGGTGCCAGTCGTCGCGGACGGGCCCGGGAACGCCCAGGTTGACTCGGTCGAGGGCGTGTTTTCCGACCGCCGCGTCAAGGCCGAGGTCGCGCAGGACCGCGCACCCCGCCTCCAGGCGGGCGGGCTCGGCGGGGCCGCTCGGGGCGACCACCGCGACCCGGTCGCCCGGCCGCAACCGCCGGTACCTGTGGGCTTGTCGCACATGCGGCAGGCCGCCGGGCATGCCGACGGCGGGCGCGTCGGACGGCCCGCCGGCCACCTCCGCGCGGGCGCCCCCGCTGTTCAACCCGATCCCTCCTCGCACCGCGACGGATAGAGCTTGTCAGGATCCGGACGCCAGCGGAAGGGGCGACCGGTCACGACCCGCCAACAGATCATCGCCCCGTGCCGAGCGCGAGGCCGGCGAGGCGCGGCAGCGTCTCGCCGATCGGCCGCCGCAGTACCGCGTCGGCCACGCCATCGTACGGGGTCTCCTCCGCGTTGATGATCACCAGGCGGGCGCCGCCGTCGACCGCCTCCAGGCAGAGCCCGGCCGCGGGCTGGACGGTCAGCGAGGTGCCGACGGCGAGGAACAGGTCGCAGGAGCGGGCGGCGGCGATCGCCGCGTCCAGCACGTCCTGGTCGAGGGCCTGGCCGAAGGAGATCGTCGCGGACTTCTGAACGCCGCCGCACTCCAGGCAGGGCGGGTCGTCCTCCCCGGCGTCGACGCGCGCGAGGACCTCGGGCATCGGCGTGCGCAGGCCGCAGGACAGGCAGACGGCCTCCCGCATCGTGCCGTGGATCTCGATGACCTTCCCGGCGGACGACCCGGCGCGCTGGTGCAGCCCGTCGATGTTCTGGGTGATCAGCGCGCGCAGCCGCCCCGCCCGCTCCAGCTCGGCCAGGGCGGTGTGGGCGGCGTTCGGCTCGGCCTCCCAGACGGGGTTGTCACGGCGGGACCGCCAGGCGCGGCGCCGCACCTCGGGGTCGGCGAGGTAGGCGCCGATGGTGGACATCGCCTCGGCCGCCGGGTCCTTCGTCCAGACGCCCTGCGGGCCGCGGAAGTCGGGGATCCCGCTGTCGGTGGAGATCCCGGCGCCGGTGAGCACCGTGATCATCCCGGCCTTCGGCAAAAGCTCGGCGAGCGTCAGGGGAGCGTCCACCCTCCACATGGTAGGCGCCGGGGTGCCTCCCCGTGGTTCGCGCAACGAACCGGTCCGCGGCGGTTAACGGATGGGTATCGGGCCGCCCCTTACGGAGGGTCACGGCCTGACCGGGCCTCAAAAGGTGACAAACTTGGCCCGGTATGAGATCGACGCCGCACATCTTGGTGATCAACGGCACCAAGGTCCGCCGCCCGGTGTTCATCCTGGGCGCTCCGCACTCGGGTGCGGAGCTCCTGGCGCGCGCGGTCAAGCGCTCCCCCGGCTTCCACCTGACCACCGGCCGGCCCGGCGTGCTGCGCGTGACCTACGCGTTCGCCCGGCAGCCGTCGATCGCCACCGAGCGCGGGCAGGGCGCCGCGCGGGTGCTGCGGGACGCCTACGCGCAGGCGTGGCAGGTCTCGGCGCGCGCCTGCGCGGAGTGCCCGGACCAGTGCCGGGAGCTGGCCGGGCTGCCGCCGCGCCCGCCGGTGCCGCCCGCCCGCCCGGTGCCCGAGGCCGAGCTGCCGGGGCCGTGCGTGGAGCCGCAGGGGCTCGCCCGGTTCGCCGACGCCTCCCCCGACCTGATCTACAGCGCCGACGTGATCCTGGACGCCTTCCCCGACGCCCAGCTCGTCCAGGTGATCCGCGACGGCCGGGACGCGGTCGCCGACATGCTCGCCGACGAGCGCTGCCTGGCCTGGTTCAAGCCCGGCCTCGCCAACCTCGACACGGTGTTCCCGAACCCGTTCTTCGGAGTCGAGGACCACACCGAGCGCAACCGGTGGCCCCAGGCCGCCCCCGCCGTCAAGTGCGCGCTGCGCTGGCGCGGCTCGGTGCGGCTCAGCGCCAGGCTCCGGCTCCAGGTGCCCGAGGATCAGCTGTTCACCGTCCGCTACGAGGAGCTCGTCGCCAAGCCCCGCCGGGTCGCCGCCGACCTGGCGGAGTACCTGGACGCGCCGCTGTCCAGGACCGCGCTGACGGGCCTCGTGCGGGCCGGGGCGCGCGATGCCGCCGACCCGGGCGTCGGAGCCTGGCGCGAGCGCCTCACCCCGCGGCAGGCCGCCCAGGTCGAGAAGGTCGCCGGCACCGAGCTGCGCCGGCTCGGCTACCGGCTCGGCTCCGACGCCTGAGCGCCGTCACTCGGCGCCGAGCGGCTCGGTCTCCCGCTCCTCCCGCTCCTCGTCGCGGCGGCGGGAGAACTGCGTGCGGTACAGCTCGGCGTACAGGCCGCCCTCCAGCAGCAGCTCCTCGTGCCGGCCGCGCTCGGCCACCCGGCCGTCCTCGATCACCAGGATCTGGTCGGCCTCCCGGATCGTGGACAGCCGGTGCGCGATCACCAGGGACGTCCGGCCCGCGAGCGCGGTGCGCAGCGCCCGCTGGACGGCCGCCTCGGACTCGGAGTCCAGGTGCGCGGTCGCCTCGTCGAGGACGACCACCGACGGCGCCTTGAGCAGCAGCCGGGCGATCGAGAGGCGCTGCTTCTCCCCGCCCGACAGCCGGTAGCCGCGGTCGCCGACCACGGTGTCCAGGCCCTCGGGCATCGCGCCGACGAGATCGCCGATGTGCGCGGCGTCCAGCGCGGCGAGGATCTCCTCGTCGGTGGCGTCCGGCCGCGCGTAGCGCATGTTCTCGCGGATCGAGTCGTGGAACAGGTGCGCGTCCTGGCTGACGACGCCGACCTCGGCCCGCAGCGACTCCAGGGTGACGTCGCGGACGTCGGCGCCGCCGATCCGCACCGCGCCGCCGGACACGTCGTAGAGCCGCGACACCAGGTGCGTGATCGTCGACTTGCCGGCGCCGGACGGCCCGACCAGCGCCACGAGCCGCCCCGGCGCGGCGGTGAAGGACACCTCGTGCAGGACCTCCCGGCCCGGCGCGGTGTCGGTGCGCGCGATCGACTCCAGCGACGCCAGCGACACCTCGTCCGCCGACGGGTAGGCGAACCGGACGTGGTCGAACTCGATCGCGGGCGCCTTCACCAGGGCGGGCCCGCCGCCGTTCCCGGCCGGTGCGCGCGCCTCGGCGAGCGCGCGGGCGCCGTCGCGGTCGCGGATGAGCGGCTTGAGGTCGAGCACCTCGAAGACCCGGTCGAAGCTCACCAGCGCGGTCATCACGTCGACGTGGACGTTCGACAGGGCGGTGAGCGGCCCGTACATGCGGGTCAGCAGGGTGGCGAGCGCGACGAGCGTGCCCAGCTGGAAGGTGCCGTCCACGACCAGGTAGCCGCCGACGCCGTAGACCATGGCGGTGGCGAGCGCGGCGACCAGCGTCAGCGCGGTGAAGAAGACCCGCCCGTACATGGCGGCCACGATCCCGACGTCGCGGACGCGGGCGGCGCGCCCGGAGAAGTTCTCCTCCTCCTCGGCGGGGCGCCCGTAGAGCTTGGCGAGCATGGCGCCGGCGACGTTGAACCGCTCGGTCATCAGCGAGCCCATCTCGGCGTCCAGCACCATCTGCTCGCGGCTGACGCGCTGGAGGCGTTTGCCGACCCACTTGGCCGGCAGGATGAAGATCGGCAGGAGCAGCAGCGCGATCAGCGTGACCTGCCACGACAGGATCAGCATCGTCACCAGCACCAGGATCAGGCTGATCACGTTGGACACGACCGACGACAGGGTGGTGGTGAGGGCGCGCTGCGCGCCGATGACGTCGTTGTTGAGACGGCTGACGAGCGAGCCCGTCTGCGCCCGCATGAAGAACGCGACGGGCTGCCGCTGGACGTGGCCGAAGACCTGGCTGCGCAGGTCGTAGATGAGCCCCTCGCCGATGCGCGCCGAGTACCAGCGCTGCGCGAGCCCGAGCACCGCCTCCACCAGGGCGAGCCCGGCGACGGCGGCGGCGAGCCAGACGACGACGCCCTGCCGGCCGGACACGATGCCCTGGTCGATGATCCCCTTGAGCAGCAGCGGGTTGGCGACGACGATCAGCGCGGAGATCGTGTTCAGCCCGAGGAACAGCGCCAGCTCGCGGACGTAGGGCCGGGCGTAGCCCGCGATCCGCCGCACGGTGCCGGGCTTCAGCTTCTGCCGGGTGACGGAGCTGTCCTTGCGGAACGAGGCCATCACCTGCCAGCCGTTGCCCGGCATTCCCGGCATTCCCACGAGCGCCTCCGGATGTCGACGTAATCAAGTAAGCATCTCAAGCGTCCGGCCGGGTCAACGCGCGCCCGGCCCGGTGCCTTCCCGGCTCCGCTCACGGCGTAACCGCCTCTGGACAAGGCGTCCCGCCGGTGCGAGCGTGATCGTCACCGCCAGGCTCACATCCCCCAGGAGCCCCCATGAGAAGACGCCTCGCCGGCGGCGCCGGCGCGATCACCCTCACCGCCGCCCTCGCCGCGACCGCGGCGCCCGCGGCCGCGGCCGGACCCACGAGGCCGGACCCCGGCGCGCACCGGGTGACGGTCCGGGACGGCGAGACGCAGCCGGTGTTCTCCCGTGCCGACGCCGTCACCCAGACCGTCATGATCGAGACGACCGCGGACAGCGACCGCGACGGCGTGCGGGACCGCGTGCAGATGCGGATCATGCGGCCGAAGGAGACCTCCACCGCCGGTCTCAAGGTACCCACGATCCTGGAGCCCAGCCCGTACTGGGCCGGCATCAACGACGTACCGAACCACCCCGTCGACATCGGCGACGCGCGGGCGCGCTCGCTGACCACGACGCACCGGAACCTCGCGGAGATCTTCCCCGGCTACTACGACAACTACTTCCTGCCGCGCGGGTACGCCGTCGCGAACCTCGACAGCATCGGGACGGGCGGCTCGACCGGCTGCCCGACGTCCGGCGACCGCAGCGAGCAGGCGGGGGCCAAGGCCGCCGTCGACTGGCTGAACGGCCGTGCCCGCGGCTGGTCGCCCGACGGGAGACCGGTGAAGGCGACCTGGTCCACCGGCAACGTCGGCATGATCGGGCAGTCCTACAACGGGACCCTGCCGAACATGGCCGCCGCCACCGGCGTGCGGGGGCTGAAGGCGATCGTCCCGATCGCCGGGATCTCCAGCTGGTACGACTACTACCGCGCGAACGGCGGCGTCGTCGCGCCCGGCGGCTTCCAGGGCGAGGACCTGGACGTCCTGGCCAAGGCGGTGCTGACCCGGCAGAACCCCGAGGTCTGCGCGAAGGTCATCGACGACATCGAGGCCGCCCAGGACCGGGAGACCGGCGACTACTCCAAGGTGTGGGCCGAGCGCGACTACGTCGGCCAGGCGCGGGACGTCCGGGCCGCGGTCATGGTCGTGCACGGGCTGAACGACTGGAACGTCAAGGTCAAGAACTCTGTGCAGTGGTGGAACGCCCTCAAGAAGGCCGATGTGCCGCGCAAGCTGTGGCTGCACCAGGCCAACCACGCCACGCCGTTCAGGTGGCGCGTCGAGGAGTGGCTGCGGCAGACGCACCACTGGTTCGACCGGTACCTCTACGGCATCCGCAACGGGATCGAGAAGGAGCCGCGCGTCGACGTCCAACGCGCCGACGGGACGTGGGAGACGGCGAAGGACTGGCCTGTTCCGGGCACTCGCACCGTCCCGGTGAGCCTGAACGCCGGGCCCGCCGGACAGCCCGGCACCCTCGGCCTGCGCCCGGCGCCCGGCGGGCCTCAGTCGTTCACGGACGCCGGAAAGACCCGCACCGCCGAGCAGCTCCTCGTCAACGAGGACAAGGCCGACCCGAACCGGCTCGCCTACCTGACCGGGCCACTCCCCCGGGCCGTCCGGGTGGACGGCATCCCGTCGGTGTCGCTGCGGGCAGCGCTTAACGGGGTTCCGGGGGGTGTGGGGGGTCGTCCCCCCACACGGGACTGGGAGCGGTCGCCGTACTTGACGGCGCTGCTGGTCGACTACGGCACCGGCACCCGTCCCACGGGCGCCCGCGATGCCACTACTCAGGAGGTCTGCTTCGGGCAGAGCGTGCCGGGCGACTCGGGCTGCACGACCCGGCAGGTGCTGCGTACGGAGACGGCGCCCTACAAGATCGTCACGCGGGGCTGGCTGGACGTGCGGAACCGGCACGGCATCAGCCGCACCGACCCGATCGAGCCGGGCCGCACCTACACGTTCCGGTGGGACCTCGAACCCACCGACTACGTCGTGAAGGCCGGCCACCGGCTCGGCGTCGTCCTGCTGTCGACCGACTACGACTACACGCTCCGCTACCCGGCGGGGACCGAGGTCACCGTGCGGCCGGGCGTCAGCAGGGTGCTGCTGCCGCTGGCGCGCGGCGGAGCGGAGTCCCTCCGGTAGGCCTCGGGCGGGTCGGGGGCGTGCGCGTCCCCGGCCCGCCGGTCACCCGCCGAAGAGCTCGCGGAGCCGGCCGATCTGCTCGCGGCGCTCGGCGGCGCACTGCTCGTCGAGGGAGTTCTCGGCCGCCTCCCACAGCAGCCGCTTGGTCGCCACGGCCGCGCCGGGGTTGACGGCCAGCAGCGCGCCGACCAGGTCGCGGACGGCGGCGTCCAGGCCGTCGCGCGGCACCAGGGTCTCGGCGAGGCCGATCCGGGCCGCCTCGTCGGCGTGGACGGTCCGCGCGGTCAGGCACAGCTCCAGGGCGCGGCCGATGCCGACGATCTCGACGAGCGGCTTGGTGCCGGTCAGGTCGGGGACGAGCCCGAGCGCGGGCTCCTTCATGCAGAATCTCGCGTCGTCGGCCACGACGCGGATGTCGCAGGCCAGCGCGAGCTGGAAGCCGGCGCCGATGGCGTGGCCGTGCACGGCCGCCACCGTGACGATGTCGGGGCGCCGGAGCCAGGTGTAGCCCTCCTGCAGCTCGGCGATGAAGCGGCCGGTGCCCTCGGCGTCGGCGCCGTCGGCGAAGCCCTCGCCGCCGCCGGAGAACATGCCGAGGTCGATGCCCGCCGAGAAGGACGGGCCCGCGCCGCGCAGGACGGCGACGCGTACGTCCTGGGGCAGGGAGCGCCCGATCGCGGCGAGGCCGCGCCACGTGGCGAACGTCATGGCGTTGCGCCGCTCGGGCCGGTTCAGGGTGACGGTCGCGACCGCGCCGTCCACATCGAGGCGGAGACCTGCTTCGTCGAGGTCCGCGCTTTCGAGGTCCGCCGGTGCGGGGCCCTCCTGCACAGGGCCGGTGGCCGTTTCCGGCCGCGCGCCGGTCGTCGCGTCCCCCATGGGTCGTCCTTTCGATGAGCCAAGCCGGGCCCGCCCCGCCGTCCACGGGGCGGGACCCGGAACCTGTCCGTCGCCGCGACCGAACCTTACTCGGCCGGCCGCGGCGCCGGGTCAGGCGGTGCGCTCATCCGGGGGCCGGTGTCCGTTCAGGACTTCTTGCCCCGGGTCGCGCCACCGCGACCGCGCAGGTTGACGCCGGACTCGGTCAGAATCCGGTGGATGAAACCGTACGAGCGGCCGGTGGCGGCTGCCAGGGCGCGGATGCTCTCGCCGGAGTCGTACCTCTTCTTCAGGTCCGCCGCCAGCTTGTCGCGCTCGGCACCGGTCACGCGGGTGCCCTTCTTGAGGGTCTCGGCCACGAGTACCTCCCGTAGTGATGTGGTGACCGCTGCGTTATCCCCCGCCATGATCAGTCATTCCCGCCGGTTCGGCTACCCACTCGGCCAGAAAAGATCTGCGGAAGTCACCCCGCAGGTCACGCGAGCGTCACCAGATCGGCAAACTCGTCACTCCAGATATCTTCCACACCATCGGGGAGCAAAATCACTCTTTCCGGCGCGAGCGCCTCGACGGCGCCCTCGTCGTGGGTGACCAGGACGATGGCTCCGGCGAACGTCCGCAGCGCCCCGAGGATCTCCTCGCGGCTGGCCGGGTCGAGGTTGTTGGTGGGCTCGTCCAGCAGCAGCACGTTGGCGCTGGAGACCACGAGCATGGCCAGCGCCAGCCGGGTCTTCTCGCCGCCCGACAGCACGCCCGCGGGCTTGTCGACGTCGTCGCCGGAGAACAGGAACGAGCCGAGGATCTTGCGGACCTCGACCGGCATCATCCCGGGCGCGGCCGACTGCATGTTCTCCAGCACGGACCGCTCGACGTCCAGGGTCTCGTGCTCCTGGGCGTAGTAGCCGATCCGCAGGCCGTGGCCGGCGACGACCATGCCGGTGTCGGGCTTGTCGACGCCCGCCAGCAGGCGCAGCAGGGTCGTCTTCCCGGCGCCGTTCAGGCCGAGGACGACGACGCGGCTGCCCCGGTCGACGGCCAGGTCCACGTCGGTGAAAATCTCCAAAGATCCGTACGATTTCGACAAACCCTCCGCGGTGAGGGGGGTCTTGCCGCACGGAGCCGGGTCCGGGAAGCGGATCTTGGCGACCTTGTCGGCCTGCCGCTCCCCCTCGACGCCCGCCAGCAGCTGGCGGGCGCGCCGGTCCATCTGCTGGGCGGCCTTGGCCTTGGTGGCCTTCGCGCGCATCTTGTCGGCCTGCGACAGCAGCGCCGAGGCCTGCCGGTGCGCGTTGGCGGACTCGCGCTTGCGGCGCCGCTCGTCGGTCTCGCGCTGGTCGAGGTACTTCTTCCAGCCGACGTTGTAGATGTCGACGACGCACCGGTTGGCGTCCAGGTGGAACACCCGGTTGACCACCGCGTCCAGCAGCTCCACGTCGTGGCTGATCACCACGAGGCCGCCCTGGTGGCCCTTGAGGAAGTCGCGCAGCCACACGATCGAGTCGGCGTCCAGGTGGTTCGTCGGCTCGTCCAGCAGCAGGGTGTCGGCGCCGGAGAACAGGATGCGGGCCAGCTCGACCCGGCGCCGCTGGCCGCCCGACAGCGTCCCGAGCGGCTGGGTCATCACCCGGTCGGGGAGGCCGAGGCTGGAGGCGATCGACGCGGCCTCCGCCTCCGCGCTGTAGCCGCCGAGCACGTGCAGCCGCTCCTCCAGGCGCCCGTACCGGCGGACGGCCTTGTCGCGGTCGGCGCCCGTCGCGGTCGCCATGGCGTCCTCGGCGGCGCGCAGCTTGCGGATCACCTCGTCCAGCCCGCGGGCGGACAGGATCCGGTCGCGGGCCAGCTCCGCCAGGTCGACGCCGCGCGGGTCCTGCGGCAGGTAGCCGATCGTGCCGGAGGACGTCACGGCGCCCTGGGCGGGCAGCGCCTCCCCCGCCAGGACCTTGGTGAGGGTCGTCTTGCCGGCGCCGTTGCGGCCGACGAAGCCGACCCGGTCGCCGGGGTTGACCCGGAACGTGGCGGCCTCGATCAGCAGCCGGGACCCGGCGCGCAGCTCGACGTCTTTCGCGATGATCACAGTGACTGGGCTCCCCTGGAGGGACGGCTCGGTGGACGGACGCACGAAACAGCGCGCCGCGCGGTCGCGTGACCGGGGCGCGCTGGGCGGCCTGTCAGTTCGGGAGCGGAACCATCCGTCCAGTGTACGTGACCGCCGGGCGGAGCTCGTCCGCCGGCGGGCGGCGGGCGGGGCCGGGGGACGGCGGCCGGTCCCGGCCATGCCCGTGGCGCCCGGCGGATGTGTGAACGGGGCTCGCGGGGCGAGGATGGACGGTGGGGGACGTGCGACGGGACGACATCGGGGCCTGCGGTCCCAGCACGAAGGAGGGTGAGGCGGATGACCCACGTCACGGGCAACATGCCCGACGGGACGCCCAACTGGCTCGACATCGGCGTGCCCGACCTCGACCGGGCCAAGACGTTCTACGGGGAGCTCTTCGGCTGGCAGTTCGAGGACACCGGGCCGGAGGGCGGCCACTACAACCTGTGCACCCTGCGCGGCGAGCCCGTCGCCGGGATGATGACGAATCCCGAGGACCAGCCGGACGTGTACTGGTGGAGCGTCTACTTCGCCGCCGACGACTGCGACGGGACCGTCAAGCTCGTCACCGACGCGGGCGGCGAGGTCGTCGTCCCGGCCATGGACGTCATGGACCAGGGCCGCATGGCGATCGTCAGAGACCCGCAGGGCGGGCAGTTCGGCCTGTGGCAGGGCCGCAGCCACCCGGGCTCCCGGATCGTCAACGCCCCGGGATCGTTCGTGTGGAACGAGCTGGTCACGCAGGACTCGGAGGCCGCCTGCGAGTTCTACACCGCGGTGTTCGGCTACGAGCGCGAGGCGGTGCCCGGCATGGACTACACCGCGCTCAAGCGGCCCGGCAACGGCCGCTACATCGGCGGCGTGCTCGGCGGCTCGACCATCGTCCTCGGTGGCGGCGGCGGGCCCGTCTCGTCGTGGACGACGTACTTCGCCGTCGACGACGCCGACGAGGCGGTCCGCAAGGTCCGCGCGGGAGGCGGCACGGTCGACTCCGAGCCGCAGGACAGCCCGTACGGGCGGTCGGCGGCCGTCCGCGACCCGTTCGGGGTGCCGTTCCACGTGATGAAGCCCGCGCCCGACCCCGAGGCGTGACGGCTGTCCCTCGGGGCCCGGCGCCCGGGCCCCGAGGGGTTCAGCCCTGGCGCTCGGCCGACAGCCGCTGGGTGATCGTCCGCTGGAGCCGCTGGAGGCCGGAGGTGCCCACCAGCCCGATCTGGCCCTCCAGGTCGCGCAGCAGGACGTCCTCGTTCATCACGACCTCGGACGACTGCATCAGCACGGTCCCCTGGCCGGTGAAGTCGAACTGGTGCTCCTCCCCCGACGAGCCGCCGATCCCGAACATCATCCGCGCGGCGCCGAACGCCCCGCGCATGTAGGAGTGGTCGTAGTGGTGGCACGGGGACGGGCAGTCGGCCCAGCCGAGCAGCGCCTGCGGGTCGACCCTGATCGGCGGCTCCACGAAGTGGACAGCCCCGTTGGAGGCCGCCACGAACCGCCCCGTGCCGATCAGCGTCAGGAACCCGGGGATGATCGACTGCTTGAGCTCCAGGCCGGGCTCGAACGCCAGCAGGTTGCCGGCCCGGACCGTCAGGTTGCCGTTCTCCAGGTCGAAGGAGTTCACGTCGAACCCGCGGTCGGCGAGGATGAGCTTGCCCTGCCCCTGCGCGACGATCCAGTCCTGCGCGTACAGCGGCGAGTTGAAGGTGTGCGCGACGAGGGAGTCCAGCGGGCCCGCCGACAGCGCCTCGAACCTGATCTGCCCGTAGTAGGCGATCATCTTGCCCTTCTGCGCGAACCACTGCCCGTTGAGGTCGACGCTGAAGGCGTAGGAGTTGACGTTGTCGTTGGCCGGGAGGGTGTGCGGGTTCCAGGTCTGCGTGCCGAACGTGCTCACGGGTCAGATCTTCCTCTCGCTGGCCTGGACGTAGACGACGCCGGAACCGCTCAGCTGCAGCTGGAACGCCTCGCCGGAGCCGCGCCCGATCAAGTCGCGCAGGCCCGCGGCGGCGGTGAGCTTGTTCTCCACCTGGCCGCGGTGGGCCACGTAGGCCTGCGGATCGACGTGCACGGGACGCTGCGGGTTGATCGGCAGCTCCATCACGCCGCCGTGCGACAGCAGCGCGCACGAGCCGTGCCCGGTGAGCGTCGTGGTGAACAGTCCCTGCCCGGTGACCGCGCCGCGGACGATCCCGCGGACGCCGCCCTGCTCGCCCATGAACATCGTCCCGGCCTGCAGGGACGCGTCGTGCACCAGCAGCCGGTCGGCCTCGGCGTACAGGGTGTCCGCGCCGTTCAGGTCGATGACCGTGACGTCCAGGCCGCCGTGGCCGAACATGACGGTGCCCTGCCCGGTCACGTGCATCATCGCGCTGCGCTCGCCGGCGACGGCGCGCCCGATGGCGCCGCCCATGCTCTGCCCGGCCGTGGTGGACGGGGCGAACGACACCGGCCCGGTGTAGGCGAGCATCGCGCCGCGCTTGCTGTAGACCTCCTGCCCCGGCCCGATCGGCACCTGGAGCATCTTGGAGTTGATCGACTGGTATCCAGGCATCAGATCTCCAAAATCCCGCCGCGCTCAGCCGGCTGGACGTAGACCAGCCCGTGCCCCTGATACCGGAACTGCACGCTCTCTCCAGACCCCTGGCCTATCACCGTCCGCCAGTTGACGTCGGTGACCACGTCCTGCTGGAGCTGCCCGTGATGGCAGACGTAGGCGTGCGGGTCGACGCACAGCGGCGTCTGCGGTGTCACCTCCAGCGCGATCGCGGGCCCCTGGGACAGGATCGCGATCGTCCCGTGGCCGTCCACCTTGGTGGTGGCGAGCCCCTGGCCGGTGCCCATGCCCCGCAGCCCGACGAACTGCACCCCGGTCTGCAGGTTCCCGTCGAGGGCGAGGAGGCTCTCCGACTCCACGAAGAGCGTGTCGCCGGTGAGCTGGACGAGCGTCACCTCCGTCGCCTCGCTCGCCAGGTAGACCGTCCCCTGCCCGGTGATCTCCATGAGGGTCATGCCCTCGCCGGCGACCCTGCGCTTGAGGGCGCCGCGCAGGCCTTCACCGCCCGTCATGCCCTGCCGCTTGAACGCCATCTGCCCCTCGTAGGCGACCATGGAGCCGTTCAGCGCCCTGATGGTCTCCCCGCCGAGGTCGACGGCGAGCATCTTCGAGCCGTTCAACCGAAATTGCGCCACGGATCGAGAAGATACCGCCCGGCGCGTTGACGGTCCGCCGCACGCGCGGATCGGAGAGGATGAGCCCCATGTGGATCGCTCCCGAACGCCGCAGTCTCAGCCGCTGGGCCGTGCCAGGGCTCGCCCTGGGCGCCGGGATCGTGGTCGGGGCCGTGCTGGCCGCCGACGGGCGGTCGGGGACGGCCCTGGTCGCGCTCGCCGCCCTCGCCGGGTACGCCGTCTACCTCGCGTACCGGCGCAACGAGCCGGCGCTGCCGTTCAGCGAGTCGTTCGGGTCCGGCACGCGGGCCCGGGCGCACCTGCGGGCCTCCGCCATGACGGGCGACATGCTGACCGTCGCGGTCGTCGCCGCGCTCGTCGTCCAGGCGCTGCGCGGCGCCGACGTCACCCCCTACGCGTGGCTGGCGGCCGTCGCCGGGGTCACGTACCTGCTGTCCGCCCTGGCCGCCGGCCGCGGTCTGTGACCCCCGCCTCCCCTCCGTCGTTCACGCCCGCGATGTCGCGCTGACGATGTCGCGCTGACGATGTCGCGCTGAGATCGCCGCTGCGGCCTCAGGACGCCCCGGATGATCCCTTACGTGGATCAAGGGGGAAAAGTCCGCGAGCGGCCGTCTCCTGGGCGAGGATGGCCGCCTGGACGCGGCTGCTGAGCCCCAGTTTGCCGAGGATCCGGCTGACGTGCGTCTTGGTGGTCGTCTCGGCCATGGCGAGGCGGGCCGCGATCTGCCCGTTGGACAGGCCTTCGCCGAGGCACCGGAACACCTCCCGCTCGCGCGGCGTCAGCTCGTCCAGCCCCGGCGTCTCCGCGGGCGCCGCGGGCCGGGACGCGAAGGCGCCGATGAGCCACCGGGTGACCTTCGGGGCGATGATCCCCTCGCCCGCCGCCACGGTCCGCACGGCGTCCACCAGCCTGTCGGCGTCGACGTCCTTGAGCAGGAACCCGGCGGCCCCCGCGCGCAGGGCCCCGAACACGTACTCGTCCATGTCGAACGTCGTCAGCACCAGGACGTCGGTGAAGCCCGCGATCTCCCGGGTGGCGGCGATGCCGTCCAGGCGGGGCATGCGCACGTCCATGAGCACCACGTCCGGGCGCAGCTCGCGGGCCAGCTCCACCGCCCGCGCCCCGTCGGCGGCCTCGCCGACCACCCGGACGTCGGGGGCGGACCCGAGGATCAGCACCAGGCCGGCCCGCACCGCCGCCTGGTCGTCGGCGACCAGCACCTCGATCATGACGCCCTCTCCCCCTGCAGGTGGTCGACGGGCAGCTCGGCGTGCACGCGCCAGTGCGCGCCGTCCGGCCCCGCGTCGAATTCTCCGGCGAGCATGACGGCCCGCTCGCGCATCCCGACCAGGCCGCTTCCCGTGCCGGGCAGCCGCGAGCCGTCCCGGCCCAGCGGGCTGAGCACGTCGATCACCACGCGTTTCCCGCCGTAGGCGACCCGCACGTCGGCGCGGCCGGGCCCGGCGTGCTTCAGCGCGTTGGTCAGCGCCTCCTGGACGATCCGGTAGGCGGCCAGCTCGACCGCCGCCGGCAGCTCGGGCGGGTCCCCGGTGACCTCCAGCCGCGCCGACAGGTCCGACCGCGCGCTGCCCCGGACGAGCCGCCCGAGCTCGGCGAGCCGCGGCTGGGCGGCCGGGTCCTCGGCGCCGCCCTCCCGCAGCAGCCCGATCATCCGGCGCATCTCGGCGAGGCCCTGCACGCTGTTCTCCCGGATGACCTCCATGGCCCGGTTCACCCCGTCCCGGTCGAGGTCGGGCACCTTCAGGACGGCCGAGGAGTGCAGCGCCACCGCGCTCAGATGGTTGGCGATCACGTCGTGCAGCTCGCGGGCCATCCGGGCGCGCTCGGCGGACACCGCGGCCCGCCGGTCCATCTCGGCCAGCCGCGCGACCTGTTCGGCGCGCTGCCGCTCCGCCTCCGCCCGCTCCCGGTGCTCCCGGACGGCCATCGCGGTCAGCACCGGCGCCACCCACACGACGCCGGCGACCGACCCGCCCACCACGGCGACCGCGACGCCGTGCAGCACGATCCCGACCCCGGCCGCCACCGCGAGGCTGCCCGCGAGCGTCACGCCGAGCAGCCACTCCGCGGTGCGGCGGCGCCCGTACAGGCTCGCCGCGTACAGCGCGTCGCCGTAGATCATCGCGGTGGCCAGGCTCGGCCCGAAGACCACGTCGGCGAAGTTGAACGGCGTCGCCAGCAGCAGCCCGGTGATCGGGGCCTTCCGCCGGAGCAGCATCGCGAGGCAGAGCCCGGACAGCGGCACGAGCCGCAGCCAGAGCGACACGTCCCAGTCCTTGGACCAGAGCGTGTACCCGTGCGCCCCCAGGACCACCAGCCCGCCGACGAGCGAGCCCGCGGCGATCAGGGCGTCCTGCCGGGTGGTGAGACGTCGGAGCCTGTGCACGCCTCCATCACAGCATCCCCGCCGGGGTCCGCCGTCCACCCGCGTGAGGAGCCTCCGTACATCCTTCGGAGGACCCGCGAAACCTCACCTCAGAGGACGATTCCGCGCACCGCCCGGGCGCACGATGGAATCCGGTTCCAGCGGGGAGGTCATGTGCTGATAGGGGTCATCGCGGCCTGCGAGATCGGGTTCTGGGTGGTGCTGGCGGCCGGCCTCGCCGCCCGCTACCCGCTGCGCCTCCGCCGCACCGGCGCGGTGCTCCTCCTGTGCGTCCCGCTGGTCGACCTGGTCCTGCTGGCGGCCACTGCGACCGACCTGCGCGGCGGCGCGACCGCGGGCACCGGCCACGGCCTGGCCGCCGCCTACCTCGGCTACTCCGTCGCCTTCGGCCACAGCATGGTCCGGTGGGCCGACGAGCGGTTCGCGCACCGCTTCGCCGGCGGTCCCCCGCCGCGCGGCAGGCCCAGGTACGGGGCGGCCCGCGTCCGCTACGAGTGGCGCGAGTTCGGGAAGGCCGCCCTGGCCACCGCGATCGCCTGCGGCCTCCTGCTCGCCATGATCGCACTCGTCGGCGACGCGGACCGCACGCACGCCCTCACCGGCTGGCTGGGCCGGCTCGGCACGGTCCTCGCGATCTGGTCCCTGTGGCCGATCACCACCACCCTGTGGCCGCCCAAGCCCAAGGACGCCGCCGCGGAGCCCGCCGAGCCCGCGCGGCCCCGGTGACGCGTGAGGCCGCGCCCCGGGCGGGGCGCGGCCTCACGGCACGGTGCGGTCAGACGTTGAACCCGAGGGCGCGGAGCTGGTCGCGGCCGTCGTCGGTGATCTTGTCGGGGCCCCACGGCGGGAGCCAGACCCAGTTGATCTTGACGTCCTTGACCAGGCCGTCCAGGGCGGAGTGCGCCTGGTCCTCGATCACGTCGGTGAGCGGGCAGGCGGCGCTGGTCAGCGTCATGTCCAGGGTGGCGACCTCGTCGGACAGGTCGACGCCGTAGACGAGGCCGAGGTCGACGACGTTGATGCCGAGTTCGGGGTCGACGACGTCCTTCAGCGCCTCCAGGACCTCCTCCTGCTCGGGGGACAGCGCCTCCTTGGCGGGCGCGTCGGTCGCCGGGGTGTCGGTCGCGGGCGTGTCGGTCATGATGCCTCTCCGAGAGCGCGGGCGGTCGCGTCCTTCCACGCCATCCAGGCGAGCAGGGCGCACTTGATCCTGGCGGGGTACTTGGAGACCCCGGCGAAGGCGATGGCGTCCTCCAGGACGTCCTCGTCGGGCTCGACGTCCTGGCCGCGGGACTGCATCAGCGACAGGAACTCCTCGCCGACCGCCATCGCCTCCTTCACGGACTTGCCGATGACCAGGTCGGACATCACCGAGGCGCTCGCCTGGCTGATCGAGCAGCCCATGGCGTCGTAGGAGACGTCGGCGACCGTGGCGTCCTGGCCCTCGCCGTCCAGATGGACGCGCAGCGTCACCTCGTCACCGCACGTCGGGTTGACGTGGTGCGCCTCGCCCTCGAACGGCTCCCGCAGCCCCTTGTGCAGGGGGTTGCGGTAATGGTCCAGGATGACCTCCTGGTACATCGCCTCCAACTGCATGTCGTCCTTTCCAAGCCTTTCCTCGCTACAACCAGGGCCCGGCCTGGCCTGTTCCTCAGGTGGTCCCGAAGAACTTCTGGGCCTGCCGGACCGCGTCGGCGAGCGCGTCCACGTCGCCGAGCGTGTTGTAGAGGTAGAACGTCGCGCGGGTGGTCGCCGGGATGCCGAAGCGGCGGCAGATCGGCCACGCGCAGTGGTGGCCGACGCGCACCTCGACGCCCAGGTCGTCCAGGACCTGGCCGACGTCGTGCGGGTGGATGTCCTCGACGGTGAACGACACCGCGCCGCCGCGTGCCTCGGTGGTGCCGGGCCCGATGATGCGGACGCCGGGGATCTCACCCAGCCGCTCCAGCGAGTAGGCGACGAGGGCCTCCTCATGGGCGTGCACGCGGTCCATGCCGATCTCGGCGAGGTAGTCGCAGGCCACCCCGAGCCCGACCGCCTGCGCCGTCATCGGCACGCCGGCCTCGAACCGCTGCGGCGGCGGCATGAACGTGGTCTCCTCCATCCGGACGACCTCGATCATGGAACCGCCGGTGATGAACGGCGGCATGGCCTCCAGCAGCTCGCTCCGGCCCCACAGCACGCCTATGCCGGTCGGGCCCAGCATCTTGTGCCCGGAGAACGCGAGGAAGTCGGCGCCCAGCCGGGTGACGTCCACCGGCTGGTGCGGAACCGACTGCGCGGCGTCCAGCAGGACGAACGCGCCGACGGCGTGGGCACGCTCCACGATCCGCTCGACCGGCGGGACGGTCCCGAGCACGTTCGACTGGTGCGTCAGCGCGACGATCTTCGTGCGCTCGTTGACCAGCTCGTCGAGGTTCTGGAGGTCGAGCCGGCCCTCGTCGGTGATGCCGAACCAGCGCAGCGTCGCCCCGGTCCTCCGGCACAGCTGCTGCCACGGGACGAGGTTCGCGTGGTGCTCCATCTCCGACACCACGACCTCGTCGCCGGGGCCGACGGCGAAGCGCCCGGCCTCCGGGCCCGCGGTGGCCGCGTTGCTCATCGCGTACGCGACCAGGTTGATGCCCTCGGTCGCGTTCTTGGTGAACACGATCTCACCGGGCGTCGCGCCGATGAACCGGGCGATCGACGCGCGGGCGTTCTCGTAGGCCTCCGTCGCCTCCTCGGCGAGCAGGTGCGCCCCGCGGTGCGGCGCCGCGTTGTGCCGCTCGTAGAACTCCCGCTCGGCGTCCAGCACCCGGACGGGCTTCTGCGAGGTCGCACCCGAGTCGAGGTACACCAGAGGACGCCCGCCGCGCACCGTGCGCCCCAGCAGCGGAAAGTCCTTCTTGACCTCCTCAGGCAGCAGCTCACTCATGCTGACTCCCCTGTGGGGGGGCGACCCCCCACGCCCCCCGGTTCGCTTCGCTCATGCTGACTCCCCTGTGGGGGGACGACCCCCCACGCCCCCCGCGTTCGCTTCGCTCATAGAGACGCGCCCGCCTTCGAGTACTTCTCGTAACCCTCGTTCTCCAGCTCGTCGGCCAGCTCAGGCCCGCCCTCGGCGACGACGCGGCCGCCCGCGAACACGTGCACGAAGTCGGGCTTCACGTACCGCAGGATGCGGGTGTAGTGCGTGATGAGCAGGACGCCGGTCTCACCGGAGGCGAACCGGTTGACGCCCTCGGAGACGACCTTGAGGGCGTCGACGTCGAGGCCGGAGTCGGTCTCGTCCAGGATCGCGACCTTCGGCTTCAGCATCTCCAGCTGCAGGATCTCGTGCCGCTTCTTCTCGCCGCCGGAGAAGCCCTCGTTCAGGCTCCGCTGCGCGAACGCCGGGTCGATGGACAGGCCGTCCATCGCCTGCTTCATCTCCTTGGAGAACTCGCGGAGCTTCGGGGCCTCGCCGCGGACGGCGGTCACGGCCGAGCGCAGGAAGTTGGACACCGAGACGCCCGGTACCTCGACCGGGTACTGCATCGCCAGGAACAGCCCGGCGCGGGCGCGCTCGTCGACCGACATGGCGAGGACGTCCTCGCCGTCCAGCGTGACCGTGCCGGAGGTCACCTCGTACTTCGGGTGGCCGGCGATCGCGTAGGCGAGGGTGGATTTGCCGGAGCCGTTCGGCCCCATGATCGCGTGGGTCTGGCCGGCCTTCACGGTCAGGTCGACCCCGCGCAGGATCTCCTTCGCCCCGTCGGAGCCGTCGCCGACGGAGACGTGGAGGTCGCGGATCTCTAGCGTGGCCATAGTGCGTGTAGTCCTTCGTCGTGCGGTCAGTCGCCGGCGAGCGAGACGTAGACGTCCCCGCCCTCGACCTTGACCTTGTAGGTGGCGACCGGCTGCGTGGCCGGCGGGTTGGTGGGCTTTCCGGTGCGCAGGTCGAAGCAGGACCCGTGCAGCCAGCACTCGATCGTGCCGTTGTAGACCTCGCCCTCGGACAGCGAGACCTCGGCGTGCGAGCAGATGTCGTTCAGGGCGAACACGTCGTCGCCGCTGCGCGCGATGGCGACGGGCGTGTCGTCCACCTCGACGGCGAGCGCCCCGTCCTGCGGGACCTCGTCCAGAGCGCACACCTTGACGTACGTCATGCGCGCGCTCCCCGGTCGAGCTCGGCTTCGATCGCCTCCCCGACCTTGTCGCGGACCTCGGCGACCTCGATCCGCTCCACCAGCTGGCCGAGGAATCCCCGGACCACCATGCGCCGCGCCTCGTCGAAGGTGATGCCGCGCGCCTGCAGGTAGAACAGGTGCTCGTCGTCCAGCCGCCCGGACGCCGAGGCGTGCCCCGCCCCGGCGACCTCGCCGGTGAGGATCTCCAGGTTGGGGACGGAGTCGACCCGCGTCCCGTCGGTGAGGACGAGGTTGCGGTTCAGCTCGTAGGTGTCGGTGCCCTCGGCCTCCGCGCGGATGATCACGTCGCCGATCCAGACGGCATGCGCGTCCTGGTCCTGGAGCGCGCCGCGGTAGTCGACGCGGCTGCGGCAGTGCGGGACGGCGTGGTCGACGAGGAGCCGGTGCTCCAGGTGCTGGCCGCCGTCGACGAAGTACACCCCGTACAGCTCGGCGTCGCCGCCGGGCCCGTCGTAGGAGACCGACGGCGAGATCCGCACGACGTCGCCGCCGAGCGAGATGTTGTGCGAGACGAACCGGGCGTCGCGGCCGAGGCGGGCGTGCTGGTGGGAGACGTGGACGCTGTCGTCCGCCCAGTCCTGCAGGCTGATCACCGACAGCCGGGCGCCGTCGCCGACGACGAACTCGACGTTGTCGGCGTAGGTGGCCGAACCGCGGTGCGCGAGCACCACGGTGGCCTCGGCGAACGGCTCCAGGACGACGGTCGTGTGCCCGTAGGCGGCGGCCGAGGCGTCCTCGCCGCGCAGCCGCAGCACGGTCGGCGCCGACGCCACGGTCTCCTTCCGCACCGTGACGACGGTGGCGTGGGTGAAGGAGGTCCAGGCCTGGGCGCTCACCCGGTCGGCGGGGACGTAGGCCCGGCCGAGGCGCTCGTCGTCGCGGCCGACGGTCTCGACCGTCACCTCCGGCGCCGCCTCGGCCTCCAGGAGCACCTTGCCGCCGTCCTCGGCGGTGCCGTTGTGCAGGCCGCGCAGCCGGCGCAGCGGGGTGAACCGCCACTCCTCCTCGCGGCCCGTCGGCACGTCGAAGTCGCCCACCTCGAAGGACGCCTTCTCATGCAGCGTCGAGAGAGGCTTCTGCTCCAGCCCCATCAGCCGACGGCTCCTTCCATCTGCAGCTCGATGAGCCGGTTCAGCTCGAGCGCGTACTCCATCGGCAGCTCGCGCGCGATCGGCTCGACGAACCCGCGCACGATCATCGCCATCGCCTCGTCCTCGGTGAGGCCGCGGCTCATCAGGTAGAACAGCTGCTGCTCCGACACCTTGGAGACGGTCGCCTCGTGGCCCATCTCGACGTCGTCCTCGCGGACGTCGACGTAGGGGTAGGTGTCGGACCGGCTGATCTGGTCGACGAGCAGCGCGTCGCACTTGACCGTGGACTTGCTGTGCTCGGCGCCCTCCTGGATCTGCACCAGCCCCCGGTAGGACGTGCGGCCGCCGCCGCGCGCCACCGACTTGGAGATGATGCTGCTGGAGGTGTTGGGCGCGGCGTGCACCATCTTGGCGCCGGCGTCCTGGTGCTGGTCCTCGCCGGCGAACGCGATCGACAGGGTCTCGCCCTTGGCGTGCTCGCCGAGCAGGTACACCGCCGGGTACTTCATGGTGACCTTGGAGCCGATGTTGCCGTCGACCCACTCCATGGTGGCGCCCTCGTAGGCGACGGCGCGCTTGGTCACCAGGTTGTAGACGTTGTTGGACCAGTTCTGGATGGTCGTGTAGCGGACGCGGGCGTCCTTCTTCACGACGATCTCCACGACGGCGGAGTGCAGCGAGTCCGACTTGTAGATCGGGGCGGTACAGCCCTCGACGTAGTGGACGTAGGAGCCCTCGTCGGCGATGATCAGCGTCCGCTCGAACTGGCCCATGTTCTCGGTGTTGATCCGGAAGTAGGCCTGCAGCGGGATCTCGACGTGCACGCCCGGCGGGACGTAGATGAACGAGCCGCCCGACCACACGGCGGTGTTGAGCGCGGCGAACTTGTTGTCGCCGACGGGGATCACCGAGCCGAAGTACTCCTGGAAGATCTCCGGGTGCTCGCGCAGGCCGGTGTCGGTGTCGACGAAGATGACGCCCTTCTCCTCAAGGTCCTCGCGGATCTTGTGGTAGACGACCTCCGACTCGTACTGCGCGGCGACGCCGGCGATGAGACGCTGCTTCTCCGCCTCAGGGATGCCGAGCTTGTCGTAGGTGTTCTTGATGTCCTCTGGGAGCTCCTCCCAGGAGGCGGCCTGCTGCTCGGTGGAGCGCACGAAGTACTTGATGTTGTCGAAGTCGATGTCCGACAGGTCGGAGCCCCAGGTGGGCATCGGCTTCTTGCTGAACAGCCGCAGCCCCTTGAGGCGCAGGTCGAGCATCCACTGGGGTTCGTTCTTCTTGGCCGAGATGTCACGGACGACGTCCTCGTTCAGCCCGCGCTTCGCCGAGGCGCCCGCCTCGTCGGAGTCGGCCCAGCCGAACTTGTACCTGTCGAGCCCTTCCAGCTCTGGGTGGGCTGCCGTAGTCATAGGGAGGTCCCTCCGGACTCCTCGTCACTGATCCTTGTGTGTTCGGGGGATGGCTCCCCCGCGTCCCCGCCAGGGGTGACGCTCGCGGCGGAATCGCCTTCCCCGTCGTCCTCGCCCGCCCCGCACAGGGAGCGTGAGCTGACATGGGTGGTGCAGATGCCGTCGCCGTGGGCGATCGTCGCCAGTCGCTGCACGGGGGTCCCGAGCAGCCGGCTGAACGCCTCGGTCTCGGCCTCGCACAGCTGCGGGAACTCCGCGGCGACGTGCGCGACCGGGCAGTGGTGCTGGCACAGCTGCTCGCCGCCGCCCGGCTGGGGCGCCTTCGCGGCGGCGGCCGCGTAGCCGTCGCCCGAGAGCGCCTCGGCGAGAATGCGCACCCGCTGGTGGGGCGGAGCGCCCTGCACGACCGGCCGGTACCGCCGCTCGAGATCGGCGATCTGCCGCCGGGCGAACTCGGCGACCGCGTGGCCGCCGGCCGTCTCGGCGAGGAACCGCAGCGCGCTGGTCGCCAGGTCGTCGTAGGCGTGCACGAAGGCACTGCGCCCGGCGTCGGTGATGGCGAACCACTTGGCGGGACGCCCCCGGCCGCGCCGGGTCTGCGGGACCCGCGCCTTGCGGACCTCGATCATGCCCTCGGCCAGCAGCGCGTCCAGGTGCCGGCGGACCGCGGCCGGCGTGAGCCCGACGCGCTCCCCCAGCGTGGACGCCGTGACCGGCCCGTGTTCGAGGATGAGCCGGGCCACCCGCGCGCGCGTGTCGCGCTCGGTGCGGCCAGGCGCCGACGGCACGCCGAACGGCCGCGCGGTGGCGGCCGGGGCGGTCGTCTGGTCCTCGCTCACGTTTTTCACAACATCAGTGTGCCGTAATTACTTCCCGCGAAACACCGGAATCCCGATGTCGTAGCTCACGCAGGTAAGCCTTACCTAACCTGGGCTTTCGTCCCCCGGCGGCACAGAGCGCCGCCGCCTTGTATACCGCGTCCTCATCGCGTGCTCGCGCGCGCCCTCACCCGGAGCCCTGACCGCGCCCGGCGCCGGACCGGCGGCGGGACCGGGCGCGGAGTCCTCATCCCCCGGATCTAAACTCGTCTCCATGACAACCCCCGGAGACGGCGCCGTCGAGCTGGTCTCGCTCGTCAAGCGCTACGGCGCGGCGGGCGCCGCACGCCCGGCCGTGGACGGCCTGACGCTCACCGCCGCCCGGGGCGCCGTCACCGCGCTGCTCGGACCGAACGGCGCCGGCAAGACCACCACGATCGAGATCTGCGAGGGGTTCCGCCGCCCCGACTCCGGCACCGTCCGCGTCCTCGGCCTCGACCCGCTCGCGGACGGGCGGGCGCTGAAGCCGCGGGTCGGCGTGATGCCGCAGTCCGGCGGCGTGCCGGGGACGGCCCGCGCCGGCGAGTTCCTGAAGCTCGTCGCGTCGTTCCACTCTTCGCCGCTCGACACGTCCGCCCTGCTGGAGCGGCTCGGCCTCACCGAGCACGCCCGCACCCCGTTCCGCCGCATGTCGGGCGGGCAGCAGCAGCGGCTGTCGCTGGCCGTCGCCGTGGTCGGGCGGCCCGAGCTCGTCTTCCTGGACGAGCCCACGACCGGCCTCGACCCGCAGGCCAGGCACGCCACCTGGGACCTGATCGGGGAGCTGCGCGCGGCGGGGGTCTCGGTCGTGCTCACCACGCACAACATGGAGGAGGCCGAGCGCCTCTCCGACCACGTCGTCATCGTCGACCACGGCAGGGTGGTCGCCGAGGGCGCCCCCGAGGAGCTGACCGGCGCCGAGCGGCAGCTGCGGTTCCGCGCCCGCCCCGGCCTCGGCCTGGAGGAGCTGCTGTCGGCGCTGCCCGTGGGGAGCGCCGCGAAGGAGTCCCCCGCCGGGCATTACCTGATCGAAGCGGACGTGCGGCCCGAGCTGCTGGCCACCGTCACCGCCTGGTGCGCCTCGCACGGCGTCATGACCGAGGACCTGCGGATCGAGCGCCGCACCCTGGAGGACGTCTTCCTTGAACTGACCGGACGGGAGCTGCGCTCGTGACCGCCGCGGACAAGACCGCCTCGCCCAAACCCCCCGCCCTGGTCCTCGCCCCCGCCCCGGGCGCGGTGCCGCTGCCGCGGATGATCGTGTCCCAGGCCCGCTACGAGTTCCGGACCGTGCTGCGCAACGGCGAGCAGCTGCTGCTCACCCTGATCATCCCGGTCGTGCTGCTCGCCCTGTTCAGCGGCACCTCGCTGCTCGACCTCGGTGCCGGCCGCCGGGTCGACTTCCTCGCGCCGGGGATCCTCGCGCTCGCGGTCATGTCCACCGCGTTCACCGGCCAGGCCATCGGCACCGGCTTCGAGCGGCGCTACGGCGTCCTCAAGCGGCTCGGCGCCACTCCGCTGCCGCGCGGCGGGCTCATCGCCGCCAAGACGCTCAGCGTGCTCGCCGTGGAGGCGGTCCAGGCCGCGGTGATCTGCGCGGTCGCGCTGGCGCTCGGCTGGCATCCGCGCGGCGACCCCGCCTCCGTGGTCGTCCTGCTGCTGCTCGGCACCGCCGCGTTCAGCGGGTTCGGGCTGCTCATGGCCGGGACGCTGCGCGCCGAGGCCACGCTCGCCGCGGCGAACCTCGTCTATATCCTGCTCCTGGCGGTCGGCGGCGTCGTGTTCCCGCTGGACCGGTTCCCCGGCCCGGTGCAGCCCGCCCTGGAACTGCTGCCCATCTCGGCGCTCGCCGACGGGTTGCGGCAGGTCCTGCAAGATGACGCCGCGCTTCCCGGCGGCCCGCTGATCGTCCTCGCGGTCTGGGCCGTCGCCGGCCTGGCCCTCGCCGCCCGGTTCTTCAAGTGGGAGTGATGCATGGCATTGGCTGAAGCGCTCGAAGGATGAGCGAAGCGAACCGGGGGGTGTGGGGGGTCGTCCCCCCACAGGGCACAGGCTCGATCGGTGGGGTGTCGCGGGCGTCCGGCCGGTTGCGGACGCTGTCGCTGGGGTCGGTGCCGCCGCCCGCACTGATCCTGCTCGGCATCATCTCCCTCCAGGTCGGGGCCGGGCTCGCCAAGCACCTGTTCGACCGGCTCCCGCCGAGCGCCGTCGTGACGATGCGGCTGCTGACGTCGGCGATCGTGCTCGGGTTCCTCGCCCGCAAGGCGCTGCGGACCGTCCTGCGCGACCACTCCCGATCGAGCCTCGCCATCGCCGCGGGCTTCGGGCTGGCGCTGGCGCTGATGAACTTCTCGATCTACCAGTCGTTCTCGCGGATCCCGCTGGGGGTGGCGGTCACGATCGAGTTCCTCGGGCCGCTGACGGTGTCGATCGTCGCGTCCAGGCGTCCCCGCGACGCGCTGTGGGTCATCCTGGCGGGAGCGGGCGTCGTCCTGCTGGCCCGGGGCGGCACGGGCGCCGTGGACCCGGTCGGCATCGCGTTCGCGCTCCTGGCCGGTGCGTGCTGGGCGGGGTACATCCTGCTCACCGCCGCCACCGGCCGGCGGTTCCCCGGTTCCACCGGCCTCGCGCTCGCCAGCGTCGTCGGTACGGTCGCGATCCTGCCGCTCGGGGTGGCGTCCGCGGGCAGCGCGCTGCTCGACCCGCAGCTGCTGCTGATCGGCCTCGGGGTGGGGCTCCTGTCGTCGGTGATCCCGTACTCGCTGGAGCTGGAGGCGCTGCGGCGGATGCCCGCCCGGGTCTTCGGCATCCTGATGAGCCTGGAGCCCGCGGTGGCCGCGCTCGTCGGGGTGGCGCTCCTCGGCGAGATCCTCACCTTCCGCCAGTGGGTCGCGATCTGCTGCGTCATCGTGGCCTGCGCGGGCGCCACCAGAAGTCAGGAGGATCCGCCAGAGGCTCCGGAACCCTGACCGAGCGGCGTTGTGTCGCAAAATGCTGTGGCAGGGTGAAAGGATCAGGCGTCGGACCAGCGAGCCGGAGAGGAGCCGCCCGTGATCGGCCGGAGCGAGGACCAGGGGATACCGCCCGAGTTCTTCGAGGCGGGGTCGGCGTCGTTCGTCGACTTCCTGCGCGTCCACTCCCCCGAGCTGCTTCCCGTCAACCGGGTGCCGGAGGGGGACGCCCCGGAGCTGCCGCACGGGACGACCGTGCTGGCGCTGACGTTCCCGGGCGGGGTCATGATGGCCGGCGACCGGCGCGCCACGCAGGGCCACCGCATCGCCTACCGGGAGCTGGACAAGGTCCAGCGGGCGGACGAGTACTCCGCCGTCGCGTTCGCGGGGACGGTCGGGCTCGCGCTGGAGATGGTGCGCCTGTTCCAGGTGGAGCTGGAGCACTACGAGAAGATGGAGACCGTCCCGCTGTCGCTGCCGGGCAAGGCGCGCCGGCTCGGCGCCGTCATCCAGGCCAACCTCGCCCAGGCCCTGCAGGGCCTCGCGGTCGTCCCGCTGTTCAGCGGCTACGACCCGGAGTCCGGTGAGGGGCGGATCTACACCTACGACATCACCGGCGCCCCGCAGGAGGCACGCGAGTTCCACGCGGACGGCTCGGGCTCCCCGTATGCGCTCGGCGCCCTGAAGAAGCTCTACCGCAACGACCTGTCGCTTGAGGACGCGGCCACGGTCTGCGTGCACGCGCTCTACGACGCCGCCGACGACGACGCCGCCACCGGCGGCCCCGACCCGACGCGGCGCATCTACCCGACGATCGCGGTGGTCACCGACGACGGCTACCGGCGCCTTCCCGAGGAGCAGGTCTCGGCGATCGCCGATGAGGTCGTGCGGGGCCGGATGGACCGTCCCGGAGGGCCGGCCGCGCCGCTGCGCTGATCTCCGGAAACGTCCGACCCGGCTTCTAGACTCGGCCGTATGGCACGGGCGAACGACGAGGCTGCGGCCCTCATCCAGGAACTGGCCGACCTGCTCTCGATCACGGGCGGGGACGCCTTCAAGATCAGGGCGTACGAGAAGGCCGCGCGGGCGATCGCCGGCCATCCCGACGACATCTCCGAGCTCGACCTGGCCGGGCTGCGCACGATCCCGACCGTGGGCGAGGCGATCGCCAAGAAGGTCCTCGACTACACCACCACCGGCACGATCCGGCAGGTCGAGGAGCTGCGCGCGCAGATCCCGGCCGGGGTGCGGGCGCTCACCGCCATCCCCACGCTCGGTCCGAAGAAGGCCCTCGCCGTCTACGAGGAGCTCGGCATCTCCTCGGTGGACGAGCTGGGCGCCGCGATCAAGGAGGGCCGGCTCCGGGGCCTCAAGGGTTTCGGCGCCAAGACCGAGGAGAACATCCTCCGCGGCATCGAGCTGATGGAGAGCTCCGGCACCCGCGTCCTCGTCGACGTCGCCGCGAGCGTCGCCGACGAGGTCGTCGCCACACTCTCCCGGCTCCCCCAGGTCGAGCGCTGCGCCCATGCCGGGTCGCTGCGCCGCATGCGCGAGACGATCGGCGACGTGGACGTCCTCGCCGCGTCCCGCGACCCGCGTCCGATCATGGAGGCGTTCACCGCGCTCCCGTTCGTCGCCGAGGTCATCGCGGGCGGCGACAAGAAGACGTCGGTCCGGACGGCCAAGGGCCTCCAGGTCGACCTGCGGGTCGTCCCGCCCGAGTCGTGGGGCGCGGCGCTCCAGTACTTCACCGGCTCGCAGGCCCACAACATCCGCACCCGGGAGATCGCCGTGAAGGCGGGCCTCAAGCTCTCCGAGTACGGCCTCTTCGACGCCGAGACCGACGAGCTGATCGTGTCGGAGACCGAGGAGGAGGTCTACGAGCGGCTCGGCCTCCCGTGGGTGCATCCGACGCTCCGGGAGGACACCGGCGAGATCGAGGCCGCCCTCAAGGACGAGCTGCCCCGCCTCGTCACGGTCGAGGACCTCCGCGGCGACCTGCACAGCCACACCGACCTGACCGACGGCGTCGCCTCCCTGGAGGACATGGTCGCCGCCGCGCAGGCACGCGGCCTGGAGTACTACGCCATCACCGACCATGCCCCGAACCTGGTCATGCAGCGGATGACGGACGAGAAGATGCTCGCCCAGCGCGAGCGGGTCGCCGAGCTCCAGAAGGAGTACCCGGGGCTGAGGCTCCTGCACGGCACCGAGCTGAACATCGACCCGGACGGCGGCGTCGACTGGGACGCCGACTTCCTCTCCGGCTTCGACGTGTGCGTCGCCTCGGTCCACTCCCACTTCACCCAGGACCAGGACGTCATGACGCGCCGCCTCGTCCGGGCCTGCGAGAACCCGCACGTGCACGTCATCGGGCACCCCACCGCCCGCAGCATCGGCCGCCGCCCGCCCGTCGACGCCGACTGGGACGAGGTCTTCCGCGCGGCGGCCCGCACCGGCACCGCCATCGAGATCGACTCCTTCCCGGACCGCCTCGACCTGCCCGCCGGCCTGATCCGGCGCGCGAAGCGGTTCGGCGTGAAGTTCTCCATCGACACCGACGCGCACTCGCTCGGCCACCACCGCAACATCCGCTACGGCGTGGGCACCGCCCAGCGCGGGTGGCTGACCCCCGACGACGTCATCAACACCTGGCCGCTGGAACGGCTGCGCGCGTTCCTGCAGAAGCGCTGACGCCAGCGCTGGCGTTCAAGGGCCACGGAACCCGGGTCAGGCCGGCTGCGGCGCCTCGGCCCGGGAGGCGACCGGAGGCGCCTCCTCGGCGGTCGGCACGGGGCCGCGGTCGCGGAGCGCGAAGAAGAGGCGGAACGCCGTGATCCACATCAGGACCGCGCCGAGCATGTGCAGGAGCACGAGCCCCTCGGGGACCCCGAGCGCGTACTGGATGTAGCCGACGGCACCCTGGGCGACGATGATCCCGGCCAGCTCGAGGCCGCGACGGCGGGCGGGGCCCAGGTCGCGGCCGGCCGCGGCGCCCGAGCGGTACAGGGCGACGATGACGGCGGCGGCCAGCGCGATGGTGGCCCAGGCCAGCTCGCCGTGGATGCGGGCGACGTCGGTGATGTTGAAGCCGTAGCGGCGGGCCTCGGCGTCACCCGCGTGCGGGCCGGTGCCGGTGACGACCGTGCCCGCGACGAGCACGGCGGCGCACGAGACGAGGAGCGCGGCGGCCAGCGCGCGCGTCCGGGGGCCGGCGAGCCGCCGGGGCGGCGCGTCCCCCTCCCCCGCGCGGACCCACAGCGCCACGCAGAACACCAGCAGGGCCGGCGAGACGAGGAAGTGCAGCGAGACGGCGGCCGGGTGCAGCTCGGTCAGCACGACGATGCCGCCGATGACCGCCTGCGCGACCACGCTCATCGGCTGGGCGAGCGCCCACCAGACCAGGCCGCGGCGGCGCGGGCGCAGCCGCAGCGCGGCGACGAACACCAGCACGCCGATGCCGAGCACCACGAACGTGATCAGCCGGTTGCCGAACTCGATCGACATGTTGAGCACGTGGTGCTCGGGACTGTGCGTGGGGACGAGGCTGTCGCCGGTGCAGCGCGGCCAGTCGGGGCAGCCGAGACCGGACTTGGTGACCCGGACGGCGCCGCCGCTGACGACGATCACGACGTTGCCGATGACGCCGAGGAGGGCGAGCAGCCGCAGCGATCCGGGGGTCGGACGCCACACGGCGTTCCACGTCCGGATCAGGAGGTTGGACGACGGTCGCTCTGCCACGGGGACCATCGTATGGGCGGTGCGCGGGGGCCGTGATCCGGCCCCCGGTTACGCCGGCCCGGTCAGCCGTACGGGCCGGGCGGCTGCGGCGGCAGGAACCCCGACGGGCCCTGTGCCGCCCACGGCGGGCCGCCCGCCCGGCTCGTCCCCGGGCGCGGCGGGGTGCGCAGGAACGCCTGCCTGGCCAGCGACATCAGCTCCAGCAGCGAGTCGCGGCGGGTGCCGAACCAGTGCGGCTCGGCGACGCCGCGCTCGGCGCGCTTGTGCAGCAGCGCCA
This sequence comes from Actinomadura sp. B10D3, assembly GCF_039871695.1. Lineage (NCBI taxonomy): Bacteria > Bacillati > Actinomycetota > Actinomycetes > Streptosporangiales > Thermomonosporaceae > Actinomadura > Actinomadura sp. B10D3. The sequence goes on from NZ_JBDPLY010000021.1 coordinate 36,369, forward strand.
GCTCGGTCGCGGCGAGCTGGTAGTCGGTCATGGCGCGGGCGGCGGGCGGGCCGCCGACCGAGCGGGCCCAGCGGCGGGCCGCGCGGCGGGACGGGATGGAGCGCAGCATCCGCACGTCCTGCGGCGTGACCAGGCCCGTCCCCGCGTACATCGGCAGGTAGGTCTCGATGCGGCGGACGGTGGTGCGGCGCTCGGCGGAGACGACCACGATCAGCGCGACCAGGACACCGAAGTCCAGCAGGTAGACGATGCCGAGGCCGCCGAGCCCGAACGCGGCGGACCCGTTCCACAGGCCGTGCAGGATCATCGCGCCGAGCAGCCCGGCGAGCGGCGCGAGGAGCTGGCCGCGCCGGTGGGTGGCGGCGTAGGCGACGCCGAGGCCGGTCATCGAGGTGAACAGCGGATGGCTCAGCGGCGCGATCAGGCCGCGCAGGATGAACACCGCCTGGAGCTGCTGCGCGCCACCGTCCTCGAACGCCCGCATGTAGTAGGTGATGTTCTCCATCATGGCGAAGCCGAGACCGACCATGGCCGCATAGATGATGCCGTCCGCGAAGCCGTCGATCTCGTTGCGGCGGAACCAGAGCAGGCCGAACAGGGCGGCGCCCTTCAGCGTCTCCTCGATGACGGGCGCGCCGAATGTGGCGCTGACGAAGTGCCCCTCGGTCTCCCCGAAGATCGGCACGGTCACGTAGAGCAGGCCGGCGGTGTTGAGGACGAGGGCGCCCAGCACGGCGACGCCCGCGCCCCACATGAACGCGAAGGCCAGTGCCCGGGGCGGTTCGGGCTCCAGCCGGTCGAGGGTGAGCGCGAGCGCGATCAGCACCGGGATCGGCAGGATGGCGAGCAGGACCCCCACCCAGAAGCCGGCGCCGCCGAACGCGGCGGCCGCGCCGAGCGCGACCACGGCGCACAGCCCGGAGACGGTCATGCCAAGGATCAGGCCGACCGGGGGGCGGCCGGGGATCCGGCCTTCGAGCACGGCCTTGGGGTCGATGGGCGCCATACCGCGAAGGGTAACGGCAGGTGGGACCGGCCGCCCACGCGCGGAGGTCACGGACGGTGCCCGCCCGGCGGCGCCGCGTCCCGCGTCAGTGCAGGAGCGGGTCGACCGCCACGGCCGTGAACAGCAGCGCGAGGTAGACGTTGGAGAGGTGGAAGAACCGCATCGGCCGCAGGTGGACGCCGGTCACGCCGGCGCGGACCGCCTTCAGCAGCCGGTGGCCCTCGGCGAGGAAGACCGCCCCGAGGACGACCGCGACGGCCCCGTACACCGGGCCCATCCCGGCGACGGGCCACAGCAGCAGCGAGCAGGCGACGGTGGCGTAGGTGTAGACGAGGCTCTCGGTCACGACGCGGCGCTCGGACGCGACGACGGGCAGCATCGGGACCTTGGCGATCGCGTAGTCCTCGCGGTACCGCATCGCGAGGGTCCACGTGTGCGGCGGCGTCCAGAGGAACACGACGCCGAACAGGACGAGCGGCGTCCAGGCGACGCCGCCGGTGACGGCGGCCCAGCCGATGAGGACGGGCATGCACCCGGCGATGCCGCCCCACACGACGTTCTGCGCGGTGCGCCGCTTGAGCAGCAGCGAGTAGACGAAGACGTAGAACAGGATCGCGAACAGCGACCCGGCCGCGGCGACCGGGTTGACGGTGAGCAGGAACCCGGCCGTGGACAGCACGGCGAGCGTCACCCCGAAGATGAGGGCGCGGGCCGGGGTGACCTGGTGGCGGGCCAGCGGGCGGCGCCGGGTGCGGCGCATCTTGGCGTCGATGTCGCGGTCGATGTAGCAGTTGATCGCGTTGGCGGCCCCCGCGGACATGGTGCCGAACGCCAGCGTCAGCAGCACGGTGGGCAGCGCCGGCACGCCCCGCTCGGCGAGGAACATCACCGGGATCGTGGTGATCAGGAGCAGCTCGATGACGCGCGGCTTGGTCAGCGCCACGTAGGCGCGGACGCTCGCCGCGAGCGTCCGCCGGGCGGACCGCTCGGCGGGGGGCACGAGCGTGCCCAAGGGCACGTCGGGCACGTCCGGGACATGCTCGTCGAGCTCGATCCCGCGCTTGTTACTCAGCACCGTCACAATCGGGTCCACGTCTGACTAGGGATGAGAAAGCCGCCGCCACCCTCGGCGATGCCCCCGCGATCCGGGCCGGCCTCGGCATGGTGCGACTTCGGCTTGGTCGTGTTGCCGCGGCCACTGCCGTCAGCCGCGCAATCACTGTAGTCCGCCCCCTCCGGGGGGCGCGCACCGGGTCGCTGGACGCGCCGTGAGGTTCGCTCGCGCGCCCGCCGGGAGTGCCGCGGCGAGGGACGTATCACCCGCGGGATCCCCCGCGCGGGGGGTTAGCCCGCGGGGCGTTCGGGCAAGGGTGCATGAGCGGTGCGGCCGGGGACCCGGTCCCTCCGTGCGCGCCGCTCCCCGCCTGCGGCGGCCCTCCCGCGCGATAGGCTCGCGACGAGCGCACATGATCGTCGCTGGGCCGCGGACGGGGCGGCCGCGCGGGGCGGGGGAAGAGGCGCCGCGCCGCCGGACGTTGTCCTTTGCGGGCCCCGCGGGCCCGGCACGGCGCGCAGCGCCGCGGCGGGGTGCGGCGCACGAGTACGGCGAACAACGTACAGAGTGGATTCTGACACCGGTTCGAGAGGAGCCTGGCGTTCCGTGAGCAGGGACAACAGCACGTTTGAATGGTCCGACCAGGACCGGCGGGCGGTGGACGTCATCCGCGCCCTCGCCATGGACGCCGTCGAGGAGGCCGGATCGGGTCACCCCGGGACCGCGATGAGCCTCGCCCCCGCCGCCTACCTTCTCTTCCAGCGCTTCCTGAAGCACGACCCGACCGATCCGCACTGGGCCGGGCGCGACAGGTTCGTGCTCTCCTGCGGGCACTCCAGCCTTACCCTCTACATCCAGCTGTACCTGTCGGGCTACCCGATGACGCTGGACGACCTGATGTCGCTGCGCAAGTGGGGCAGCCTCACCCCGGGCCACCCCGAGTACGGGCACACGGCCGGCGTGGAGACGACCACGGGGCCGCTCGGCCAGGGCCTGGCGAACGCGGTGGGCATGGCGATGGCGGCCCGCCGGGAGCGCGGCCTCTTCGACCCCGACGCGCCGCAGGGCGAGTCCCCCTTCGACCACAACGTCTGGGTGTTCGCGTCCGACGGCGACATCGAGGAGGGCATTAGCCACGAGGCGAGCGCGCTGGCGGCCCACCAGCGGCTCGGCAACCTTGTCCTGCTCTACGACGACAACCACATCTCGATCGAGGACGACACGGCGATCGCGCTGTCGGAGGACGTGCGGGCCCGCTACGCGGCGTACGGCTGGGACGTCCACCACGTCGACTGGACCGCGAACGGCGACTACGAGGAGAACGTGGCCGCGCTCGCGGCGGCGTTCGAGGCGGCGAAGGCCGAGACGTCCCGCCCGTCCTTCATCGCGCTGCGCACGATCATCGGCTGGCCGGCGCCGAACAAGAAGAACACCGGGAAGATCCACGGCTCGGCGCTCGGCGCCGACGAGGTCGCCGCGACCAAGCGGGTCCTCGGCCTGGACCCGGCGGAGAGCTTCCAGGTCCCCGAGGACGTGCTGGCGCACGCCCGCGAGGTGAGCGACCGGGGCCGCGCCGCCCACGCCGAGTGGAGCAAGGCCTTCGAGGCGTGGCGGTCCGCGAACCCCGAGCGGGCCGCCGAGTACGACCGGATCTCGTCCCGCACGCTGCCCGACGGCTGGGAGGGGGCGCTGCCGGACTTCGCGCCCGGCAAGGACATCGCGACCCGGGCGGCGTCCGGTGAGGTGCTGGCGTCGCTGGCGCCCGTGCTGCCGGAGCTGTGGGGCGGCTCGGCCGACCTCGCGGAGAGCAACAACACGACGATGAAGGGCGAGCCGTCCTTCATCCCGGAGGAGTTCCAGACCAAGGAGTTCCCCGGCCACCGCTACGGCCGGACGCTGCACTTCGGCGTCCGGGAGCACGCGATGGCCGCGATCTGCAACGGCATCGCGCTGCACGGCGGCACCCGCCCGTACGGCGGCACCTTCCTGATCTTCAGCGACTACATGCGCCCGGCGGTCCGGCTCGCGGCGCTGATGAAGCTGCCGGTCACCTTCGTCTGGACGCACGACTCGATCGGCCTCGGCGAGGACGGCCCGACGCACCAGCCCGTCGAGCACCTGTGGGCGCTGCGGGCGATCCCCGGGCTGGACGTCGTCCGGCCGGCGGACGCCAACGAGACGGCGGTCGCGTGGCGGACCATCCTGCGGCACACCGACCGGCCGGCGGGCATCGCGCTGACCCGGCAGAAGCTGCCGACGTTCGACCGCGGCGGCGACCTCGCGTCCGCGGAGGGCGTGGCCCGCGGCGGGTACGTGCTGGCGGACGCCGAGGGCGGCCGCCCCGACGTGATCATCATCGCGACGGGCAGTGAGGTCCAGATGGCGCTGGAGGCCCGCGAGACGCTGCAGGCCGAGGGCACCCCGACCCGGGTCGTGTCGATGCCGTGCGTGGAGTGGTTCGAGGAGCAGACCGACGCCTACCGGCAGGAGGTCCTGCCGCCGGGGGTGCGCGCCCGCGTGTCCGTGGAGGCCGGGGTGGCGCTCGGCTGGCGCGGCTACATCGGCGACGACGGCGAGTCGGTGAGCTTGGAGCACTTCGGCGCCTCCGCCGACTACAAGACGCTGTTCCTGCAGTTCGGGCTCACCTCCGAGCGGGTCGTGGCGGCGGCCAAGGCCAGCCTGATCAAGGCGAACGTGAAGCAGGCCGGGCGCGGCGCCACCACCGGCAACTGAGAACGGGCCGTGAGGCGGGCGGGGCCCCGCGAGCCGGGGCCCCGCGTCCCGCCCGGCGCACGGACGAGGACGAGGAGAAAGCGATGAGCGACAACCTGAAGAGGCTCTCGGACGAGGGCGTGTCGATCTGGCTGGACGACATCAGCCGCGAGCGCCTGCGCACCGGCAACCTGGAGAAGCTGGTCCGGGAGCGCAACGTGGTCGGGGTCACGTCCAACCCGACGATCTTCGCCAAGGCGCTGAGCAAGGGCAGCGCGTACGACGACCAAGTCCGGGACCTCGCGGCCCGCGGCGTGCACGTCGAGGAGGCGTCCCGCTCGATCACCACCTTCGACATCCGCTGGGGCTGCGACGTGCTCCGCCCGGTGTACGACCGGACGGAGGGGCTGGACGGCCGCGTCTCGATCGAGGTCGACCCGCGGCTGGCCCGCGACACCCGCCGGACGCTCGCGGAGGCGCGGGCGCTGTGGTGGCTGGTGGACCGGCCCAACCTCTACATCAAGATCCCGGCGACGGAGGAGGGCCTGCCGGCCATCACCGCGGCGCTCGCGGAGGGCATCAGCGTGAACGTGACGCTGATCTTCTCGCTGGAGCGCTACGGCAAGGTCATCGACGCGTTCTTCGCCGGCCTGGAGAAGGCCCGGGAGAACGGCCACGACCTGTCGAAGATCGCCTCGGTGGCGTCCTTCTTCGTCAGCCGGGTCGACACCGAGATCGACAAGCGCCTCGACAAGATCGGCTCGGACGAGGCCAAGGCGCTGCGCTCCAAGGCGGGCGTCGCCAACGCCCGGCTCGCGTACGCGCTCTACGAGGAGAAGTTCGGCACCGACCGGTGGAAGGCGCTGAAGGACGCCGGGGCCCGTCCCCAGCGCCCGCTGTGGGCGTCGACCGGCGTGAAGGACCCGGATCTGCCCGACACCCTGTACGTCGTCGAGCTGGTCGCGCCGGGGACCGTCAACACGATGCCGGAGGCGACCCTGGACGCGGTCGCCGACCACGGCGAGGTGCGCGGCGACGCCGTCCGTGGCGCCTACGACGACGCCCGCGCGCACATGGCGGCGCTGAAGGAGGCCGGGGTCGACTACGACGACGTCGTGCGGGTCCTGGAGGAGGAGGGCGTGGACAAGTTCGCGGCCTCCTGGAAGGAGCTGCTCGACTCCATCACCGGCGAGCTGGAGGCCAAGAAGGACGGCGCATGACCTCGGTGGTGACCGCCGGGGGGATCTCGGTCACCATCCGCGGAGCCGTCGTCGACGAGAGCGAGACGGTCCTGGACCGTCTCGTCTCCGACGGCGTACCGAGGTCGCTGACGTCCCGGAACGCCAGGTTGTGGGGGCCCGACGCGGCCCCGCTCGCCGCCCGCCGGCTCGGCTGGCTGGGCCTGCCGGAGACCTCCCGGTCGCTGCGGGACCGGCTGGCCGGCCTGGTGGGCGACGCCCGCGGCGCCGGCCTCGACCGGGTCGTGCTGGCCGCGTCCGGGGGGACCGCGCTCGCCGCGGACGCGATCTGCCGCACGGCGGGCGCCGGGCTGACCATCCTCGACACCACCGATCCGCACGAGGTGTCCGGTGTCCTCGCCGGGGACCTGGACCGGACGCTAGTGGTGGTCGCGGACGACGGCGCCGAGGCCGCGGCGCTGCGGCGCGTCTTCGGGCGCGCGTTCTCCGAGGCCGGGCTGCGCGGCGCGGATCTGGCGCGCCGGTTCGTCGTCGTCGCCGAGGAGGGGGCCGACCTCGAACGCGCCGCCCGCGAGACGGGCCACCATCTCGTCCTGGCCGAGCCCGACGTGGACGGGCGCTTCGGCGCCCTCGGCGCCCGCGCGCTGGTGCCGGCGATGCTCGCGGGCGTGGACGCCGACGTCCTGCTGGACGAGGCGGCCCGGTTCGCGGCGGCGCTACGGCAGCCGTACGACAACCCCGCGCTGGCTCTGGGGGCGGCGCTGGGGTCGTCGGCACTCGGCGCCCGCGACAAACTGGTGATCGCCGACCTCGGTTCCGGGCTGGCCGGGTTCGCCGCGTGGGCGGAGCAGCTGGTCGCGGGGGCGATGGGCAAGGACGGCAAGGGCCTGCTCCCGGTGGTGGTGGAGAGCGTCGACTCCCCCGGGTTCGAGCTGACCGACGACCTGCGGCGGATCGTCCTCGGCCGGCGGCCCGACGAACCCGGTCCGGGCCGGGAGGCGGGGGTCACCGTCGCCGGGCCGCTCGGCGCGCAGTTCCTGCTGTGGGAGTACGCGGTCGCGGTGGCATGCCGGGTGATCGGTGTCGACCCGTTCGCCGAACCGGACGTCGGCGAGTCGCGGGAGAGCACGGCGGCGCTGCTGCGGTCGGAGGAGGGCGCCGCGCCGACCGTCCTGCGCAGGCCGCCGGAACTGGTCGAGGGCGCGGTGGAGGTCCACGCTCCGGAGGACGCGCTGCGCGGCGCGCGGACGTTGGCGGAGGCGCTGGAGACGCTCCTGGCGGACGTCCAGGACGGCGGCTACCTCGCCGTCCTCGCGTATCTGAGCCGCCAGGGCGATGCCGCGGCCGCCGAGGTGAGGCCGCTGCTGGCCGCACGCGGCGCCGACGTCCGCAAGCGCGCGGTCCCCGTGACGTTCGGCTGGGGGCCCCGCTACCTGCACACGGCGGGCCAGTACCACAAGGGCGGGCCGCCCGGCGGAGCGTTCCTGCAGATCACGGGCGCGGTCACCGAGGACGTCCCGGTGCCGGGCCGGCCGTACACCCTGGGCGAGCTGCACCTTGCGCAGGCGTTCGGCGACCTGCGCGTGCTGCGCTCGCTGGGCCGCCCCGCCGTCCGGCTCCACCTTCGCGACCGGGCGGAGGGCATCGCGCAGCTCACCCGGGCGCTCGGCTGACCCCGCGCACCCGCCGGCGCGGACGCAGCGCGACCGGCCCTGTTCGGGAGGCGACCAAGAAGATCGAGGGAGATGGTCGCGGATGCCCTTTCTCTCCTGAAACGATGGGGGCCGGGAGGGAACGGTGTCCGGATTCGACGTACTGACGCGCGGCGAGGTGCTGGACTCGGCGCTGCAGGCGAGGGACTACCTCGTGAGCTGCGGCGTCCCCGGCGCGCTGGCCGCGAAGGACCCCCGGCTGTGGGGGCGGCGGGCGGTGGACCACAGCCGGCTGGGCTGGCTCGACCTGCCCTTCGCCTCCCGCGGGCTGCTGAACCAGGTGAACGGCCTGGTCTCGGAGGCGCGCTACTCGGGCCTCGACCACATCGTGCTGATCGGCGTCGGCGCGGAGAGCCTCGCCGCCCAGGCGATCATGGAGGCGCACACGCACACGCCGGCGCTCGCCGGCGCGGCGGCGGGCGCGGCCGGTCCCGGCGAGGGCGCCAGCCCGGCGGGCGAACTGACCGTCCTGGACGGCGGCGACACCGCCGCGCTCGCGTTCGCCATGGAGCGGCTCGACCGGACGCTCGTCGTGCTGGCGAGCAAGGCGGGCGTGTCGCTGGAGGGCGACGCCTACCGCAGGATCTTCTCGGCCGCGTTCCGCGAGCGGGGCCTGTCCGAGCGGGAGATCGCGGGCCGGTTCCTGGTCATCACCGACCACGGCAGCCCGCTGCACGACTTCGCCCGGCAGTGCGGGTACCGGATCGGGCTGACCGACCCGTACCTGCCCGGGCACTACGGCGCCCTGTCGGCGTACGGGCTCGTCCCGGCGGTGCTGGCGGGCGCGGACGCCGACCGGCTCCTGGAGGAGGCGGCGTCCCTGGTGCCGTCGCTGGCCAGGGACGAGGACAACCCGGGCCTGCTGCTCGGCGCGGTCCTCGGCGGCAGCGCGCAGCAGGGGCCCGGCGGGATCGCCCGCGACAAGGTGCTGCTGCGCGAGCCCGGCGGGTCGGGCGCGCTGAGCTCGTGGATCACCCAGCTCCTCGCGGTCGGCACCGGCAAGCGGGGCCGCGGCGTGCTGGCGTTCGAACCGCCCGGCGCCAAGGGCGACTTCCCCGACGTGCACGGCGTGTCGGTCAACCCGCGGACGGCGGCACAGGACGAGTCCGACACGTCGGTGTGGGCGCCGCTCGGCGCGCAGTTCCTGCTGTGGGAGTACGCGACGGCGGTCGCGGGGTGGCTGCTCGGGGTGAACCCGTTCGAGGCGGGCAGCACGGTCGTCCAGGAGGCCGAGGACGACGCGGCGACGCTGCTGCGCACAGCCGGCGGCGGGCCGCTCACCTCCGAGCGGCCCGTGTACGTCGAGGACGACATCGAGGTGCACGCCGACTTCCCGTGGCCGCCCGGGGCCGAGCTGCGGACCGTCCTCGGCGGGCTGGTCGCGGCCGTCCCGTCCGACGGCTACCTCGCGGTGATGACCTACCTGTCGGGCGACTTCTCCGGGCGCTACCTCGCGCCGTCGCTGGCCCGCGCGTCGGGCCGCCCGGTCGCCTACGGGCCCGGCCCCGGCTACCCGCACGCGACGGGGCCCGTCCACAAGGACGGCCCCGGCAACGGCGCGTTCCTGATCATCACCGGTGACCCGGCGCCGGGCGACGAGCTCGCCGCGCACCCCGTGCCGGGCCGCCCCTACAGCCTGGCGCAGCTCCAGATCGCGCGAGCGCTCGGCGAGCTGCGGGCGCTGCGCGAGCGCAGGCTGCCGGTGATCCGGCTGCACCTGCGCAACCCGGTGGAGGGCACGGAGAAGCTTCTGGAGGCTGTGCGGGCGGTCGCGGGGGCGCGTCGGCCGTGAGCTTCACCGCCGTCGTCTCGGGGGAGACGGCCATCACCGCCCGCGGGCCGCTCAAGGAGGCCGCCGAGCGGGCGCTGGGCCGGCTCTGGATCGACCAGGTCCCGGTGCGCCTGGCGTCGGAGGACGCGTCGCTGTGGCCGTCCGCCGCGACCGCCGGAGTGGACGGCCGCCCGCTGTGCTGGCCGGGCCAGCCGGGGCCTGGCCGCGCCGTCCTGGACCGTGCCGAAGAGCTCCGCGCGAACGCGCGTGCGGCCGGGCTGTCCGAGGTCGTGCTGCTCGGCGGCGGCGCCCCGGCCCGCGCCGCCGAGCTGATCGTCAACGCCCACCGGGGAGCCGCCGGCCAGGGCCCGTCGCCGCTCACCGTGCTGGACGGGCCCGAACCCGGGCCGGTGCTGCGCATCCGGGAGGACGACGAGCGGCTGGGCCGGACGATGGTCGTGGTCACCGGCGACGACGCCGGCGCCGAGACGCTCCGGCAGGTGTTCGCGGAGGCGCTGGCGGAGCACGGCCTGTCCCCCGCCGAGGTGGAGCGCCGGTTCGTCACGGTCGCGGAACCGGGCGCCGCCGCCGCCAAGCACGCGATGGAGGCGGGGCATCCGCTGGTGGAGGCGCCCGCCGCCACCGCGTTCGGCGCCCTGTCCCCCTACGCGCTGGTGCCGGCCGCGCTGGCCGGGGTCGGCGTGCGGACGCTGCTGGAGGAGGCCACCGCCGTCCTCCCGGCGCTGACCCGGCCGGAGAACAACCCGGGCCTCGTCCTCGGCGCGATCCTCGGCGGCGCGGTCCGCGCCGGGCGGCGGGCGACCGTGCTCGGCGGCCGTGCGGAGGCGCTGCCCGGCATCGCCGGGTGGGTCGCCGCGCTCCTGGAGGAGACGGCCGGCGGCCTGCTGACCCCGGTCGTCCAGACCGGCGGCATGCCGATCGTCCCCGCCGACGACCTGTTCCTGGTGACGTTCGGCGGCCGCCCCCACCAGGACGACGCCACCGTCGCGGGCCCGCTCGCCGCGCAGCTCGTCGTGTGGGAGTACGCCGCCGCCGTCGCCTGCTACCTGCTGGACGCCGACCCGCTCGTGCCGGCGGCCCGCCCGGCCCCGATGACGCTGGACGACGGGACCGGCGAGCCGCTGTTCACCGACGGCGACCCCGGCCGGGCCGTGGAGGTGCACACGACCGTCCCCGCGCTCGCCGGCGCGTCCGGCGTGGAGGAGCTGCTGGACGCGCTGGCCCGCGGGGTCGGCGCGGACGGGCACCTCGCGCTCGTCGCCTACCTGGATCCCGACGAGGCGGACGGCCAGGGCGCGCAGGTGCGCCGGCTGGCCGCGCTGCTCGCGGCCCGCTGCGGCCGCCCGGTCACGGTCGGCTGGGGCGCCCCGCCGCCCGCGCCCGGGAATGATCGACCCGGCGCGGGCGTATACCTCCTCGTGACCGGGAACGTCGTCCGCGACGTGCCGGTCCCCGGCCGGCACCACCGGCTCGGCGTGCTGCAGCTCGCGCGGGCGCTCGGGGACGCCCGCGACGCGCGCGCGGCGGGCCGCCCGGTGGTACGGCTCCATCTGCAGGACCGCTGGGCGGGGCTCACCCGGCTGCTCGACGCGGCCCGGGGCGGCGGGTGAGCGCACGCGCCGCGGGCGGCGGTCGGGACCCCGGGACGGGGAACCGGCGATTGCGGCCCTCCGGACGAGTTGGGGCAGGATGCTTGCAGCAGTACCAGGAGCAGAAGCAGAAGAAGGCGCAGTGCTATCAGAGGGGGCCACGTGACCAACACAGCCAATCCGCTCCGCGACCCGCGGGACAAGCGCCTGCCGCGGGTGGCCGGGCCGTGCGTGCTCGTGCTGTTCGGGGTCACCGGCGACCTGTCGCGTAAGAAGTTGCTCCCGGCCATCTACGACCTGGCGAACCGCGGGCTGCTGCCGCCGGGCTTCTCCCTGGTGGGCTTCGCGCGCCGCGACTGGGAGCACGAGGACTTCCGCCAGATCGCCTACGAGTCGGTGAAGGCGCACGCCCGGACGCCGTTCCGCGAGGACGTGTGGACGCACCTGTCGGAGGGCATGCACTTCGTCCCCGGCACGTTCGACGACGCGGGGGCGTTCGACGCCCTGTCGATGGCGGTCAAGGAGCTGGACGAGAGCCGCGGCACCGGCGGAAACTACGCCTTCTACCTGTCGATCCCGCCGAAGGCGTTCCCGCAGGTCGTCGAGCAGCTGCAGCGCAGCGGGCTCGCCGACCGCGAGGAGGGCGCCTGGCGCCGGGTCGTCATCGAGAAGCCGTTCGGCCGCGACCTGAAGACCGCGCAGGAGCTGAACGACACCGTCCACCGCGTCTTCCCCGAGGAGTCGATCTTCCGGATCGACCACTACCTCGGCAAGGAGACGGTGCAGAACATCCTGGCGCTGCGGTTCGCCAACACGATGTTCGAGCCGATCTGGAACCGCTCGTTCGTCGACCACGTGCAGATCACGATGGCCGAGGACATCGGGATCGGCGGCCGGGCCGGCTACTACGACGGCATCGGCGCCGCCCGCGACGTCATCCAGAACCATCTGCTGCAGCTGCTGGCGCTGACCGCGATGGAGGAGCCCACGTCCTTCCAGGCGGAGGCGGTCCGCGCGGAGAAGGCCAAGATCCTGTCGGCGGTGCGGGTGGCCGGCGACCTCGCCGACTCCACCGCGCGCGGGCAGTACGCGGCGGGCTGGCAGGGCGGCGTGAAGGTCAACGGGTACCTGGACGAGGACGGCATCCCCGCCGACTCCCGCACCGAGACCTACGCCGCGGTGAAGCTGGAGATCGACAACCGCCGCTGGGCGGGCGTCCCGTTCTACCTGCGCACCGGCAAGCGGCTCAGCCGCCGGGTGACGGAGGTGGCGATGGTGTTCCAGCAGGCGCCGCACCTTCCGTTCTCGCACACCGACACCGAGGAGCTCGGGCAGAACGCCCTGGTGATGCGGGTGCAGCCGGACGAGGGCATCACGGTCCGCTTCGGCTCGAAGGTGCCCGGCACCTCGATGGAGATCCGCGACGTCAACATGGACTTCGCCTACGGCGAGTCGTTCACCGAGGCGTCCCCGGAGGCCTACGAGCGGCTGCTGCTGGACGTGCTGATCGGCGATCCGCCGCTGTTCCCGCGGCAGGAGGAGGTCGAGCTGTCCTGGAGGATCCTCGACCCGATCGAGGAGTACTGGGCGAGCCGGGGCGGCCTTGACCAGTACAAGTCCGGCGGCTACGGACCCGACAGCGCCGACGAGCTGATGGCGCGCGACGGGCGCACTTGGAGGCGGCTCTAGATGAACATCGATCTCACCGGCACCACCACCCGGAAGATCCAGGACGCGCTGACCCAGTCCCGGCATCTGATGGGCGGCCCGGCCGTCGGGATGGTGCTCACCCTGATCATCGTGACGGACGAGTCGGCGCAGTACGACGCGGTGCGGGCGGCGACGGAGGCGGCGCGGGAGCACCCGTGCCGGGTGCTGACCGTCATCTCCCGCGACCCGCGGGGCAACTCCTCCCGGCTGGACGCCGAGATCCGCATGGGCGAGACCGGCCCCGGCGAGACGGTCCTGCTGCGCATGTACGGGCCGCTCGCCGAGCACGCCGACTCGGTCGTCGTGCCGCTGCTGATGCCCGACACCCCGGTCGTGACGTGGTGGCCGGGCGGCAAGGTGCCGAAGGTCCCGGCGAAGGACCCGCTCGGGGTGCTCGCGCAGCGCCGGGTGACCGACTCCTACGCGGCGCGCGACCGGCTCGGGACCCTCGCCCTGCTCGCCGAGGGGTACCGGCCGGGCGACACCGACTTCACCTGGACGCGGCTGACCTCGTGGCGGTCGCTGCTGGCCGCCGCGCTCGACCAGGACCACGACGAGATCACCGGCGGCGAGGTGCTGGCCGAGCCGGACTCGCCGAGCGCGGAGCTGCTGGCGGCGTGGCTGTCGATCCGGCTCGGCGTCGCGGTGGACCGGACGGTCTCCGCGGGCCCCGGCATCACCGGGGTCCGGCTGGCGACCACGGGCGGCGACATCGTGATCCACCGCCCGGACGGGCGGGTGGCGACGCTGTGCCGTCCCGGCCAGCCCGACCGGCAGGTGTCGCTGATGCGGCGCCCGATGGCCGAGCTGCTGGCCGAGGAGCTGCGGCGCCTCGACCCCGACGAGGTCTACCAGGAGGCCGCCGCGCGGTTCGCCAAGGACCTCGCGGGCGGGACGCAGGAGCCGGGCGTGGCGAGCGAGCCGGTGTCGGCGACGGCCGAGGCGGCCGAGACCGGCCCCGCGCAGAAGGAGGCGGCCAAGCCGCGTTCCAGGGCGAAGAAGCCGCGCGGCGGGTCGGGGGACGGATGACCCCGCCGGAGGTCCTGCTCCACCGGGACCAGGACGTCCTCGCCCAGGCCGCCGCGGCGCGGCTGGTGACCCGGATCGCGGACGCCCAGGCGGCGCGCGGCGCGGCGTCGGTCGTACTGACCGGCGGCGGCGTCGGCACGGCGGTGCTCGCCGTTCTGGCCGCCACCGGCGCTCGCGACGCGGTCGACTGGGGCCGGCTCGACCTGTGGTGGGGCGACGAGCGCTTCGTGCCCCGCGGGGACCCGGAGCGCAACGAGACCGGGGCCCGCGCGGTGCTGCTCGACCACGTGCCGGTCGACCCGGCGCGGGTGCACGCCATGCCGGCGCCGGACGGCCCGGACGGCGACGACCCGGAGGCGGCGGCCGAGCGGTACGCCGCCGAACTGCGGGCCGCCGCGGGAGCCGGGGGCGCGGGCCCGGTGCCGCCGTTCGACGTGCTGATGCTCGGGGTCGGCCCCGACGCGCACGTGGCGTCGCTGTTCCCGGACATGGCGGGGCCGCGGGAGGAGAAGCTCTCGGTGGTGGCGGTGCGGGGCGCGCCGAAGCCGCCGCCCACCCGGATCTCGCTGACGTTCCCCGCCCTGAGGGCCGCGCGGGAGGTGTGGATGCTGGCGGCGGGCGGGTCGAAGGCGGAGGCCGTCCGGCGGGGACTCTCCCCGAACGCGGACCCCGAGCGGGTCCCGTGCGCCGGCGCGCGCGGCCGGGAACGCACCCTGTTCCTGCTGGACCGCGCCGCCGCGTCCGCCCTCCCACCAGGCGAGGAAGGCGCGGCGCCCGCTTGACCCGCCGCTGGGGAAGGCCCGCGCGTCCTGAGAGAACGATGAACAGTCCCCGCGGTTTCGCATGCCTCGCGTAAAACCGCGCATACCCTGACCATGGGACAGCCCGCGTCGAGCGTGAGGAGTTCTCAGGTGCTCAAGGGTCGGACCGGGATGGCGAGTGCGGCGGTCATCGGGGCGGTGGTGATCGCCGCGGCGGGCTGCTCGTCCGGCGGCGACGGCGGCAAGGCCGGGGACGGCGGCAAGGGCGGCGACGCCGTGAAGCTGGACATCACGCCGGCGACCGGCACCAGGCAGGCCGCGCCCGACAAGCCCGTCACGGTCACCGCCGCCAACGGGAGGCTCACCGGCGTGACCCTCACCTACGGCAAGAAGAAGACGAAGGCCGAGGGCACGCTCGCGCAGGACCGCACCTCCTGGAAGTCGGCGTGGACGCTGCGGCCGTCCACCACGTACACGGTCACCGCGCAGGGCACTGGGGAGGACGGCAAGCAGGTCACCGCCACGTCCACGTTCACGACGCTGACGCCGGAGAAGAAGCTGGAGAGCGGCATGTCGCCGCTGGACGGCGAGACCGTCGGCGTCGGCATGCCGGTGCAGGTGCTGCTGTCCAGGCCCGTGAGCACCAAGGCCGGCAAGGTGGCGGTCGAGAAGGCGCTCGAAGTCCGCATGTCGAAGCCGGTCGAGGGCGCCTGGTACTGGGTCAGTGACAAGGAGGTCGACTTCCGGCCCCGCGAGTACTGGCCCTCCGGTCAGAAGGTGGAGGTCGTCGCGCACCTGGCGGGACTGAAGGCCGGCGAGGGCATGTACGGGATGAAGGACCGCAGCGTCAGCTTCACGGTGGGCCCGCGGCACGTCACCACGATCGACGCCAAGAAGCACCGCGCGACGGTGACCGACGGCGGCAAGACCGTGCGGACGATGAAGGTCAGCCTGGGCAAGCCGGGCCACGACAGCTACAGCGGCACGATGATCGCCCAGGAGAAGGCGGCGAAGATCATCATGGACTCGTCCACCACCGGGAACCCGGGCGAGTACCGGATCCCGACCAAGTGGAACGTCCGGCTCACCTACAGCGGGACGTTCGTGCACTCGGCGCCGTGGTCGACCGACTCGCAGGGCAACGACAACGTCAGCCACGGGTGCGTGAACGCCTCGCCCTCGGACGCCAAGTGGTTCTACGACTTCACCAACCGCGGCGACATCGTGAAGGTGACCGGAACGTCGCGGCAGCTGCGGTTCGGGAACGGCCCGACCCCGTGGGCGAAGGACTGGGACGGCTGGCTCGCGGGCAGCGCGACCGGCAAGCCGGTCACGGGCGCGCCGCTGACGTGAGGTGCGCCAGGCAGGCGCCGGGTTCGGCGAACGGCTCCAGCCGGTCGGCCGCGACGGGCGCGTCCAGCTCCGCGAGCGCCCCCTGCATGAGCCCGAGATGGACGTCGCAGACCAGCCGCCCGTACTCCTCGGCCAGTTCGAGGAACGGGCAGTGCCGGAGCCGGATGACGCCCCCGTCGGGGCGCGGGGCGAAGTCCAGGTCGTCCAGCAGCGCGGTGAGGCGGCCGGTGGCCTCCTCCCCGGTCACCGGCCGGAACGGCGGAGGGCGCTCCACGAGGTAGCGGCCCCATTCTCGTCCGGCCTGGACGGCGTCGGAGCGGCCATCGGCGCCCTCGGCGGCCAGGCGGCTGAGCAGGATCTGGGCGAGGAGGCGGTAGCCGCGGGCGCCGCCTCGGTCCATGCCGGGCCGCGGGGCGTAGACGGTCCGCGGGCGGCCCGGGCCGGACGCCTGCTCGACGGTGCGCTCGACCGCGCCCTCGGCGGCGAGGGCGTCCAGGTGGAAGCGCGCGGTGTTGACGTGGACGCCGAGGCGCTCGGCGACCTCGGTGACGCCGAGCGGGGAGCCCTCGTCACGCAGGACGTCCAGGACCTCGCGGCGGCGCGGCGACTTCTCGGGGCGGGGGCGTTCGGACGGCATGCCGCTCATCCTCCCCCCGCCGGCGGCAGTGCCGCGACGAGGGAGTGGTCGCGGTCGAGCACACCCAGCCTGCCCGCGCCTCCCGGCGAGCCGAGGTCGTCGAAGAACTCGGCGTTGGCGGCGGTGTAGGCCTCCCATTTCTCCGGGAGGTCGTCCTCGTAGTAGATCGCCTCGACCGGGCAGACCGGCTCGCACGCGCCGCAGTCGACGCACTCGTCCGGGTGGATGTAGAGCATGCGCTCGCCCTCGTAGATGCAGTCGACCGGGCATTCGTCGACGCAGGCCCGGTCCTTGACGTCCACGCACGGCTCGGCGATCACATAGGTCACGGCGCCCTCCTCGCGAATTAATACAATAATACATGTACTAATTGTGCGAGGAGGGCGCCGCCCGTCAGCGGGCTCCGGCCAGCGGTCCGCCGCACGGTGGGGGCCGCCCCATGGAGAAAACCGCGGACGGGGTTGACAGTTTTGATTGGTGTATCAATAATGAAGCCATGGCAACGACACGGGGCACTCGCAGACCCACCGCCGAGGAGCGCCGTGAGCAGGTGCTCGAAGCCGGGATCAGCGTGTTCGCCGAGTTCGGGTACCACGCCACCAAGACCGCCGACGTCGCCAAGCGGGCCGGCATCTCCCAGCCCTACATCTACGCCCTGTTCGACGACAAGAAGGCCCTGTTCCTCGCCTGCCTGCAACGCTCGCGCGAGCAGATCCGGGACGCGTTCGCGGCGGCCTGGACGCAGCGCGACACCCCGGAGGAGACGCTCGCCGTGCTCGGCCGGACCTACCGCGGCCTCCTCGGCGACACCGACGCGCGGCGCCTCCAGATGCAGGGGTACGCCGCCTCCGCCGATCCGGAGATCCGCGAGTTCATGAGGCGCGGCTTCATCGAGGTCTCCGACATGCTCAGGGAGCGGACGGGGGCCGACCACGCGACGGTGGCCCGCTTCATGGCCGCCGGCAACCTCCTGAACCTCGGTGCCGTGCTCGACCTCCCGTCCGAGTACACCGACATGGTCTTCTGACCCCCCCGCCCCGCCGCGGCGGGGTTCCTTTTCGGCGACTCATTTATAGGTCTATCAATCAATTGGAGCCTCAGTGTCCTCCCCCACCGCAACACCCGCCGCGCCGTCGAGCGCCCCGCCGATCGCGCAGGCTCCCACCGCCTACCCGCGCCGCTGGTACACGCTGGCCGTGCTGTGCCTGTCGCTGCTCGTGATCGTCGTCGACACGACGATCGTCAACGTCGCGATCCCCACCCTGTCCTCCTCACTCGGCGCCGGCGCCGGGGAGCTGGCGTGGATCGTCGACTCCTACACCCTGGTCTTCGCCGCCCTGCTGCTGCCCGCCGGAACCCTCGGCGACAGGTTCGGCCGGCACCGCGCGCTCGCCGCCGGAATGCTGGTGTTCGGCGCCGGATCGCTCGGCGCCGCGGTGTCGTCCACCGCCGGGCAGCTGATCGCGGCCCGCGCGGTCATGGGCGCCGGCGCCGCGCTGATCATGCCCGCGACGCTGGCGCTGCTGACCGCCGTGTTCACCGACCCGCGCGAGCGGGCGAAGGCGATCGGCCTGTGGTCGGCGGTGAGCGGCCTCGGCGTGGCGATCGGCCCGACGGCGGGCGGCTGGCTGCTCCAGCACTACTCGTGGGGCGCGATCTTCGCGGTGAACCTGCCGGTCGTCCTCGTCGCGCTGGTCGCGGGACGGCTCCTCGTGCCGGCCTCGTCCGCGCCGCACCGGCCGCGCATCGACGCGACAGGCGCGGTGCTCGCCGCGGCCGGGCTGGGCTCGCTCACCTACGCGGTCATCGAGGCGGGCGAGAGCGGGTGGGCGACGTCCGGGACGCTGCTGCGCTTCGCGGCCGCGACCGTCCTGCTGGCGGCCTTCGGCGTCTCCCAGGTCCGCGGCGCCCAGCCCATGCTGGATCTGAGCCTGTTCCGGGACGGGCGGTTCACCGCAGCCGCGGTCTCGGTGATGGTGCTGTTCTTCGGGCTCGCCGGAGTCACCTTCGTCCTCACGCAGATCTACCAGTTCGTCCTCGGTTACTCGCCGCTGGAGGCCGGGGTCCGGGCGCTGCCCGGCGCGCTCGCGCTGACCGTGGCGTCCCCCGCCGGGACCCGGCTCGCCGCCCGGTTCGGGATCCGCGCCGCGATGGCGGCCGGGCTGCTGACCGCCGCCGCGGGGCTGGTCTTCTTCGCCACCGCGTCCGGCGGGACCGGCTACGTCCACTACGTGATCGCAGCGATGGTGCTGTGCGCCGGGATCGGGCTGACCATGGCCCCGGCCACCCAGGCGGTCATGACCTCGCTGCCGCCCGACAAGACCGGCGTCGGCTCGGCGGTCAGCAACACCACCCGCAACCTCGGCACCGTCCTCGGCGTCGCGGTCGTCGGCAGCATCGCCGCCACCGCCTACTCCGGCTCCATGCCGGACGGCGCCGCGGGCGAGTCGGTCGGCGCCGCCGCCGGGATCGCGCGGCACCTGCCCGCGCCCGCCGCGGCCTCGCTGCGGGAGACCGCCGCGCAGGCGTTCGTCCACGGCGCCGGCCTCGGCGTGCTGGTCACGGCGGCCGTCATCCTGGTCACCACGGCGCTCGCCGTCCGGTACTTGCCCGGCCGCGGCTGAGCCGTCCCGCCCGAGGGGCCGCGCGGAACCCGCGCGGCCCCTCGGCATGCCCGCATACCAAAGTCGATGGGCACCGCGACCTGCGGCCACTGGCGGAAGCGGGGCGTCTGGCTACCGTTGGGGCCGTGACCCTCAGGCGATCGTGGCGCGAATGGCTGGACGACGCGGGGCTGGCCGCCGGCGCGGGGATGCTCGGCGTGCTGCTGCTCCTCGGCACGCTGGAGGACCCTCCCGCGGGCGAGACGATCTCCGTCCCGCGCGACCTGGCGTTCGGCGGGCTGCACTGCGCCGCCCTCCTGCTGTTCCGCCGCCGGTACCCGGTCGCCGTCGCGGTGACGATGACCTTCACGCAGTGGACGGCGACCACGGCGCTCGGCGCCACCGCGGTCGCGATGTACTCGCTGGCGATGCTCCGCCCCTGGCGGACGCTCCTGCCGATCGCCGCGGCCAACCTCGCGCTGATCCTGGCGCTGTTCCGGATCACCTCGCCCGACCACCAGTTCCGCCAGGGCGCCGTCACGTTCGCTCTCCTGTACCTGGTGCTGATCACCGCGGGGATGCTCGTCCGCTCCCGGCGCCAGCTGATCGCGTCGCTGGAGGAGCGGGCCCGGGCCGCCGAGACCGAGCAGCGCCTGCGGGTCGAGGAGGCGCGGCTGCTGGAGCGCGAGCGCATCGCCCGCGAGATGCACGACGTCCTCGCGCACCGGATCTCGCTGCTGGCCGTGCACGCGGGGGCGCTGGAGTTCCGCCCGGACGCGCCCGCCGACCAGCGCGAGGCCGCCGGGATCATCCGGCAGAACGCCTACGAGGCGATGGAGGACCTGCGCGAGGTGATCGGCGTGCTGCGGGACGACGCGGCCGGGGCGGAGCCCGAGCGGCCCCAGCCGACGCTCGGCGACGTGGCCGCGCTCGTCCAGGAGTCGCGGCGCGCCGGGGGCCGCGTCACCCTGGAGGAGGACGTCCCGGATCCGGGCCGGATCCCGTCCCGGGTCGGCCGGCACGCCTACCGGATCGTCCAGGAGGGGCTGACCAACGCGCGCAAGCACGCGCCCGGCGCCCGGGTCCGGGTGACGCTCGCCGCCGGGAGCGACCTGGACATCGAGATCGTCAACGCCGTGCCGCCGGGCCCGCCCGCGCTCCCGCTGCCCGGCTCCGGCGCGGGGCTCGTCGGGCTCGCCGAGCGCGTGGCGCTGCTGGGCGGGGCGCTGGAGCACGGCCGCACCGGGGACGGCCGGTTCCGGTTGCGCGCCCGCCTCCCGCTGGAGACCGCGCATGGTGCCGGGGCCGCTGGGAAGGGTGATACGCATGGCAGCGAACTCCTCTGAGCGGCCGGTGCTGGAAGAGCTCGACCGCGCCGAGTGCCTGCGGCTCATCTCGGACGGCGTCATCGGCCGCGTCGCGTTCGACGACGGCGAGGGGCCGACGGTCATCCCGGTGAACTACGCGGTCGCCGACGAGGCGGTGGTCTTCCGCACGTCGGTGTCCGGCCGGCTGAGCCACAGCCTGCTGACGTCCGTCGTCGGCGGCGAGGTGCGGGCGGCGTTCCAGGTCGACCGGTTCGACGAGGCGAGCCATGCGGGCTGGAGCGTGCTCCTGCGCGGCGGCGCCCACGCCCTGACGGAGGAGGAGAAGGCCGAGATCCCGCGGGTGGATCCCTGGCCCGGCGGCGACCGGGAGGCGTGGTTCCGGCTCGCGGCGACGGAGGTCAGCGGGCGCCGCCTGCGCCGGCCCTGACCCGGCCCGCGGGCCGTAGGGTGATCGGATGGACTCCCCTCACGTCCGGGTGCTGATCGTGGACGACGACGCGCTCGTCCGCGCCGGGCTGTCGATGATGCTGTCGAGCGCCGAGGACCTGGAGGTCGTCGCCGACGTCTCCGACGGCGCCGAGGTCGTCGCCGCGGTCAACCAGCACCGTCCCGACGTCGTGCTGATGGACATCCGGATGCCGCGGGTGGACGGTCTCGCCGCGACCGGGCTGCTGCGCTCCCGCCGCGACCCGCCCGAGATCATCATCTTGACGACGTTCGACACCGACGACCACATCCTGCGGGCGATGCGGGCGGGGGCCAGCGGATTCCTGCTGAAGCACACCCCGCCGCCGGAGATCGTCCGGGCGATCCGGCAGGTCGCGGCGGGCGAGCCGATGATGTCGCCGGCGGTGCTGCGCAAGATGATGTCGTACGTGGCCGAGAGCGGCGCCGACCCGCGCCGGGCCCGCGCCCGCGAGCTGCTCGGCCGGCTGAGCGACGGCGAGCGGGCGGTGGCCGCCCTCGTCGGGCGCGGCCGGACCAACAGCGAGATCGGCCGGGAGCTGTCGCTCAGCGTCGCCACCGTGAAGGCGTACGTGTCGCGCCTGCTGACGAAGCTGGAGCTGAACAACCGCGTCCAGATCGCGCTGCTCGTCCACGACGCCGCCCTCGACGACTAGGGACGTGATCGAGACCTCGTCCACCGGACCTCGCCGCGTGCGGCTCCCAAGCCGTCCATCAGCACGGCGAGGAAGGCCCCGGTCAGCTCCTCGGACGGGGGCCGGTGGCGCGCGATCACCGTCGCCGCCCCGAGTCCGGCCCTGGCTGCGATGGCTTCGACGGTGAGGGTGGCTCCCGGCTCGGCCAGCAGTGCGGTGGCCGCCTGGAGCGCGACCTCGCATCGCCTTCGACACCCTGGACCCGATGTCCACCGAGATCATGCGCGGTGACCTGATCGCGCTGCTGCACGAGGTGACCGGCGCCGAGTACCTGTTCGGCGATTCGATCCGCGGTCTGGAGCAGGATGGCGACGCCGTGACGGTCGCCTTCGAGCACGGGCCCACCCGCCGCTTCGACCTCGTCGCCGGTGCCGACGGAATGCACTCCAACGTCCGTCGGCTCGCCTTCGGGCCGGGGCAGGCGCAGAGCCGGCGACAATAGGCGCCTATCTCCTCGCTGGAGAACTCGCCGCCGCGGGAGGTGACCACCACACCGCGTTCGCCCGCTACGACGCCGCCCACCGTCCGTTGGTCGCCAAGAGACAGCAGATCGCCCCCGAACGTCCGCATGATCCCCAAAACCACTGCGGGCAGAAGACTGCGAGACGTTCTCGCCCGCTCCCCGCTGATCACCGCAATGGCACGGGTAGAACGCTTCACCCAGTCCAGACCCCGACCGCTGCCGACTCACATCGCGCGTGCTGCACTGCGGCCGAGGAGACAGTCACTACTGCACCGTCCAATGGACGGCGGGTGACCGCAGCGGCACCGAGCGAATGGAGATCAGCGCCGCCCCGGGCAGCACCATTCCCGTCCGCGTGCTCGGGGACGAGGTCGTGGACGCGCGCGTGGGCGCCTGGGTCTACACCATCGCGATGATGCTGCTGTTCCTGCTGACGGCGCTGGTGACCGTCGTCCTCCCGGCCGTCTGGTTCGCGCGACGGTCCCGTTCCCGTTCCCGCGTGCGGCGTCACCTGGACGAATCCGGAGAGCAGGTGCTGCGCGTGGGGCATGCGGCGATCCGGCACCGGGATGGGACGCTGTTCGCGAAGCTGCACTCCACGCACCCTGGTCCGGACTTCCCGCCCTTGTCGTGCCGGATCACGGTGACGTCGCCGGCGGGCGCAC
This sequence comes from Actinomadura sp. B10D3, assembly GCF_039871695.1. Classification (NCBI taxonomy): domain Bacteria; kingdom Bacillati; phylum Actinomycetota; class Actinomycetes; order Streptosporangiales; family Thermomonosporaceae; genus Actinomadura; species Actinomadura sp. B10D3. The sequence continues at coordinate 59,142 of NZ_JBDPLY010000021.1, forward strand.
CGTACTACACGGTGGACTTCGGGGTCCCGGACTACCGTCGTGGTGAGACCGTGGCGTACGACCTGGACGGGCGGCTGATGGCCATCGTCCGGCGGCAGCTCATGCGCCCCGCGCACGCGGACGTCTTCGGGCCCGACGAGGACACGGCCCCGCTCGCCACCATCTCGCCGGCCGACCGGCTCGGTCCGGTGGAGAGGGCGGTGATCGGGCCGCAAGGCGAACGGCTGGGCACGGTACTCGCGGGCCAGGACGATGCCCTGGAGCCCACCGTGCTGGGCATCCGCCCCGGCGCGCCGGAGCCGCTGCGTGCCGGAGTACTCGGCTTCGCTCTCACCCGAGAACGCTTCTATCCAGGGCCACGACTGGAGCAGGCACACGACGAGTGGCTGAGAGAACGGGACCACCTCTTCTAGGTGACGGCATCGACCCATCAGCCATCTAGCCGCGCGGGGGCTTCGCCTGGCCGCGCGGGGCCAGGGGGACGTGCCTGAGCAGCAGCGCCGCGGCGAGGCCTGCGGCGAGGACGGGCAGTGCCGCGACGAACAGGGTGGAGAAGGCGTCCGCGAACGCCTCGGCGACACCGTCGCGGACCGGGGCGGGGAGCGTGCCGAGCACCTCGGGGCGGACGGCGTCGGCGTACGCGGGCGCCTGCCCGTCCGGGACGCGCCGGACGACCTCCTCGGCGAACCGGTGGGACACGATGGAGCCGAACACCGCCATCCCGGCGGCCGTCCCGAGCATGCGGGTCGCGAACACCCCGGAGCTGGCCGCGCCGAGATCCCCGGGCGGTGCCGCGTTCTGCGCGATCAGCAGGACGACCTGCTGGGACAGCCCGGCCCCGAACCCGAGGACGGCCATGAAGCAGCCGGCGGTGAACGGGCCGGTGCCGGCGTCCATGGTCGCCAGCAGCGCCACGCCCGCCGCGCTGATCGCCATGCCGGCGGCGGGCAGCCGGTGGTAGCGGCCGGTCCGGTGGATGCGGCGCCCGGCGGCCGCCGAGGCGGTGAGGAGCGCGGCCATCATCGGCAGGAGCAGCAGGCCCGACCGGGTGGCGTCCACTCCCTTGACGACCTGGAAGAACATCGGCAGATAGGTGGCGAGGCCGAAGCCGGTGGCGCCGCCGGCCGCGGCGACGGCGCAGGCCACGCTGAACGACCGGTCGCGGAACAGGCGCGGCGGGATGATCGGCTCGGCCGCCGTCCGCTCGGCGAGGACCCACGCCGCGAAGAGCACCGCCGCCGCGGCGGCCAGCCCGAGCACGACCGGCGACGTCCACGCGTGGCGCGTCCCGGCCCAGCTGGTGAGCAGGGTGAAGCAGGTGACCGCCGAGCCGAGCAGGACGATGCCGGCGACGTCGATCCGCGGCCGGCGGCGGGGCTTCGGCAGGCGCAGGAACAGCACGGTCGTGGCGGTGGCGGCGAGGCCGAGCGGCAGGTTGACGTAGAACACCCACCGCCATGAGGCGTGGTCGGTGAGGAACCCGCCGGCGAGCGGCCCCGCGATGCTGGAGACCGCGAAGATCGCCGCCGAGTAGCCCTGGTACCGGGCCCGCTCCCGCGGCTCGAACAGCTCGCCGGTGAGCGCGAACATCGAGCTCATCAGGCATCCGGCGGCGGCGCCCTGGACGGCGCGGAACACGATCAGCCAGGTCATGCTCGGCGCGGCGCCGCAGGCCGCCGACCCGGCGAGGAAGCCCAGCAGCCCGGTCAGCAGGACGGGACGGCGCCCGAACAGGTCCCCGAGCCGTCCCGACAGCGGGACGGTCACGCTGGTGGCCAGCACGTACGCGGTGGACACCCAGGCGATGCGGCCGAGCCCGCCGAGGTCCCCGACGATCGCCGGCAGCGCGGTGCCGAGCACCGTCGCGTCCAGCGAGGACATGAGCCCGGCGAGCATCAGCCCGCCGAAGACCAGCAGCCGCCGGCGGTGGGTCATCGGCGCCGTCGTCGCCACCATCAATGCACCTCGCAGTCATATGCTTTGAGCAAGTGAATGCTATGCGCACACAGATGAGTGACGCAACCTAGCTAGACTGGCCGCCATGGGCGACGAGGCACTGGACGCGGTCGAGCGGAGCATGGTCAAGTTGCGCCGGGGCATGTCGCGGCAGCGGCTCGGCAAGGCGGCGATCCGGGACCACAACCTCCCCGTGGACGTGCAGGTCCTGCACGTCGTGGACGTCGTGGACGAGGGCCCCGACCGGCCCGGGGAGGAGATGAGCGTCGGGCTGGTCGCGTCCCGGCTCGGCGTCGACGCCTCGCGCGGCAGCCGGATCGTCGCCGAGGCGGTCAAGTCCGGCTACATCCGCCGCGTCGCGTCCCAGGAGGACGGCCGGCGCATCCACCTGGAGCTGACCAGGGCCGGGCGGGCCGTCGTGGAGGCGACCCGCCGCACCCGGCAGGAGCATTTCGCCAAGGCCATGAGCGACTGGACGGACGAGGAGCGCGCCGAGTTCGCCCGCCTCCTCGCCCGCTTCGTCAACGGCTACGAGGGCTGAGCGTCCCGGGTTCCGAGCCGCCGCAGGGCGAGCAGGCCGCCGATCCCGGGGACGACGGCGCGCAGCCGGGCGCCCGGCACGGGCGGCTCCAGCAGGGTGAGCGCGATCACGGCGAGGTAGGCCGTGCCGTGCAGCGGCCCGACGAGGGAGGAGACCGCCGGCGCGTGCACGGTGGCCAGGTTGACCAGCAGGACGACCAGGGAGACGGCCTCGGCCGCCGCGGCGATCCGGAGGGCGCGCACCGGCCTCACGCTCCCGTGGTGGAGCCGGGGCGGACGATCATGAGCACGACGACGACCGCCCACAGCAGGTTGAAGGTCCCGGTGAGGCCGGCCAGGCGCGCCACCGCCGCGGCCGGGACGTCCCCGCCGGGCGCGAGGGCGAGCAGCCTGCGCTGTCCGGGCAGGATCGCCAGCGCGAGCAGCGCGGCGGCGGCCGCGGTCAGGACGATCGACACGATCAGCCACGCGTCGGTGAGCACCCCCATCTTCGCGCCGGTCGCGAGCCCGAAGGCCGGGACGGCGGCGCCGAGCACCGTGTAGCCGCGGCAGATGCGGTGCAGGAACGCGGGCGTCCCGTCGCCCGGTTCCGCCTGGCGCACGCAGCGCGGGAACACCGAGGCGGCGACGGCGACCGGTCCGATCGCCAGGATCGCCGCGAGGACGTGCACCGACAGCAGCACCTTGGTCATGACTCGGCCCTTCATAGGTCGGCTCTCAATATGTTTGCTGCCAATAGGTACCACGCCTACGCCCGCCATGTGTAGGCTGCCTACTCATGAGGGCCCGGATCACGAGAGCACGGACATGAGGGCGGACGCGGTGCGCGGGCATCTGGACGGCCTGCTGCTGGCCGTGCTGGAGCACGGGCCCCTGCACGGCTACGCGATCATCACCGCGGTGCAGCGCCGCAGCGGCGGCGCGCTGGAGCTGCGCACCGGCACGATCTACCCGACCCTGCAGCGGCTGGAGCGGCTCGGGTACCTGCGCAGCAGCTGGGACGCGGTCGGTGAGCGGCGGCGCCGCCGCTACGAGCTGACCGACGCGGGGCGGCGCGCCCTCGCCGAGGAGCGGGCGGCGTGGCGCGAGTTCACCGCCGCGATCGGCTCCGTCCTGAACCCCGCCACATGACCGCGCCCGGAGCCGACCCCGTCGAGGCGTGCGCCGAGGAGTACGCCGCCGCACTCGCGGGCGCCCTGCGCGGACCGGCCCGCGCCAAGGCGCGGATGGTCGAGGAGATCCGCGACGGGTTCGCCGACACCGTCACCGCCCACACCGGTGCGGGGCTGCCGCACGAGCACGCCGTCCGCCGGGCGGTGCACGAGTTCGGCACCGCCGACGAGCTGGCCCCCGGCTGCCAGCGGGAGCTGACCCTCGCCCAGACCCGCCGCACCGCCCGCGCCGCCGCGCTGGCCGTCCCGTTCCTCACCCTGTGCTGGCTGCTGATCTGGACGTCCGGGCCCGGCCACGGCTGGCCGCTGCGGCTGCTCGCCGTCCATGTCGCCTGCGTCGCCGTCACCGCCGGGCTCCTCGCCGCCGCCACCCTCGCCGCGACCGGCCCGGTCGCCCGCCGCGTGCCGGTGCCGTCCCGGCTGCCCCTGGCGGTCGCGTGGACCGGCACCGCGTCCGCCGTGGCCATGGGCCTCGCCGCGCTCGCCCTGGTCGTCTCCTCGGCGCTCGCCGGGGACTGGGGGCTGATGGTGCTCTCCGGCGGTTTCACCGCCGCGTCCCATGCCGTGGTCGCGGCCTCGTCCCGCGCATGCCGGGAATGCGCCCGGCTCCCGGGGTACGGCGCCGCCCGCGCCTGACGCCCGCCGCGTCATACTCCGGTTGCGGCCGCGGGGCGTCCGCCTACACCAGCGGTTGCGGGTCCGGGCCGGGGCGTTGGCCCGGGCGGAGGACGGTGCCGGACGTCCTCCGCGTCTACGCTGGCCGTATGGGTGGTGGCGGTCCCCTGCAGCGCGGTCGTTTCCGGGACGCGGCCCTGGCCGGCGGTGTCCTGCTGGTGGTGTCGGTCAGCAGCCTGAACTCGGTCATCGGCGCCGGCGACGAGCCGTGGCCGCGCACGGTGCTCGGCTGGGCGCTGATCCTCCTCACCTGCGGCGCGCTGTACTTCGCCCGCCGGCACCCGGTGGCCGTCGCCGCCCTGTCCCTGGTCACGACCGGGCTGTACTACGTCGCCAGCGTCAACGACGGCGGCCTGATGATCGCGCTCATCGTCGCCCTCTACCTGGTCGCGGCGGGCGGCAGGCTCCAGGCGGCCGTCGTCCTCGCCGCCCTCACCGTGATCTGCACCGGGACGGGGACGCTGCTCGGGAACGAGGACGTCAACGGCGTCGCGCTGTTCATGCTGACCGGATGGGTGGTGGCGATGGTCGCGCTCGGCTGGGTCCGGCACAGCCGCCTCGCCTACCTGAAGGAGGCCGAGCGGCGCGCCGCGGGCGAGGAGCGGCTGCGCATCGCCCGCGAGCTGCACGACGTCGTCGGACACCACCTCTCCCTCATCAACGTCCAGGCCGGGACGTCGCTGCACCGCTTCCACCGCGACCCGGCCCAGGGCGAGGCCGCGCTGGCCGCCATCAAGGAGACGAGCCGGGACGCCCTGCGCGACCTGCGCGCGACGCTCGGGGTGCTCCGGCAGGCCGACGAGGAGGCGCCGACGGCCCCCTCCCCGGGCCTGGACGCGCTCGGCGACCTGATCGGGTCCGCGCGGTCGGCGGGGCTCACCGTGCACGGCCGCGTCACCGCCGCCGCGGACCCGCCCACCGAGGTCGGTCTCGCCGCCTACCGGATCGTCCAGGAGTCCCTCACCAACGTCTCCCGGCACGCCGCCGCCGCGGAGGTCACCGTGACCGTCGAGCACGGGCCCGGCGAGCACGGGCGGGGCGAGCTGCTGGTCGAGGTCGCCGACGACGGCCCCGGCCAGGCCGCCGCCCCGGGCACGGGCAGCGGGCTGGACGGCATGCGGGAGCGGGCCCGCGCCCTCGGCGGCGAACTGACCGCGGGACCCGGGCCGCACGGCGGCTTCCTCGTCCGGGCCCGGCTCCCCTACCGGAACGAGGTGTCCGCACGGTGATCAAGCTGCTGCTGGCCGACGACCAGGGCCTGGTGCGGGCCGGGTTCCGCTCCATCCTCGACGACGAGGACGACATCACGGTGACCGGGGAGGCCGCCGACGGCGAGCGGGCCGTGGCCGCCTGCCGCGAGCTGCGCCCCGACGTGGCGCTGCTGGACGTCCGGATGCCCCGGATGGACGGCCTGGAGGCCGCCCGGCGCATCACCGCCGACCCGCGGCTGGACGGCGTCCACGTCGTCATCCTCACCACGTTCGACCTGGACGAGTACGTGTACGGCGCGCTGCGCGCCGGTGCCACCGGCTTCCTGCTGAAGGACACCGAGCCGGCCGAGCTGATCCACGCCGTGCGGGTCGCGGCGCGCGGCGACGCGCTGATCACCCCGTCCGTGACGCGGCGGCTCATCGGCGAGTTCGCCGGGCGGGTCGAGGTCCCCGAGCCCGGTCCCCGCCTGAAGTCCCTCACCGACCGCGAGCGCGAGGTCATGCTGCTCGTCGCCGCCGGGCAGAGCAACGACGAGATCGCGGGCCGGCTCGTCCTCAGCCCCGCCACCGTCAAGTCGCACGTCAGCCGCATCATGGCGAAGGTGGGCGCGCGCGACCGCGCCCAGCTGGTCGTGCTCGCCTACGAGTCGGGCATGGTCAACCCCCGCTGGATGCGACCCGGGAGGTAACCGGCCCGCCCGCCCCGCAACCGGCGGGGTGCCCCGGGTGCCGACCGCGGGCCGATGCGCGGCGACCTCCCGCGCCCGGACGCTGGGGCCATGAACGTCACCGGCGCATTCATCGGGTTCTTCGTCGGCGGAGCCGCGGGCTTCCTGCTGACCGAGACCGTGGGCGCGTTCTTCACCTTCGTCCTGGACCGCACGCTCGACGTCGACGGCACGCCCGTGCTGCTCGCCGCCTTCGTCGTCGTGCCGATCCTGTCCGCCCTGATCGGCGCCGCCGCCGGCGCCCGCATCTCGAAGCGAGGTTGACATGACCACCCCCGGCACTCCCCCGGCCGGCCGTTTCGGACGCCTGGCCGCCTGGTCGCAGCGCCACCGCTGGGCCGCGCTCGCGCTGTGGGTCGTCGTGGTCGCGGTGATCACCGTCGGCTCGCAGGCCGCCGGCACCGCCTACCACAACGACTTCGCGCTGCCCGGGACCGATTCGCAGGCCGCCGCCGACCTGATGACCGAGCACGGCTCCCGGGAGGCGGGCGCCACCGTCCAGATCGTCGCCGAGAACCCGCGGGGCCTCGCCGGCGACCGGCCGGGCATCGACGCGATGCTGGCCGGCGTGCGCGGGCTCCCGTCGGTCTCCGCCGTCGGTCCGCTGACGGTCTCGGAGTCCGGCACGATCGGCTACGCCACCGTCACGCTGGACAGGGCCGCGCAGGACGTTCCCGCGGACCGCGTCACCAAGATCATCGATACCGCGCGGGCCGCGTCCGGCGACGGCCTGCGGATCGAGCTCGGCGGCGACCCGGTCCGCGGCGCCGAGGAGGGCGGGGGCGGCGGGGCCGAAGGCGCGGGGATGCTGGCCGCGCTGGTCATCCTCGTGCTGCTGTTCGGCTCGCTCGTCGCCGCCGCGCTCCCGTTGGTCACCGCGCTGTTCGCGGTGGGCGGCGCGATCGGGCTGATCGCGCTGGCCTCGCACGCCTTCACGGTGGCCGACTTCACCCCGCCGATCATGATGCTGATCGGCCTCGGCGTCGGCGTCGACTACGCGCTGCTCATCTTCTACCGGTACCGGCAGGAGCTCCGCGAGGGCGCCGATACCGCCGCCGCGACCCGCCGGGCCCTGGACGCGGCCGGGCGGACGGTGTTCTTCGCCGGCTGCACGGTGATCATCGCGCTGCTCGGCCTGATCGCGCTCGGCCTCGGCTCGCTCCAGGGCGTCGCGCTGGCCGTGGCCCTGACCGTGCTGGTCACCATGGCGGCGTCGCTGACGCTGCTGCCCGCCCTGCTGGGCGTCTTCGGCGGGAGGATCCAGCGCCAGGTCCTCAAGAGGGCCGCGAAGGAGCGTCCGCGGGAGGGCGGCTGGCGCCGGCTGGCCTCGGCCGTCCAGCGCCGCCCTGTGCCCGCGCTGCTCGTCGCGGTCGCCGCGCTGCTCGCCCTCTCGGCACCGGCGCTGGACATGCGCCTCGGCTTCGCCGACGCCGGCAACGACGCCCCGTCCACGACCAGCAGGCAGGCCTACGACCTGCTCGCCGAGGGGTTCGGCCCCGGCTTCAACGGCCCGCTCATCGTGGTCGCCCAGGGCGACCCCGGGCCGCTCCGGCAGACGCTGACCGAGACCCCGGGCATCGCCGCCGCGACGCCGCCGCTGCCGTCCAAGGACGGGGCCGTGTCCGCCGTCATCGCCTACCCCACCACCGCGCCGCAGGACGAGGCCACCACCGCCCTCGCCCACGAGCTGCGCAATGAGGTGCTCCCGTCGCTGTCGGACCGCACCGGAACCGGCTACCTGGTCGGCGGCCCGACCGCGGCCGCGCAGGACTTCTCGGACTCGGTGTCGGCGCGGATGCCGCTGTTCGTGGCCGTCGTCGTCGGCCTGTCCGCCCTGCTGCTGATGGTGGTGTTCCGCTCGCTGCTGATCCCGGTCAAGGCCGCGCTGCTCAACCTGCTGTCCATCTCGGCCGCCCTCGGCGCGATCACCCTGGTCTTCCAGGACGGCCGGTTCGGCGCGCAGAGCGGCCCGATCGAGGCGTTCATCCCGGTGATGATCTTCGCGATCGTGTTCGGGCTGTCCATGGACTACGAGGTGTTCCTGGTGTCACGCGTCCACGAGGAGTGGGAGCGCACACGGGACCCGTCGCACGCCGTCAAGGAGGGGCTGGCCGCCACCGGCAAGGTCATCACGGCCGCCGCCGCCATCATGATCGTCGTGTTCGCGGCGTTCGTGCTCAGCCCCGACCGCATGCTCCAGCAGTTCGGCCTGGGCCTCGCCGTGGCCGTCCTCCTGGACGCCGTGGTCATCCGCTGCCTGATCGTCCCGGCCGTCATGGGCCTGCTCGGCAGGCACGCCTGGTGGCTGCCCGCGCCGCTCGCCCGGCGCCTGCCGAGGGTCGCGCTGGAGCGTCCCAGCGCGGGTCGCGCATAGCGGCGCCGCTTCGGGAAGGATCGTCGCATGGACATCGATCTCACCGGACGGACCGCCTTCGTGAGCGGCTCCACCCAGGGCATCGGCCGGGCCATCGCCGCGGGACTGGCGCGGTCCGGCGCCACGACCGTGATCAACGGACGGTCCGAGAAATCCGTCGCCGAGACGCTCCAGGCGCTCCGGGACGAGCTGCCCGGCGCCGGCCTGCGCGGCGTGGCCGAGCTTCGGCCACGACCGGCGGCGCCGTCCGGGTGGACGGAGGCTACATCGACGCGATCCTCCCCTGACCTCAGCGCCTCGCCGTCCGGGACGACCAGGGCTTTCAACCGCATGGTTTACAGACAGACGGCCTGCGGGGTAGCATCGTTTCAACCGTTGAGTTGAAAGTGAGGGCGATGACCACGGACACGCTGTCCCGGGTCTTCGCGGCCCTCGCGGATCCGACCCGGCGCGACATGGTGGCCCGGCTCTCGGAGGGCGACGTGACCGTGAGCCGGCTGGCCGAGCCGTACCGGATCTCGCTGCAGGCCGTCTACAAGCACCTGCGGGTCCTCGAGGACGCGGGGCTCGTCAGCCGGCCGCGGGGGCCGCAGCCCCGGCCGGTGCGCCTGGAGGTCGGCGCCCTCGACCTGATGGACGCCTGGATCGAACGCCACCGGAGCCGCGTCGAGCGGCGCTACCGCCGCCTCGACGCCGTCCTGGCGGAGATGGAGGGAGACGACAGTGAGCGATCTGAGAGAGACGGTCATCGAGGCCGACCCGAGGCTGCCGATCATCCGGATGACCCGTGACTTCGCCGCGGCGCCCGAGCGGGTGTTCCGCGCCCACACCGATCCCGAGCTGTTCGCCAGGTGGGTGGGCCCCGACGGCATGAGCACCCGTATCGAGCGCTGGGACGCCACCACCGGCGGCAGCTGGCGGTACGTCTCGACGCAGGACGGCGCAGAGTTCGGGTTCTACGGCTGCTTCCACGAGGTGCGGCCGGACCGCATCGTGCAGACCTTCACGTTCGAGGGCGAGCCCGACGGGGTCGCGCTCGAGACGCTGTGGTTCGACGACCTCGGAGGCGGCCGGACACGGCTGCGGGCGCAGTCGCTCGTCGACAGCTTCGAGGACCGCGACGCGTGGCTGCGCAGCGGCATGGAGGTCGGTGTCGAGCAGGGGTACGCCAAGCTGGAGAGGATGCTCGCCGATGGCGCTGCCCGATGACCCGGCCGAGCGGCACCGCCAGGTCGCCGGGGTGTTCACCGACCGCGTCCTCGGCACCCGGTCCTGGGACGTGCCGTCCCCGGTCGCGGACTGGACGGCGCGCGACGTCGTCCGCCACCTGACCGACTGGTTCCCCGGGTTCCTCGCCTCCGGCGCCGGGATCGACCTCCCCCGCGGGCCGTCCGTGGACGAGGACCCGGTGGAGGCGTGGCGGGTTCACAGCGACGGCGTGCAAGCGCTGCTGGACGATCCGGAGACGCCTGACCGGAAGCTCACCAACCCGCACATCGGCAGCCTTCCGCTGGACACAGCGATCGACCGGTTCTACACGGCCGACGTGTTCATGCACACCTGGGACCTCTCCAGGGCCACCGGCCAGGACGATGGCCTGGACCCCGACTTCTGCGCGCAACTCCTCGACGGGATGCGGCCGATAGAGGACGTTCTCCGGTCTTCCGGCCAGTACGGACCTCACGTCGACGTACCGGCCGATGCGGATGTCCAAACCCAGATGCTCGGATTCATCGGACGCGACCCGTTCTGGCGGAAACCCGGTCCGAACGGCATGTAAGCACCTCCTGCGCGGGCGGCGCCGGGCCCATCACCGACGCGCACCCGAGATCCATCGTGTTCTGGGGCGCCTCTATACCTGCTCTCTGTAGTCAGTTGATCACAGGTCGGGTTTGCTGGTGAGCACACACGGGCCCGGTGCCCTTACCACTGGAGGAAGCATGAAGATTCGGACTCCGCTGCGCTCGGCGGCGCTCACCGCGGCCGGCCTGCTCATGGCGTCTGGCCTGGCCGCGTTCGGACCCGCGGCGACGGCGAGCGCCTCGCAGACGGCCACGGCTCAGCCCTCGGTGTCCCGCACGTGCCCCTACGGGACGCACTGGAATTTCCTTCTTCAGAGGTGCGTGCACCACCACGGCCACCACCACGGCCACCACCACGGCGGCTGGCACCACGGCCACCACCACGGTCACCACCATGGTCACCACCACGGCCACCACCACCACGGCCGGTAAGGCGTAGACCGTCGCGCGGAATCCGCCGTCTCGCCCACTTGGGGCGGGGCGGCGGATTCATGCGCTCAGGCGAGCGCCGTGCACAGCGCGTCCAGGGCCCGCGGATAGGCGGAGGCAAGCGGGGTGCTGTAGCCGATGATCAACCCCTGCGGCCGCCCCGCGGAGTTCTGCCAGTGGTCGCGGAGGGGCATCAGCGCCAGCCCGAGGGACGCGGCACGGCGCATGAATCGCCTTCGTCCGGACCGCCGGCCGGCAGCACGATCAGGGCGTGCAGGCCCGCCGCGACGCCCTCGACGCGGACGTGCGGGACGCGGGAGCGGAGCGTCTCCACCAGCAGGTCGCGCCGCCGCCGGTAGCGGAGGCGGGAGGCCCGGATGTGGCGGTCGTAGGCGTTCGTCTCGATGAGGTCGGCGAGGACGAGCTGGGCGAGCGACTGGGTGTGGGCGTCGGCGAGGCGCTTGGCCTCCACGAAGGGCTCGACCAGGCGCGGCGGCAGCACCGTCCAGGCCAGGCGCAGCGCGGGGGCCAGGGTCTTGGACGCCGTCCCTCCGTAGACGACGTGATCCGGGGCGTTCCCCTGCACGGCGCCGACGGGCTGACGGTCGTAGCGGAACTCGCCGTCGTAGTCGTCCTCCACGACCAGGCCGCCGGTGTCGCGCGCCCAGGTGACGAAGGCGCGGCGGCGGTCCGGGCGGAGAGTGGCGCCGCACGGGTACTGATGCGCCGGAGTGAGCACTGCGGCTGCGGCGCGTTCGAGCGCCCCAGCACGCGCGCCCTGGTCGTCCACGGGGAGCGGTGCGACGTCCAGCCCTGCCCGCCGAACGATCGCACGGTGGAACGGGTGCCCAGGATCCTCCATCGCGAACGAGGCCGCGCCCGCGTCCCGCAGGATGGAGGCCAGGAGGCCGAGGGACTGGGCGTAGCCGGAGGTGACGACGATCCGCGCCGGGTCGGCGTGGACGCCCCGAGCCCGTCCGAGGTAGCCGGCCAGCGCCTCGCGCAGCTCGGGGCGGCCGCGCGGATCCGCGAGCGCGTGCGCCTCGGGGGGCGCCGTCGCCAGGACGCGGCGGGTCGACCGCAGCCAGGCCGTGGACGGGAACGTGCTCAGGTCGGGCCGTCCGGGCAGAAGGTCGTGCGCCGGCGGCTCCGCGCGCGGCCGGTCCGCCGGGGTGGGCAGGCCGGCCTCGGCGGAACGGAGGCCGGTCCGGCCCGGCGGGGCCGCGGAGCCGCCGGGGTGCACGTGGTCCGCCACGCGCGTGCCGGAGCCGGGGACGGCGACGATGTGACCTTCGGCGGTGAGCTGGTCGTAGGCGGCGCTCACGGTGCCGCGCGAGAAGCCGAGTTCCGCGGCGAGGGTGCGGGTCGAGGGGAGCGGTGCGCCGGGGGCGAGGCGCCCGGTGCCGATGGCGGCGCGGAGGGCGCGCTCCAGGCCGGCCCGGCGGCCGCCGGACGGATCGATGTCCAGATGCAGGTCGACGGAACCGGACCAAGATTTCGGCATGTAACCGGATCTTAGTTCTGGTCCGGTGACGGCCTAGATTCGCCGGCATGATTGTCATCGCCCATCTCAGCGACACGCACCTGGACGGCGGCGACCGGAGCTTCGAGCGCACCGCGCGGGTCATGGACCACGTCAACGCCGTGCCGGTCGACGCCGTCCTCGTCACCGGGGACATCGCCGACCACGGCGAGACCGCCGAGTACGAGCGGGCCCGGAAGGTTCTGACGTCCCCGCATCCGGTGCTGATGTGCCCCGGCAACCACGACGTGCGCGCGCCGTACCGCGAGGTCCTCCTCGACGAGCCGCCCGCCGGCGGTCCGATCAACCAGGTCCACAGGATCGCGGGCGCCACGTTCGCGATGTGCGACTCGACCGTCCCCGGGAAGGATCACGGGCTCCTCGACGAGGAGACGATCGGCTGGCTCGACCGGCGGCTCGCGGAGGTCCCCGGGGAACCGGTGTTCGTCTGTTTCCACCACCCGCCCGTGAAACTGGGGATCCCGTACGTGGACGAGATCCGCCAGTTCCAGGAGGAGCGCCTGGCCGAGGTCATCGCCCGCCACCCGCAGGTGGTGGCCGTGCTGTGCGGGCATGCCCACACGGCGGCGGCCACGACCTTCGCCGGACGGCCGCTGCTCGTCGCGCCCGGTGTCGTGTCCACCCTCACCCTGCCCTGGCAGGGCGGGGACATCGCCGACTACGGCGCTCCCCCGGGCCTGGCGTTCCACGTCCTGGACGACGAGGGACGCCTGACCACGCACTACCGCACCGTGTAGCGGTGCGTCGTCCAGGTCCGGGTGATCTGCTCGGCGGCGTCGCGGACGAGCGTCCGGTAGCGATCGACGGCCTCCGGGGTGAAGCGGTGCCGCGGGCCGCACACGCTGATCGAGCCGTGCACCTCGCCGTCCGGGCCGAAGAGCGGCGCGGCGACGGACCCGGCGTCGGCCTGCCGCTCCCCGAGGGAGACGGCGACGCCCTCCCGGGACGTCTCCGCGAGCCGGGCCCGCAGGGCCTCCACGTCGGTGACGGTCCGCTCGGTCAGCGCCGCCAGCGGGCGGGCCAGGATCGCCTCGCGCTGCTCCCCGTGCAGGAAGGCGAGGATCACCCGGCCCGAGGAGCCGGCGTGCAGCGGGAAGCGCCGGCCCACCTCGACGGTCATCTTGACCTCGTGGGGGCTCTCGAACTGGTCGAGGTAGACCCGCTCGTCCCCGACGAGCCCGGACAGCGTGGTCGTCTCGCCGGTGTCGTCCCGCAGGCGGCGCAGGACGGGCGCGGCGGCCTGCCGGACGTTGAAGGCGCGCAGCGCGCTGACGCCGAGGGCGACGGCGGCGGGGCCGAGCCGGTAGCCGGACGTGCCCGCCTCCAGCATCTCCCGCGACACCAGCGACTGCAGGATGCGGTAGACGACGGCCTTGGAGATGCCGAGCTCGCGGCTGATCGCGGTGACGCCGAGGTGCTCGGGCCCACCGGCGAACAGCAGCAGCACGTCCGCGACGCGCCCGGCGACCTCGGTTCCCCCCGAGGGTGGAGCGGCGGTCTGATCGGTCACTGGACGATCCTAGGGAACGGGCTCACCGGCCGCGGTGCAGATAGCGCCCGACCGGGTCGCCGGCGACGCGGCCGCCGGCGTACACATGGTGGCCGCGGACGAAGGTGTCGGTGACCCGGGCGGTCATGGCGAACCCTTCGAACGGCGTGTACTCCTGGGCGGACTCGGAGTCGGCGGCGCGGACCGTCCAGGAGGCGTCCGGGTCGACCAGCGCGATGTCGGCGTCGTAGCCCTCGGCGAGGGCGCCCTTGCGGAGCAGGCCGTAGCGGCGGGCCGGGTTCCAGGACGTCAGCCGTGCGACGCGCTGGAGCGGCAGGCCGCGCTTCAGCCCCTCCCCGACCAGGCCCGGCAGCAGGTACTCGGCGCCGCCGAAGCCGGACTTGGCGACGAAGACGTCGTCGCGGTCGGCGCCGAACTTCATCTCGTCGCGGCAGCAGGCGTGGTCGCTGACGACCCAGTCGACCTCACCGGCGAGCACGTGGCGCCAGAGCGCCTCGACGTCGGCGCGGTCGCGCAGCGGCGGGTTGACCTTGCCGCCGAGGCCGTGCGCGGTGTCGACGTCGGCGAGCAGGTGCCCGATGGTGACCTCGCGGCGGAAGTCGACGTGCGGGAACGCGCCCGCCATGGTGAGTGCGGCCGACAGCGCCTTCTCCGACGACAGGTGCAGGAGGTTGATGGTGGGCAGGCCGGTCTCGTGCGCGAGGTAGGACGCGATCGTGACGGCGAGCCCCTCCGAGTGCGGCGGGCGGGACGCGCTGTAGGCGCGCAGCCCGCTGAGGGACCCCTCGCGCTCCACCATCCTGGTGTAGGCGGTCATGATCTCGGCGGTCTCGCAGTGCAGCGACAGCGAGATGTGCGGCGCGTACTCCGCGAGCCGCTCGCGGGCCTGCTGGATGCCGCGCATGACGAACTCGAAGTGCGCGAGGTCGTAGCGCTCGTCCGGCGGCGTCATGAGGAAGTCGCTCTGGCTGGACGAGCGCCCGTGCAGGCCGTGGCTCCCGTAGAACATGAAGACCTTGAACGAGGTGACGCCGTGCTCCTCGACGAGGTACGGGATCTCGCCGATGTGCTCGGCCGTCATCGGCGCGAGGTGGAAGGCGTAGTCGACGTAGGCGTTGCCCTGCGCCGCGCTCAGCACTTCGGGGAAGAACTCGCGGTAAGGCCCGCCCTTGTTCAGGTAGTACTGGCCGGTGCGCATGTAGGTCAGGGACGTGGTGACACCGCCCTGGGCGCTGGCACGGCTCTCACTGCGGGTGTCGGTCGCGAGCTCGTTGTAGATGCCCCAGTGCTGGTGGGCGTCCACGACGCCGGGGAAGGCGAGCCGCCCGCGCCCGTCGACCACGGTGGCGGCGTCGTCGTCCGGCAGGCCGGGCGCGACGCGGACGATGGTGCCGTCGTTGGCCGCGATGTCCGCGAGCTCGGGCTCGGTGCCCTCGGGCGCGTCGGGGCGGACCACCCGCACGTTCTTCAGCAGCAGCTCGGTCGTCGCCATGAGATCTCTCCTCAGTTCTCGCGGGTGGTCATGTGGGCGGCCGTCTCCGGGGCTCTGCCGCGGGCGACGGCGCCGGCCGCCAGGTAGGCGAGCCCGAAGGCGGGCAGCAGGCCGTTGCCGGGCAGGTACCCGCCGGCGCCGTGACCGGAGATCCCGGCGGCGGCGCCGCCCGCCGCGTACAGGCCGGGGATGGGCCGGTCGTCCGGATCGACGACGGCCGCGTCCCCGTTGACGAGCAGCCCGCCCTGCGTGTGGAACAGGGCGGGGACCACGCGGACGGCGGCGTACGGAGGGGCGAGCGGCCGTTCCCAGTGGGTGCGGCCGTGGTCGTCGGGACGTTCGCCGCGTGCGGCGGCGCCGCTCGCGGCGAGCTCGGCGTCGAGGGCTCCGGCGGGCAGGCCGGTGGCCTCGGCGAGGCCCTCGGCGTCGTCCGCCCAGACGAGCACCCCGGATTCGACGGTGTCCCGGAAGTCCTTGAACCGCTCGCACTGCCCGGCGACGGTCTCGTCCAGGACGATCCAGCCCGTGCCGCCGGGCCGGGCGGCC
This sequence comes from Actinomadura sp. B10D3, assembly GCF_039871695.1. NCBI lineage: Bacteria > Bacillati > Actinomycetota > Actinomycetes > Streptosporangiales > Thermomonosporaceae > Actinomadura > Actinomadura sp. B10D3. The sequence continues at coordinate 75,120 of NZ_JBDPLY010000021.1, forward strand.
AGCTCGGCGGCGTACTCGGAATAGCCGCGGGTCTCGTTCCCGAACCGGCGCCCCCCGCGGTCGACCATGATCGCGCCGTGGATCACGGTGGCCCAGCCGACCAGGGTGCCCGCACCGGCGGCGACGGCGCCGTGGCCCTGGTAGGCGTCCAGGTAGCCGGTGGCGGCGCCGAGGCCGCCGCCGATGCGCAACGCGTCGCCCAGGGACTGGTCGCCGCCCTGGTAGAGGGCGCCGGCGATCTCCGGCAGGTGGCGTTCCACGAGCGCGCGGTCGGCGCCGAAGCCGTTGGTCGCGAGCAGCACCGCGCCGGTCGGGATGTCCTCGCGCGTCCCGTCCGGGTACTGGACGACGGCGGCGTCCACCGCGCCGTCCGGGCCGGTGCGCACGTCCACGAGCCTGGCCGGGACGAGCAGGTCGATGCCCGGGTCGTCGCGGACGCGGCGCGCGAGGTGGTCGATCACGGTGGAGCCGTGCCGTCCGGGCACCGAGTGGCAGCGCGGTACGGAATGTCCGGGGTAGGTGAAGTCGGTCACCAGGGACAGCGGCAGCCCGGCCGAGTCGGCGAGCCAGTCCACGAGGGGCCCGCTGACGCCGGCCAGCGTGCGGGCGAGGCGGGCGTCCGCCTGTCCCCCGGTCTTGGCCATGATGTCGGCGACGAAGCGCTCCGGCGAGTCGCCGACGCCCTCGGACGCCTGCCAGCGGGAGCCCGCGCCGGGGAACATCGCGGTGGACATCGAGGTGTTGTTGCCACGCCTGAAGTGCTCGCTCGCCTCGACGACGAGCACGGTGAGGCCGAGTTCGGCGGCGCGCAGCGCACCGGCGAGGCCGCCGCCCGCGCCCGCGACGACGAGGTCGGGACCGCCGGTCACGCGCTCCTCCCCGCCGTCGTCAGGGTCATCAGCTTCAGGGCGAGGGCCGTGGGATCGACCACGCGGGCCGCGAACCGGTCCTCCTCGACGTCGACGGCCGAGCAGCCGTTGATCACGGCGGCGGCGCCGGCGGCGGCGAGCGCGTCCACGGCCTCGGCGAGGGCGGCGTTCCAGGCGTCCGCGTCGGCGATGGCGTCGAAGGGCAGCTCCAGGATCGCGATCCCGGCGACATAGGCCTCCAGGCCGTAGCCCTTGAGGCGGCGCCCGAGCTCCGCGCCGATCGCCTCGTTCCGCACCACCGCCCCGAACCGGACGTTCGCCGCGGCAAGGTGCATACCGCTCAGCTTAAGCAGCCCGTTGACCGGAACGCCCTGGTCAGCCGGGCCGTCCGGGACGGCCGGGTCGAGCACGCAGTCGGGGAACGCGAGGTCGAAGCCCTGCCGCGCCCCCGCCAGCGCGGCGGCGACCTCCCGCTCGGACGCCCGGACCGACGCCTCGTCGTCGAGGGACCCGGGCGCGGCCGGGCCGACGTCGCGCAACTCGACCGCGAGGCCGGGCGGGGCGAGCCGGTCGTAGCGGGCCTGCCTGCGCCGGATCTCCTCCGGCGGCAGATGGATCGGCGTCACCGCCAGTGCGCGCATCAGTGCGGCTCCTTCGTCTCGTCGCCGGCGAGCCCGCGCAGGGCCTCGCCGACGTGGTCCAGGGCGGGCAGGGCGCGGGCGAAGGCCGCCGCGCGGTCCACCAGGCCCGCGTGCCCGGGCAGCCAGCCCTTGAGAAGCGCCAGGACGTCCCGTTCCTCCAGCGGGTCGTGGTCGGCGTCGCCGACGGGGTTCGTCATCTCGCGGGTGCGGGTCGTCCCGTCGTCCAGCGACACCGTGACGCGGGCGGCGCGCTCGTCCGGGAGGCGCGCGGTCAGGTCGGCCGCCTCCGCCAGCCGGACGCGCCGCGCCAGCGCCCGCAGGGCCGGGTCGCCGGGGTCCGTGCGCGGCCCGACCTCGCCGTCGAGCAGGGCCGCGGCGACGGCGAACGGCGTGGAGAACATCGCCGACAGCCGGTTGTCCCACTCCGCCGAGCCCAGCCCGGCGCCGAGCGCGTGCGTCTCGACCAGGACCCCGGTGATCCGGGACGGGTCGAGGCCGCCGCGCAGGTCGAGCACCGCGTCGGCGGCCGGGTGGGTGAACGAGCAGGAGGCGTGCCGCTTGAAGTAGCCGCGCGTGATGTCCCAGCGCTCGCCGAGGCCGCCGGTCAGCTCCGACGGGTCGAATTCGCCCAGCAGGCTCCCGAGGGAGAGCGCCGCCGTGCCGGTGTTGCGGGCGATCCCGGCGGCCGCCATCCGCGCCGCCACCAGGCCGGACAGGTTGGAGGCGCCGATCCACGCGTCCCGCACCGGGTTGCCGCCGGTCGCGGACGCGAAATGGCCGGCGACCGGCAGCCCGGCCCCGGTGTCGATCGCGGCGGCGACCCGGCCGGGGCCGAGGCCGAGCAGCCGGGCGCACCCGGCGGCGGCGCCCGCGACGCCCCAGCCGCCGTGCGGATGCGCGCCGGGCCGCAGCCGCGTCGCCCGCCCGAACCGGGACGCGACCTCGTAGGCGGCGAGGAGCGCGGCGGCGGTGTCGCGCCCGGAGGCGTCCAGCTCGCACGCCAGTGCCAGGACCGCCGGGAAGCCGTGCGCCGCCGGGTGCCCCTTGGCGTACTTGTTGCCCTCGTCCAGTTCGAGGCAGACGAGGGCCATCGCGTTCAGCCAGGCGGCGGCGTCCACGGGGACGCACCGGCCGCCGCCGATGAGCGGGGCGGGCCCGTCCGGCGCGTTCCAGGACGAGCGCACCGCGCGCATGCCGTCCTGCCCGGCGCCGAGCGCGGTCACGCCCGCGGCGTCGAGCAGGACCAGCGACAGCCGGTCGAGCACCGGCGCCGGAACGCCGGCCACGTCCAGGCGGGCCGCCCACTCCCCCAGCCGGGCCGTGGCCGTCCGCGCATCCGTCGAAACCGCGTTGCTCACAGGCCCAGGTACGCCTTCTTGACCGCGGCGGACCCGGCGAGCTCGGAGCCCGTCCCGTGCAGCACCGTCGACCCGCTCTCCATGACGTAGGCGCGGTCGGCGATGCCGAGGGCCTGCTTGGCGTTCTGCTCGACGAGCAGCACCGCGACGCCGGTGTCGCGGATCCGCTGGACCGCGTCCAGCACCGCCCACGTCAGCTTCGGCGACAGGCCGGTGGACGGCTCGTCCAGCATGAGCAGCCTCGGCCGGGCCATCAGCGCGCGGCCGATCGCGAGCATCTGCTGCTGCCCGCCGCTGAACGTCTGCGCGACCTGCGTGCGGCGCTCGGCGAGGGCGGGGAACAGCTCGAACACCTCGCGCAGGCCGGCGGCGGTCTCGGCGGGGCACGTCCAGGCGCCCATCCGCAGGTTCTCCTCGACGGTGAGCGTGCCGAACAGGGCCCGCCCCTCGGGGACGTGCACGAGCCCGTCGCGGACGAGCTGGTCGGGGCGCCGCCCGGCCGTCGCCGACCCGCCGAACGTGATCGTGCCGGACTCCGGGCGCAGCTGGCCGCAGATCGCGCGCAGCGTCGTGGTCTTGCCCGCGCCGTTCGCGCCGACGAGCGCGACGATCTCGCCCTCGCCGAGCCGCAGGTCGATCTCGTGCAGGATCCGCATCCGCCCGTAGCCGGCGCAGAGCTTGTCAATCCTCAGCATCGCCGGGCTCCTCTCCGAGATACGCCTCGATCACCCGGGGATCGGAGGTGACCTCCTCGGCCGTTCCGGTGGCCAGCACCCGGCCCTGGTCCAGGACGAGGACCCGGTCGGACAGCCGCATCACCGCGGCCATGATGCGCTCGATGAAAAGCAGCGTCGTGCCGTCCTCCGCGCGGAGCGCCGCGAGCAGGTCCAGGACGGGTTCGCGCTCGGCCGGGACAAGGCCGGCGAGCACCTCGTCCAGTAGCAGGACCTTCGGCCGCATCGCCAGAGCCCGCGCGAGTTCGAGGCGCTTCAGCCCGGCCGTGGGCAGCTCGGCGGCGTTGCAGTGCGCCCAGGGCCCGAGGCCGACGCGCTCCACGACGTCCAGCGACCGGCTGCGCAGCCTGAGCGGCGGCTGCCGCCGGTGCTGGGCGGCGAGGGCGACGTTCTCCAGGACGGTCATGCTCCCGAACGGCCGCATCAGCTGGAACGTCCGGACCATGCCGGCGCGGGCGATGCGGTCGGGCGAGGACCCCGTGACGTCCCGGCCGCCGAACTCCACCCGTCCCGCGTCGGGGGCGAGGGCTCCGCAGATGACGTTGAACAGCGTCGTCTTCCCGGCTCCGTTGGGGCCGATGACGCCGAGGATCTCGCCCTCCCCGACCTGGAAGTCGATCTCCGACAGGGCCCGCAGGCCCCGGAAGCCCTTGCCGACGCCGGTCACGGTGAGGATGCTCATCTGCGCCACCTCTCGGAGATCGTCCCGACGATGCCCTTGGGCAGCAGCCGGACGATCAGGATCAGCAGGACCGCGTAGACGGCGACGTCGAGCCCGCTCCGTCCCTGCAGGAAGCTCAGGGAGTCGGGCGGCGTCCGCAGCAGCGTGGCGGTGACGTCCGACAGCGCGCCGAGGATGACCGCGCCGACGACCGGGCCCCAGATCGTGCCGATGCCGCCGATGACGACGGTCGCGATCGCCTGGATGGACACCGCCGACCCGAACGCCAGGTCCGGGTTCACGAACAGGTAGTACTGCGTGTAGAAGGCGCCGGCGACCGCGGTGATCGCGGCCGAGAGGGCGACCGTGACCAGCCTGTACCGCATCACGGGCGTGCCGAGGGACGCCGCGGCGAGCTCGTCGTCGCGGATGGCGGTGACGTAGCGGCCGGTCCGCGAGTGCAGGAACAGGATGCTGGCCAGGGCGGCCAGGCCGGCGAGTCCGAGCGCGATCCAGAAGTAGGCGGGCGAGTCCGCCGCGAACTGGATCTTCCAGAACGACGCGCCCTGGATGAGCGGGACGGTGAACCCGACCGCCTTGTTGGTGAACTCCGTCGTCGTGACGACCAGCCGCAGCATCTCGGCGAACGCGAACGTCGCCAGCGCGAAGTAGGCGCCTTTCAGCTTGTACCGGAACGCGAAGAATCCGATGACGACGGCGACCGCGGCGGCGACCGCCATCCCGGCGAGCATCCCGATCCAGGGCGACACATCGTGCTCGACCAGCAGGTAGGCGCTGGTGTAGGCGCCGAGGCCGAAGAACGCGGCGTGCCCGAAGCTGAACATCCCGCCGAACCCGCTCATCACGTTCCAGCCGATGGCCGTCAGCGCGAAGATCAGGATGCGGACGGCGACGGCGCCCTGCGCGGGCGGCAGCACCAGCGGCAGCGGGATCGCGGCCACCAGCAGCACCGCGAGGACGGCGAGCTGCCGGTTCTGCGGCCGCAGCGGCGGCGCCTTGGCCGGGCGGGCGGCGCCCGCGCCGGGGCGTCCGGTCAGCGTGATGCCCGTCATGACCGCCCCCCGAAGAGTCCCTGCGGCCGGAGGAACAGCACGACCAGGAAGACGGCGAACACGCCGAGCAGCGAGCTCTGGCCGTCCATGTAGATCGTGGTGAGCTGCTCGACCAGCCCGATCAGCAGCCCGCCGGCGAGCGCGCCGGCGACGTTGCCCATACCGCCGAGCACCACGACGACGAACGCGGTGATGTTGAACTGCTCGCCGAGCGTCGGCGTGACGGTGACCAGCGGCGCGGCCAGCACCGCGGCGGCCCCGGCGCAGGCCGTCCCGATCGCGAACGTGAGGGTGTGGACGCGCCGGACGTTCACGCCGACCAGTTCGGCGCCCTGCCCGTTCGCGGCGACCGCGCGGATCGCCGTCCCGAGCCGGGTGCGGCGCAGCAGCCAGAACAGCGCGGCGCCGATCAGGACCGCGCCGACGAAGGCGTACAGCCGGGCGCCCGGCACGACCGCGCCGAACAGCGAGAACTGGAAGTCGCCGGGGAGTGCGACGTTCTTGGGCTCGGCTCCGAAGAACATCAGCAGCCCGTTCTCCAGCAGCAGCGACAGGCCGAGCGTGATGAGCAGCTGGTTCTCCAGGGACGCGCCGCCCGCCCCGGCGAGCAGGCCGCGGTGCGCGACCGCGCCGATGAGGAACAGCGCCGGCACGGCGACCAGCAGGGTCAGGTAGGGGTGCAGGCCGGTGCCCTGCACGACGCCGAACGAGATGAACATCGCGATGGCGAGCAGCGCGCCGTGCGCGAAGTTGACGATGTCCAGCACGCCGAAGATCAGCGTGAGGCCCATCGCGATGAGGCCGTAGAGCCCGCCCATCAGCAGGCCGGTGACCACCGACTGCCAGACGACCAGGCCGCTGCCGGACTTGATCAGGGCGACCGCGATCGCGGCGGCCACCAGGCCGCCGGTGACGGCGGCGCGCTTGAGGAGGGCCCCGGTCCCGTCGCCGCCGAGGAGGCGGCGGACGGCGGGGGCGGGAGGGGACTGGGCCTTGGTTCCGATGTTGCTCATGACCGCCACGTCACCGAGTAGTTGGGCTGGGATTCGGCCTTCTCCTGCGGATAGACCTGCCTGACCTGGCCGCCCTGGACCTGCATGAGGACGGGCAGGGCGTTGCTGTTGTCCCCGTTGGGGGCGAACGTGATCGGGCCGGTCCCGACCGTGAGGGGCTCGACCTTCGAGGACGCGATGGCGTCGCGCGCCTTCTCCGCGTCGGTGGTGCCCGCGCGCTCCACCCCCTGCGCGATCACCTGGACCGCGTCGTAGGCGAGGACCGCGCCCGTGCGCATGGGGGCGCCGTAGCGCCGCTGGAAGTCCGCCCGCAGCCGGGCCGTGTTCGGGTTCCTGGCGTCGAAGTGGTAGTTGGTGCTGAAGATCCGCTCGGCGGTGGCGCCGCCGTCGGTGACGAACTTCGGCTGGTCGAAGGCGCCGTTCGAGACGCCCCAGACCGCGTTCAGGTCCGGCTTCACCGCGGCGATCGCCTTGGCGGCGAGCAGGCTGTCGCGGTAGTAGCCCGCGACGGCCAGCACGTCCGCGCCGGACGCCTTGACCTGGGTGACCTGCGCGGTGAGGTCGGACACGGTGAGCGCGTCGTAGCTGATGTCCGGCCCGACCTCGATGCCGAGCTTCGCGGCCGCCTTGGTGAACGCCTCGGCGGCGCCGCTGCCGAAGTCGGTCTGCTCATGCAGGAACGCGACCTTCCGCACGGGCTTGCCCGCCCGGTCCGACACCTCCTTGAGATAGCGGGCGGCGGCGCCCGCGATGGCCGCGCTGCCGGGCTGCACCCGGAACGAGTACCGGTAGCCGTTCGCGAAGATCGCGTCCGAGGCGGTGACGTCCATGACGAACGGCACCCGGTTGCGTTCGGCGACGACCGCGACGTTGGTGCTGACGGCGCTCTGATAGGTGCCGACGAGCCCGACCGCCCCTTCGGAGATGAGCCGCTGGGCCTCGCTCTGGCCGACCTCCGCCTTGCCCTGGGTGTCGCCGGTCTCCAGCTCGACCTTGCGTCCGCCGAGGGACCTGATGCCGCCCGCGGCGTTGATCGCCTCCACCGCCATCCGCGCGCCGCGCCGCATCTGCTGGCCGTCCGCCGCGTTGGCGCCGCTGACCGGATGCAGCGCGCCGATCTTGACCGGGCCCTCGTCGCGTCCGGCCGCGACTCCGGCCGCGCCGGACGGCGCCGAGCCGCCGCAGCCGGCCGCGGCCAGCAGGACCGCACAGGCCCCGAGCCCGGCGGCGAGCTTTCGAGCCGACATTCATCTCTCCCGCCGCTCTGCCCGATGTTCCGCCCTTCCATGTTCCGCTAGGAGGAACAACAGGTCACTGATGCGCCATCGTGGCACCCGTCACGCCACCCGGTCAATATCTAGAGCTAACTTGACGTGACTCAACAAGCAGTGCGAATTTGGAAAGTCCGGGGCGCGTCCGCGAACCGGCCGAATGACCGACCACCGTTTCTCTTAGCGGAACGATCTTCCCTCGAAGGCGGTACCGTCCATGACCGACGCCCTGTCCGGAGTCCGGGTCCTCGACGCGGCCACGCTGTTCGCCGGCCCGCTCGCCGCGACGCTGCTCGGCGACTTCGGGGCCGAGGTCGTCAAGATCGAGCACCCGCGCGGCGACCCGGTGCGCAGCCATGGCGCGCAGCGCGACGGTGTCGGGCTCTGGTGGAAGATGCTCGGCCGGAACAAGAAGGCGATGACCCTCTACCTCGGCTCGCCCGAGGGGCAGGGCCTGTTCCGCCGCATGGCCGCCGACGCCGACGTGGTGATCGAGAACTTCCGGCCGGGGACGCTGGAGCGCTGGGGCCTCGGCTACGACGAGCTGCGGGAGGTCAACCCGCGGCTCGTCCTCGCGCGGGTGACCGGGTTCGGGCAGACCGGCCCGTACGCCGGGCGGCCCGGGTTCGGGACGCTCGCCGAGGCGATGAGCGGGTTCGCCGCGATCACCGGGGAGCCGGACGGCCCGCCGACCCTGCCGCCGTTCGGCCTCGCCGACGGGATCGCCGCGCTGACCACCGCGTTCGCGGTGATGACGGCGCTGCGGGCGCGGGAGGCGACCGGCGAGGGGCAGGTGGTCGACCTGGCCATCATCGAGCCGATCCTCACCCTGCTCGGCCCGCAGATCATCACCTACGACCAGCTCGGCGAGCTGCAGGCCCGCACCGGCAACCGCTCCCACAACAACGCGCCGCGCAACACCTACCGGACCCGCGACGGCGGCTGGGTCGCGATCTCCACCAGCGCCCAGTCGATCGCCGAGCGCGTGATGCGGCTGGTCGGCCGGCCCGAGCTGATCGACGAGCCGTGGTTCGGCACCGGAGCCGAGCGCGCCGCGCACGCCGACGTGCTGGACGAGGCCGTCGGCTCGTGGATCGCCGCGCGCGACCGGGACGAGGTCGTCAAGGCCTTCGAGGAGGCGCAGGCCGCGGTCGCTCCTGTCTACACCGCCGCCGACGTCATGGCCGACCCGCAGTTCGAGGCGCTCGGCACGATCGCGACCGTCCCCGACGACGAGCTGGGGCCGGTGCGGATGCAGAACATCCTGTTCCGCCTGTCCCGGACCCCGGGGCGGATCGAGTCGGCCGGGCCGCCGCTCGGCGCGCACACCGCCGAGATCCTCGCCCGCTACGGGGTTGACGGGGCCGGCCTGGACGACCTGCGCGCGAAGGGCGTGATCAAGTGACGCCCCGCTCGTGGCTCTACGTCCCGGGCGACCGGCCGGACCGCATCGGCAAGGCGCTCGCGTCGGAGGCGGACGCGGTGGTCCTCGACCTGGAGGACGCGGTCGCCCCGTCCGCCAAGGCGCGGGCGCGGCGCGCCGTCCTCGACACGCTCGCCGCCGGGCACGGCGCCCACGTGCGGATCAACGCGCCCGCCACGCCGGACGGCGCCGACGACATCGCCCTGCTCGCGAGCGCGCCGGGCGGGCTCGCCGGGGTCCGGATCCCCAAGTGCGAGGACCCGGACGAGCTGCGCCGCGTCGCCGGCGCGCTCGGCGTCCCGGTGTTCCCCGTCCTGGAGTCGGCCCTCGGGGTCGAGAACGCCATGGCCCTCGCGACGGCGCACCCGCTGGTCGCCGGCATCTCGCTCGGCGAGGCCGACCTGGCCGCCGACCTGCGGGTGTCCGGCGGCGACGCGCTGGCGTGGCCGCGGTCGCGGGTGGTGGTGGCGGCGCGGGCCGCCGGGCTCCCGTCCCCGCCGCAGAGCGTGTGGACCGCCGTCCGCGACCTGAACGGGCTCCGCGCCGAAACCCTCGCCGGGCGCCGAGCCGGGTTCTTCGGCCGCTCGGTGATCCACCCCGCGCAGATCCCCGTCGTGCACGAGGCCTGCGCGCCCGACCCCGGCGACGTCGCCTGGGCGCGCGAGCTGATGAGCCAGGTGACCGAGCGCGGCGACGCCGCGTGGATCGACTCCGCCGGCCGGTTCGTGGACAGGGCCGTCGTCGAGCGCGCCGCCTGGCTGCTCGACGCCGCCGCCTCCGCCGAGTCCGCCGCCCGCCCTCTCAAGGAAGGCCGCACCCCATGACCGACCCGCTCCTCGCCGCCGTGGCCGGAGGTGTCCGGCTCATCGAGCTGGGCCAGCCGTTCTTCACCGGCATGCCCTGCTCCCCCAACCATCCGGGATTCCGGATGACGCTGATCCGGCGGCACGGCGACATGGAGCGCCCCGACGGCGGCTCGGCCGCCAACGAGATCATCGTGACGGGCGGGCACGTCGGCACGCACATCGACGCGCTCTCCCACGTCAGCCACGACGGGAGGCTGCACGGCGGGGTCTCCGCGGCCGACGCGCAGCGCGGGGGCGTCTTCACCCGGCACGGGGCCGAGAACCTCCCCGGCCTGCTCCGCCGGGGCGTCCTGCTGGACGTGGCGGCCGTCCACGAGGTGGCGACGCTGCCGCCCGGCCACGGCGTGACGGCCGAGGACCTCGACCTCGCCGCCAAGCGTGCGGGCGCGGAGCCCCGGCCCGGCGACGTGGCGCTGATCCGCACCGGGTGGGCCCGCGCCTTCGGCGACGCGACCGCCTACCTCGGCAGGGAGACCGGCGTGCCGGGAGCGACCCCGTCCGCCGCGCGGTGGCTGGCCGAGCGGGGGATCACCGCGACGGGCGCCGACACGACCGCCTACGAACAGATCCCCGAGGGCGCGGGCCACGCGGTGCTGCCCGTGCACCGGATCCTGCTGGTCGAGTCGGGGATCTTCATCCTGGAGCACCTGAACCTGGAGGCGCTCGCCGAGGCCGGGCTGCACGAGTTCGTGTTCGTGCTGGCCCCGCTGCGGATCAAGGGCGGGACCGGCTCCCCCGTCCGCCCCCTCGCCGCGGTGTCGGCATGACGCCCGTCCAGCGGCTCGCGGAACTGGCGGCGTCCGCCGCGTCCCGCGGCCTGCCCGCGGACCTGCGCGCCGACGCCGCCCGGCGCGTCCTGGACGCGCTCGGCAACAGCCTGGCGGCCACCGGGGAGCGCCCGGCCAGGGCCGTCGGGGAACTGGTCGCCGAGTGGGGCGGGGCCGGCCGGGCCACGGCGATCGGCACCGGCGCGCGGCTCCCGGAGCCGAGCGCCGCCCTGCTCAACGGGACGCTCGCCCACTCGCTGGACTTCGACGACACGCACCTGCCGTCCGTCCTGCACCCGTCGGCGTCCGTGGTGCCCGCGGCGCTGGCCGTCGCGGAGGCGCGGGGGGAGAGCGGGGCCCGGCTGCTGGACGCGGTCGGGGCCGGCGTCGAGATCACCGTCCGGCTCGGCATGGCCGGGTACGACCGCGCGCTCGGCAACTCGGTGTTCTTCGAGCGCGGCCAGCACGCCACGGCGATCTGCGGGGCGGTCGGCGCCGCCGCGTCCGCCGCCGTGCTGTCCGGCCTGGACGCCGCCGGGATCGCCCACGCCATGGGCATCGCGGCGAGCATGGGCTCGGGGATCCTGGAGGCCAACCGCACCGGCGGCACCGTGAAGCGGATCCACTGCGGGTGGGCCGCGCACGCCGCCGTGACCGCGGCCGGGCTCGCGCGCACGGGGATCACGGGGCCGCCGACCGTCCTCGAAGGCCGCTTCGGCCTGCTCCAGGCGTTCTGCGGCGACCGGGTCGACCTGGACGCGCTCACGTCCGGCCTGGGCGAGCACTGGGAGCTTCCCGGCATCTTCTTCAAGCCGTATCCGTGCAACCACTTCACGCACGCCGGCATCGACGCCGCGCTGCGCCTGCGTGCCCGCGGCCTGGACCCCGACGACGTCGAGTCGATCGAGCTGGGCGCGCCGACACCCGTCCTGCGGACGATCGGCGAGCCGCACGAGGACAAGGCCCGTCCGGAGTCCGGGTACCACGCCGCGTTCTCCGGCCCCTACACCGTCGCGGCCGCCCTCCTCGGCGGCGGCGGGCTCGGGGTCTTCCACGAGGACTTCACCGACGAGGCCGCCGCGGACCCCCGTCGCCTGGCGCTGGCCACGAAGGTCCGCTGCGTGCCGGACGCCCGCTGCGACGAGATCTTCCCGCACCAGTTCCCGGCCGTCCTGCGCGTCCGCACCCGGGACGGGGCGCTCCTGGAGGAGCGGGTGGACGCCAACCGGGGCGGTCCCGGCAACCCGCTCTCGGCGGACGAGCTGGCGACGAAGTTCCGGCTGAACGCCCTGCGCCGCGTCACGGAGTCCCGGGCCGAGCGGATCACCGAGACCGTCTACGGCCTCGCCGGCGTGGAGGACGTGCGCTCGCTGACGTCCCTTCTGGCCTGACCTCAGGTGTGCTCCATGAGGTAGATCGCTGAGGTGCCGGGGGCCAGGGCCTCGAAGACGTGCGGGGCGTCGCCGGGGTAGGTGATGTAGTCGCCCGGGGCCAGTTCGACCGGCTCGGCCGAGGGCCCGGCGAGGGCGCGCCCCGCGCTCAGCACGACGTGCTCGGTGGTGCCCGGCGGATGGGGGTCGGACAGGCGCGGCGCCCCGGGCTCGGCGGTGACGCGGTAAAGGTCGCGGCGGGCGTTCGGCGGGCAGGACGCGAGCAGCGCGGCCGTGTAGTCGGACGTGTCCGAGTGCGCGGCCGGCCCCTCCCCCGCGCGGATCACCCGCACGGCCGGGCGCGGCGGGTCGACGAGGCGGCTGAACGGGACGTTCAGAGCGGTGCTCAGCGCCCAGAGGGTCTCGACGCTCGGGTTGCCCGTGCCCGACTCCAGCTGGGAGAGCGTCGACTTCGCCAGCCCGGCCCGCCTGGCCAGCTCGGTCTGGGAGAGCCCGGAGCGCTCGCGCTCGCGGCGGATCGACGCCGCGATCAGCGCGATCAGGTCCATGTGTTCGCTCCAGAAGTCCGGGTGTTCGACACAGCGAACATGTCAGGTATGTTCAGGCTACTGGACGTTTGTTCGCCATATCGAACGGGAGCGGGACCATGAGGCATCTCGGCATCCTCGCCCACAGCGCCGAAGGCGCCGCGCTGTGCTTCCGGACCTTCTGCCACGAGGGCTTCCGGGAGCTCGGCCCCGACGACCATCCGGACGTGACGCTCGACCTCATCGCGCTGGCGCGCAGCATGCCCGCCTGGGACGCCGGGGACCACGACTCGATCCGGGAGACCCTGGCCGAGAGCGTCCGGCGGCTCGCCGCCGCGGGCGCCGACTTCTTCGTGTGCCCGGACAACACCGCGCACATGGCCCTCGAACGCCCCGGCGCGGACCTCGCGCTGCCCGGCCTGCACATCGCGCAGGTCGTCGCCGACCGGGCCGCCCGCGACGGCCGCACGCGGGTCGGCGTGCTCGGCACCCGTTACACGATGGACGGCCCCGTCTACCCGCGGGAGCTGGCCGCGCGCGGCATCGCCGCCGAGGTCCCGGAGGCCGCCGACCGGGAGACCGTCAACCGGATCATCTTCGAGGAGCTGGTCAACGGCGTCCTCACCGAGGACTCGCGGCGCGAGTACGTGCGCATCATCGGCCGGCTCGCCGAGCGGGGCTGCGACGCCGTCGCGCTGGTGTGCACCGAGATCCCGCTGCTGGTCACGCCGGACGTCTCGCCACTGCCGACCCTGGACTCCACGCGCCTGCTGGCTCGTGCCGCGTTCGACGCGGCGGTGGGCCGCCGCGCCATCCCTACGTGGCGCGGCGGCCCGGCTCTCACCCCCTGAGCCGCCGCGCCAGGGTCGGCAGGAGTCGCAGCGCGTTCTCCCGGTCGACGGCGGCGCGCGCCCGCCGGGTCAGCGACGGATCGCGGTCGAGCAGCGCGACCGTCCTGTCCACCTCGGGGCGGTCGATCTGCGGCCAGTCGGTGCCGAAGAGCAGCCGCCCCGCGCCCGCCGCGGCCAGCAGCGTCGGCGTCGCGTACGGGGAGGCGGGCATGGCGGTGTCGTAGTAGAAGCGCCGCACGGCGCGCCGGAACGCCTCCGGGCTCGGCCCCTCGCCCTCGCGGCCCGCATGCTCGACCCGCCCGCCCAGATAGGGCAGGAAGCCCCCGGCATGGGAGAGGATCACCGACAGGTGCCGGTGCCGGTCGAGGGTCCCCGCGGTGATAAGGCTGAGCGCGGTGCGGGTCGTGTCGAGCATGAAGTCGGCGATCCACTCCTCGATGCCCGGGACGGGACGCGCGTCGGCGAGCCCCGCCGGGTGCACGAACACGACCGCGCGGCGCCGGTCCAGCTCGGCGAACAGCGGCTCGAACACGGGATCGCCCAGGTAGCGGCCGCCCGCGTTGGCCATCAGCAGGACGCCGTCGGCGCCCAGCTCGTCCAGGGCGTAGGCGGCCTCCCTGATCGCCAGGTCGACGTGGAACTGCGGCAGGTAGGCGAAGAAGCCGAACCGGGTGGGATGGTCGCGCATCAGGCCGGCGAGCGACTCGTTGAACACGCGCGTCCCCGAGACGGCGACCTCCCGGTCGCGCAGCGCCTCGGGCGGCGCGGGCGCCGACGCCACCCCCGCGGCGATGCCGAGGGCGTCCATGGTGTCGAGGGTCCGGTGGAGGTCCCAGCGGCCCCAGTTCGGCCCGCCTTCGGGCGGCAGCAGGCCGTGCTCGACGGCCCACGCCCGCAGCGCGGGCGGGAGCGCGTGGTGGTGGGTGTCGATCCGTCCCGCCCGCGGGCCGCGCCCCGGCGCCGCGGCGGCGCCGGCCGTGCCCAGCCCGGTCACGGCGACGGCGCCGGCGGCCGCGGCCGACGCCAGTACCCGCCGCCGGCTCGGACCGCCGGCCGCGCGGTCCTCGTCCTCAGCGCGCATCCGTGCCTCCAACCTCTCGTCGCGGCCGCCCGATTAGGAGTATATGAGAATGTCTTGCTTGAGACTATATCGACGGGCACTAAAATCCACGGAGTGGACAACCAACCTCCGGAGCCGACCCCGCTCGGCGACCCGCGGACGGACGACGCCGCGCTGGGCTTTCTGCTCGCCTCCGCCCACCAGGCGGCGCGCGGCGCGCTGAGCGACGAGCTGCGGCCGCTGGGGATCGAGACCAGGCACTCGGCCGTGCTATCCGCGCTCGACCGGCTCGGGCCCACCAGCCAGCGGCGCCTCGGCGCGCTCCTCGGCCTGGACAAGTCCGCGGTCGTCCGGATCATGGACGAGCTGGAGCGGCTCGGGCTCGCGGTGCGCAACCGCAGCGCCCGCGACCGGCGCGCCTACGCGATCGAGCTGACCACCGAGGGACGGCGGCGCGCGCGCTCGGCCGCGGAGACGGCGAACGCCGTCGGGGGGCGGCTGTTCGGATGGCTCTCCCCCGGCGACCGTGAACGGCTCGTCGCGCTGCTCACCGGCATCGTGGAGCACGCGGCCGCCCCTGCGCCCGGCGAGGAGGGCGGGCGCTCCTGACCCCGGGCGGGTCCCTCGTCAGTGGCCGGTGATCCGGTCGGCGAGGAGCGCCAGGGACGACGTCCGCGCCGACCCGGCGGACGTCTCGCGGGCGTCGGCCGCGCGGTAGAGGGCGTACATCGCGTGGACGCCGAGCCAGCGCAGCGGTTCCGGTTCCCAGCGGCGGACGCGCCGGTTCACCCAGGGCAGCGCGGTCAGCTCCGTGTCCTCCCCCAGGACGAGGTCACGGAAGGTGCGGCCCGCGAGGTTCGCGCTGGCGACGCCGTGCCCGGTGTAGCCTCCGGCGTGGCCGAGGCCGGTCCCGTGGTCGAGCACCACCGTCGCGCACCAGTCGCGGGGCACGCCGAGGACGCCCGACCACGCGTGGTCGACCTGCCCCTCGTCGGCGACGGCGGGGAACATCGCGGTCAGCATCGTCCAGAGCGCGTCGATCGTCGCCGGCTCGGTGCGGCCTCCGTCGTCGATGCGGGACCCGTAGCGATAGGGGCGGCCCCGGCCTCCGAAGGCGATCCGGTCGTCGGCGGTCCGCTGGGCGTACATGTAGTAGTGCGCCATGTCGCCGAGCAGCTCGCGGCGCTCCCAGCCGATCGCCTTCCAGGTCCGGGCGGGCAGCGGGGTCGTGACGATCATGGAGCTGTTCATCGGGAGCCAGTCGCGGCGGTGCCCGGGGAGCGCGGCCGTGAACCCCTCGGTGGCGCGCAGGACGTACCCGGCCGTGACGGTCCCGTACGGCGTGACGGCGGCGGCGGGCCCGCCGGTGCGGCGCGCGTTGATGCGGACGACGGGCGTCCCCTCGTAGATCCGTACGCCGAGGTCCCGGACCGCCCCGGCGAGGCCGCGGACGAGCTCCGCGGGCTGCGCGCGGGCGCAGTGCGGGCTCCAGGCGGCGCCGGTCGCGCCCTCGACGCGCAGCCGGTCGTCGCGCTCCCCGGCGGGCAGCGGGACGAGGTCGTCGTCGGTCCAGCCCCAGCAGCGGGCCTCGGCGACCATGGCGGCGAGCCGGGCGCGCTGGGCGGCGTTGCGGGCGACGTGCAGGACGCCGCCCCTGACGAGCCCGGCACCGATGCCCTCCTCGGCGGCGACCCGGACGACCTCGTCCACCGCCCCGAACATGGCGCGCTGCAGCGCGATCGCGGCGGGCCGGCCGTGCCGGGCGGCGTAGCGCTCCCGGGACCCGGCGATCTCGCCCAGTACCCAGCCGCCGTTGCGGCCCGACGCGCCGAACCCGGCGAACTCGCGTTCCAGCACGACGATCCGCAGGTCGGGGCGGGCGCGCTTGAGGTAGTAGGCCGTCCAGAGCCCGGTGTACCCGGCGCCGACGACGCACACGTCGGCGGTGCGCGGGCCCGGCAGGCGGGGCCCCGGGGACGGGGCGCCCGGCGTCCCGGTACCAGAAGGACACGCCGCCGTTGACGAAGCCGGGGGCGAGCGGCGCCCGGCCCGTGGAGGAACTCATGGGCTCATACTGCTGTATTCCGCACCGAAATCAACCTTTGACGACGGAATCTATGGGACCGCATCGACGATTCGACGGGATCCGATCCAGCGTGACCGGTCGGCCGCGTAATAGGCGGCGCCGTCCGGACCGGCGGGCCCGTCCCGCCACCGGCGCATCCCGAGCTGCAGGGCGATCTCCGCCGACGCGGCGTTGGCCATGTCGATCTCGGCGGTGATCCGGTGCACCCCGACCACCCCGAACGCGTAGTCGAGCACCGCGCGGGACGCCTCGGCGGCCAGGCCCCGACCCCAGTGGTCCGGCTCCAGGCTGTAGAGGATCTCCACGTCTACGCCGTGGCCGAGCGGCCCCTCGTGGTGGCTCAGCCCGGCGACGCCGACCAGCGGGTCGCCCGGCGCCGGGTCGTCGGCGCCCGCGGACCAGCGGGCGGGGCGCAGCGCCCACAGCCCGTACCCCTCGGTCGCGAAGTCCCGCTCGCTGGCCTCGATGATCTCGCTGACCTGGACGGGCGTGACCATCCGGTCGTCGAACAGGTGGCGCCGGACGAGCGGCCCCGTCCAGTGCGTCAGCAGGGCGCGGTGGTCGCGCATCGACACCGGGTGCAGCACGAGCCGCACCGTGCGCAGCACCTCAGACATCGCCGTCCCCCGCGGCGGGTTCCGCGGGCCACTCGGGCGTGGGCTCGCCCTCCGGGACGCCCACTCGGAAGACGCGCAGCTGCAGCGCGAGCGCCTGGTAGTAGCCGACGAGCGCGACCAGCTCGACGACGGCCGCGCGGCCGAGCGTCGCGGCGGCCTCGGTGAAGACCGCGTCGGCCAGGTCGCCCTCGGCGGCGAGCTGCCGCGCCGCCTCGTAGACCACGCGCTCCCGGACGTCGGCGAACATCGACGCGCGGCCCTCGCGCAGCGCGTCCATCTCGTCGTCGCCGAGCCCGTGCCGGCGCCCGATCCGCTCGTGCGCGTACCACTCGTAGTCGGACCGGGCGTGCGCCGCGACGACCAGCGTCGCGATCTCCCGCTCGCGCTTGGTGAACCCGGTCCGGAAGCGCAGCGCGGCGCCGAGGTCCTGCAGCGGGAGCCCGACGGCCGGGCTGTACAGCATGGCGTTGAACGGGCCCTGGAGCCTGCCGATGTCGTCGGCGAGCCCGAACGGCGGGGTGCGGCCGGCGGCGCGGGGGCCGCCCGTCACCGCCTCGTACACGGCTCGCTGCTCGTCGCTGAGCGAGCCGGGGAGCAGCAGCGGCAGCCGCGTCGTGGACGGGCCGGGCCGGGGTCGATCGTTGACGTGCTCACCGCTCACGGGGTCGATCACTTACCGCACGCTAGGCGGTCGGCGCGGGCGGCTCAACCCCCCGTCCGGAATGTGAAACCCCTGGCACACGATGACGTAGCGGTCGCGTAACACGCGTCGGCGAGCCTGGTCGGCGACCGCACCGGGCACGAACGGGGCTCCCGGACCCCGGAGGGAACGTTCCCATGCCGCTGTTCCGCATCCGCACCGAGATCGAGGACCGGCCCGGCCGGCTGGCCCTGCTCACCGCCGCGCTGGGCCGGCGCGGCGCCAACATCCTCGGGCTGTCCGTCCAGCTCGACGCCGACGGGGTGGTGGACGAGTTCATCGTGGACGTGCCGCGGGGCGGCGCGGACGCGCGGACCCTCGCCGAGACGCTGGGCGCGGCGGGCGGGGCGCGCACCGCGGTGCTCCCCGCCCGGCCGCACGAGCTGGTGGACGAGCCGACCCGCGCCCTCGCCCTGGCCGCCCGCCTGCGCGCCGAGCCGCACGCGGTGCCCGAGGTCCTGGGCGAGCTGCTGCGCGCCGACGAGGCGCGGTGGGCCTCGCCCGCGGACGAGCCCCGCGAGGAAGGGGAACCGGACCGGTGCGTCCTGGACGTGCCGGTCCGCGGCCGTTCCGTGCGGCTGCGCAGGTTCGGGCTGCCGTTCACCGCGACCGAGGCGGCACGGGCGGACGCGCTGGTGCGGGCCGCGCGGCCCGCCGCGTCCCGCCGTCCCGCGTCCCGACGGATCGTGCTGCGCGACGGCACGCAAGTGGTCGTCCGGCCGATCGAGCGGCGCGACGCCGAGGCCGTCCGGGCGCTGCACGAGCGCTGCTCGCAGGACAGCCGGAGGATGCGGTACTTCAGCCCGAAGCCGTACCCGCCGCGGCGGGTCATCGAGCGGTTCTGCGACCGGTCGCGCGGCCTGACGCTGGTCGCGGAGGGGCCGGACGGGTCATTGCTCGCGCTCGCCCACCTCATCCACGTCGTCGATCCGGGCGTCGCGGAGCTCGCGCTCCTGGTCGAGGACGCCTGGCAGGGGCGGGGGCTCGGCCGCTGGCTCGCCGGGCTGCTGCTGGCGCTGGCCCGCGACCGCGGCCTGGTGGAGGTGCGCGCGACGGCGCTCAGCGAGAACGCGCGGATGCGGCGCCTGCTGACCTCGCTCGGCGGGCGGACGCGCCGCACCGAGGACACCGAGGTCGTGGAGATCAGGCTGCGGCTCGACGGCCGCCCCGCCGGGACCGGCGGGGCGCTGGCAGGATGGGCGGGTGAGCGGCATCTATGACGACCCGTGGGCGTACGACCTGGCGTGCTCGTTCCGCGACGTGCCGGCCGAGGTGGACGTGCTCCTCGCCTGGTGCGCCGAACGGGGCGCGGCGCCCGCGACGGTGCTGGAGCTGGCCGCCGGGCCCGCCGAGCACGCCCGCGAGTTCGCCCGCCGCGGGGTGGCCGCAACGGCGCTCGACCTCAACCCGCGGATGTGCGCCTACGCCGCCCGCGAGGCGGAGCGCGGCGGGGTCGAGCTGGAGGTCGTCCAGGACGACATGACGCGGTTCGCCCTCGGCCGCCGGTTCGACCTCGTCGTGACCATGCTGGACTCCACGTCCCACCTGATGACGCTGGACGCGTTCGTCGCGCACCTGCGCCGCGTGGCCGCGCACCTCGCTCCCGGCGGCCTCTACATCGTGGAGATGTCGCACCCGCGGGACCGGCTGGGCGACGAGCCGAGCGTCAGCACGGGCTGGACGGTCGAGCGGGACGGCGTGCAGGCGGGCGTGCGGTGGGGCGAGCCCTCCGACCGGCTGGACCCGGTCACCCAGATCTCCGACGACCACGTCACCCTGACCATCACCGGGGACGGGGCGACGCGCGTGATCCGCGACGTGGTGCCCTACCGGTTCTGGAGCGCCACCGAGCTGGACGCCGCGCTCCGCCTCGCCGGCGGCCTGGAGGCGGTGGCGCAGTACGGCGACTTCGGGGCCGGCGAGGGCGCGGTCGCCCTCACCGACCCCGAGGCCTGGCGCATGATCACACTGCTGCGCCCGCGCTGAGGCCCTCCCCCGCCGGGGTCAGGGCGCGGCCTTCCAGCCGGGCATCGGGTAGGCCGCGAGCATCTCGCGGACCTGCCCGGCGACCCGGTCCACGACCGTCTCGTCCTGCTTGGCGGCGGCCTGGACGACCTCGTCGATCCACTCCGCGATTCGCGGCATCCGGTCTTCGCCGACGCCGCGGGTGGTGATCGCGGCGGTGCCGAGCCGGAGCCCGGACGGGTCGAACGGCTTGCGCGGGTCGAACGGGACGGCGTTGTAGTTCAGCTCGATCCCGGCGCGGTCGAGGGCCTGCGCGGCGGGCTTGCCGGCGACGCCCTTGTTCGTCAGGTCGATGAGAATCAGGTGGTTGTCGGTGCCGCCGGAGATCAGGTCGTAGCCGCGGTCGAGCAGCGCGGCGGCGAGGACCTTGGCGTTCGCGACGACCTGCCGGGCGTACCCGGTGAAGTCGGGCCGCGCGGCCTCCTTCAGCGCGACGGCGATCGCGGCGGTGGTGTGGTTGTGCGGGCCGCCCTGCAGGCCGGGGAAGACGGCCTTGTCGACCGCCTTGGCGTGCTCGGCGGTCGACATGATCATCGCCCCGCGCGGGCCGCGCAGCGTCTTGTGCGTGGTCGTGGTGATCACGTCGGCGTGGCCGACGGGGGACGGGTGGGCGCCGCCGGCGACGAGGCCCGCGATGTGCGCGATGTCGGCGGCGAGCACCGCGCCGGTCTCGCGGGCGATCTCGGCGAACGCGGGGAAGTCGATCGTGCGCGGGATGGCGGTGCCGCCGCACCAGATCAGCTTCGGCCGCTCCTTGAGGGCGAGGTCGCGCACCTGGTCCATGTCGACCCGGCCGGTGTCGGCGCGCACGTCGTACCGGACGGGGCGGAACCACTTCCCGGTCGCCGACACCGACCAGCCGTGCGTGAGGTGGCCGCCCATCGGCAGCGACAGGCCCATCACCGGGTCGCCGGGCTCCAGGAAGGCCATGTAGACGGCGAGGTTGGCGGGCGAGCCGGAGTAGGGCTGGACGTTGGCGTGCTCGACGCCGAACAGCTCCTTCGCCCGCTCGATGGCGAGCAGCTCGATCGGGTCGACGTTCTGCTGGCCCTCGTAGTACCGCTTGCCCGCGTAGCCCTCGGAGTACTTGTTGGTCAGGACGGTGCCGGCGGCCTCGAGCACCGCGGTCGAGACGTAGTTCTCCGAGGCGATCAGGCGGATCTTCTCGTACTGGCGGCGGGCCTCGGCCTCCACCAGCCCGGCGATCTCGGGGTCCTGACCCTGCAGGTGAGGTACGGCCGGTTCGTGCATCGCAAGCCTCCGCGCTGTTGGCGCCGGGACTTCGGGCGCCCCGGCGACGGGGACCCGTACACCCAGGCGCGCGGTGTGCGGACTACTTTCGCTCCCCGGTGGTCGTCTCCACCTTGACTGCGCCAGTCGCGTACCCGCCATCATACCGAGCCGCCTCCCGCCGGCGCCGGGCCTTCGCCGGGACCGAGACGACGAACAGGCCTCCGAGCAGGAGCAGCGATCCGGCCGCGACGGGCGCCGACAGCCGTTCCCCGAGGACGGCGATCGCGAGCGCGGTGGCCACGAGCGGCTCGGCGAGGCTGAGCGTTCCCGCGGTCGCGGCCGTCACGCGGCCGAGGCCGGCGACGAAGGCCATGTACGCGACGGCCGTCGCGGCGACGCCGAGCCAGGCCACCAGCGCCGCCGACCGCGGCTCGGCCAGGGCCGGCAGCTCGGCGAGCGTCCAGGGCAGCAGGGCCGCTCCCCCGGCCAGCAGCGTGACCGACACCGCGGCGGTCATCGCCACGTCCCGGCCGGTCAGGACCTTGGCCGAGACCGTGTAGACGCCGAAGCAGGTGCCGCCGACGAGGCTGAGCGCGATCCCGGCCGGGTCGACGCGCACGGCCGACGCGGGCACCATCAGCAGCGCCACGCCGCCGATCGCGCAGGCCGTGCCCGCCCACCAGCGGCGGCGGAGCCGGGTGCCGAGGACGAGCCGCTCGCAGAGGCCGGTGGAGACGGGGGCGAGCCCGAACACCACGGCGGTCGCGACGGCGGCGCCGGTCCGGTCGACCGCGCTGAAGAACGACGCCTGGAAGATCCCGGTCGCGGCCGAGGCCGCCGCGACGGGCGGCCAGGCCCGCCGGGTCAGCGCGCCGAAGGCGCGCCGGTCCGTCACCAGGACCAGTACGGCGAGGATCAGCCCGCCGGAGAAGATCCGGGCGCCGCCGACCGCGACGGCACCGGCGGAGGACTCGGCCAGCACCTGCGCCGGACCGACCGTCCCCCACAGCACGCCCGCGGCCAGAACCGACCCCGTGCCGAAGGAAGTGTTTCGTCGGTACATGCGACCGACGCTAGGAAAATATGCGGCCTATCATCCGACACGACGTCGTTCGTTCGACTCAGCCATCGCATGCCGGTCATTCATTCGACGAGGCGCACCGGAACCGTCGCTCATCTGTACGAGGTTCGGGTCTCGGGCGGCCCCGCCGACGGAAGTTCGGACTGCTCCACCGGCTGGACGTAGTCGTACACGACGATCGTCCGGACGTCCACGTACTCCTTGCGGCGGGCCAGCCGGTCGAGGACGAAGTCGCGCAGGTAGGCGGTGCTCGACACGGCCACGTGCACCAGCAAATCCTCGTTGCCCGTGACGACGAAGACGCCGATCGTCTCGGGCATCGACGCCATGCTGTCCCGGGCGGACTCGATGGCCTCGCGCGACTGCGGCCGGATCCTGATCGAGATCAGCGCCTGGACGCCGCGCCCCAGCCGCTCCAGGTCGACGGCCGCGTGGACGCCGGTGATGACGCCCCGGGCACGCAGCGCCCGCGTGCGCTCGAGCGCGGTGGACGGCGCGATCCCCACCGCCTCGGCCAGTTCCCGGTTGGTCTGCCGCCCGTCGCGCTGCAGGCGCCGGAGGATCGCCTGGTCGATCGCGTCCACGTCCCCGCCTCCCGAACTCGCCGCCGGACGCCGAACTCCCGTGCGGACAACGCGCCCGGACGTCCCGTACTCCGAAGATTATTCGACGCCGGGAGTCACGGGCCACGGGTGCCGATCGCGGCGGCGAGCGCGAAGGCGCCGACCCCGAGCAGCGCCCCCGCCGCGCCCGCCGGTCCGAGGTCGAACATCCGTCCGATCACCAGGTCCCCCGCGAACGCGAACATGCCGGCGCAGAACGCCAGGACTCCGTAGTAGGAGCCGAAGCGTCCGGACGGCGCGTGCCGGGCGGCGCGCTGGAAGATCGCCGGCTGGATGAGGCCGTTCGCCACGCCGTTCAGGACGGCCGCGAGCAGCAGCGGGCCGGACTGCGTCCCGTCCAGCGGGGCGAGGACACAGAACGCCGCCGCGGCGCAGAGCAGCCCGAGGCGCAGCACCCACGGCCGCTCGCCCCGCCGCCCGGCCGCCACCAGCGGCTGGAGGGCCGCCGCGACCGCGGCCAACACGCAGAAGGCGAGGGTCGCCGCGCCGGAGGTGAACCCGAGGAGCGGCACGGCGGTCATGATGTGGGTGGCGAGCAGCGTCGTGGGGGCGGTCATCAGCGCGAACAGCAGGAACGTGCGGTCGCCGAGCGCCGCCCGCGCCCCGGCGGCGATGGCGCCGAACCGGACGGGCGCCGGCCTCCCGCCGGACCGGGGCAGGAGGAGGAACAGGCCCCCGGCGATCGTCCAAAGGGCGGCGGCCGTGCCCGCCAGGGCACCGAACCCCGGCCCGAGGGTGACCAGGGCGAGCCCCACGGGCGGGCCCGCGACCGTCGCGATGTGCTGGGTCGCGACGTAGGCGGCGAACCCTCCGGACCGGCGGGTGGGTTCCACCCCCGCCAGCAGGCTCTGGGCGGCGGGGTTGTAGAGCGCCCCGCCCACGGCGAGGACCACGGCCGCGCACAGCAGCGCGCCGACCCCACCGGCGGCGCCGAGCAGCGCGAAGCCCGCCGCGCGGACCGCGCAGGCGATCGCCCCGGTGCGCCGCGCGCCGATCGCGTCGGTGACCGCCCCGACGGGCAGCAGGAGCGCGTACTGCAGGCCGACCCGCACCCCGAGGACGAGCCCGACCGTGCCGGCCAGCAGCCCGAGGTCGTGCCGGAGATGCGCGACCAGGTGCGCCATGACCGAGAAGAACCCCAGGCAGGCGGCGAGCTGGATCGCGACGACGGTCACGACCACCCGGCGGCCGGAGGGGTCCGCGGCGGGCGGCGCGGTGGCGGGCGCGGGAGCGGCGACCGTCATGGCCTTCTCACTTCAGGCAGGCTCATTTCGCGGCGGCCCGTGGGGCGGCACCTGCTTCCCCCGGGAGGTGGTTCCGACGCCGCCCAGCAGACCAGAGCCGATCATGCGGTGTCCAATATGGATATCCACCCGGAACCGATAGGCAAGCCGATATCGAACCAGGTCACACCCCTTGACGGGCCGGGCGGCAGGCCCGGGAACGACGTGTGGCCCGCACCCCTCAGCGGGGCCGGGCCACAGGGTGGAGCAGGGTCGTCAGCGGGCCGCCGCCTGCATGGCCTGCTTCACGGCGGCACGCTTCTCGCGCAGCTTGGCCAGCGCCTCCTCGAGGATGGCCTCGCCGTCCTCGTCGCTTCGGCGCTCCTTCACGTACGCGAGGTGCGTCTTGTACGGCTCGGTCTTCGGCGGGGCCGGAGGGTTGTCCGCGTCCTGCCCGGCCGGGAACCCGCAGCGCGGGCAGTCCCAGGTCTCGGGAACCGCGACGTCCGTCGCGAAGCTGGGGCGGGTCTCGTGCCGGTTGGCGCAGTAGAAGGTCACCCAGACGCGGGGGGCGGCGTCGCCCCGCTCCGCCTCTCCCATCGGACCGGCCCCGACACGGCTGCCCCGGATCGCGTTGCCACTACCCACGGATTACTCCTCGCTTGGTGTTCCGCCGCCGCCCGTGACCTCCTGGGACGGCGCGGCGCTCGCATGTGTTGGACGGGCGGCTCAGACGCCCTTGTGCTTGAACAGCAGCCCGAGCACGATGATCGAGGCGAACCAGACCACGCCGACCCCCACGGTCAGCCGGTCGAGGTTGCGCTCGACCACCGACGACCCGCCCAGGGAGGACGAGACCCCGCCGCCGAACATGTCCGACAGCCCCCCGCCCTTGCCCTTGTGCATCAGGACGAGGACGACCATCAGCAGGCTCGTGACGATGAGCACGATGGAAGATGCGATGATCACGTTTCTTCAGCGCCTTGTCTGTAGTTCAGGGACCTGGGGGTCGGGCCGGGCGGTTTACCCGTCAGCTACGAAGGGTACGACGAAGTGCCCGCTGGTTCGGCAAGAACCCCCAGTTCACGCAGAATTGATCAGTTTTGATCAGGCGGGCAGATCCCGGTACCGGCAGATTTTGACGAACTCTCCCGGGTCCAGGCTGGCACCACCGACCAGGGCGCCGTCCACGTCGTCCTGCGCCATGATCCCGGCGACGTTGCCGCCCTTGACCGAACCGCCGTACAGGATACGCACCTCGTCGGCCACTCCGCCGTCGTAGAGCTCGGCGAGCCGCGTCCTGACGGCCGCGCAGACCTCCTGCGCGTCCTGCGGGGTGGCGACCTCGCCGGTGCCGATCGCCCAGACCGGCTCGTAGGCGATCACGGTGCGCCGGACCTGCTCGGCGGGGATCTTCTCCAGCCCGCCGTCGAGCTGCTCGATGCAGTGCGGGACGTGGCCGCCGGCCTTGCGGACGTCCAGCCCCTCCCCGATGCACACGATCGGGGTGATGTCGGCGGCGAGCGCGGCTTTGGCCTTGGCGTTGACGACCGCGTCGTCCTCGGCGTGGAACTGGCGGCGCTCGGAGTGCCCGACGGTGACGTAGGAGCAGCCGAGCTTGGCCAGCATCTCGGCGGAGATCTCGCCGGTGTAGGCGCCGGAGGCGTGCTGGGAGACGTCCTGCGCGCCGTACTGGATGCCGAGCTTGTCCGCCTCGATCAGCGACTGCGCCGAGCGGAGCGCGGTGAACGGCGGGAGCACGACGACGTCCACGGCGTCGTAGTCGGCGTCCTTGAGCGCGAACGCCATCTTCTGGATGAGCGCGATCGCCTCGAGGTGCGTCTTGTTCATCTTCCAGTTGCCGG
The DNA here is from genome assembly GCF_039871695.1 of Actinomadura sp. B10D3. NCBI lineage: Bacteria > Bacillati > Actinomycetota > Actinomycetes > Streptosporangiales > Thermomonosporaceae > Actinomadura > Actinomadura sp. B10D3. The sequence goes on from NZ_JBDPLY010000021.1 coordinate 101,078, forward strand.
CCATCAGCGGCTTGCGGCCGCTCTGCCTGCCGGACGGTGTCGCGGGGGCCATCGGTCAGTCCTCCAGAGCCTGCAGGCCCGGCAGCGTCTTGCCTTCGAGGTATTCGAGGCTCGCGCCGCCGCCGGTCGAGATGTGGGAGAAGGCGGCCTCGTCGAAGCCGAGCCGCCGGACGGCCGCGGCGGAGTCGCCGCCGCCGACCACGGTGAACGCGCCCGAGTCGATGAGGCCCTGCGCGACGGCACGGGTGCCGTGCGAGTACGGCTCCATCTCGAACACGCCCATGGGGCCGTTCCAGAAGATCGTCCTGGCGCCGGCGAGGCGCGAGGCGAACAGCTTGCCCGACTCCGGGCCGATGTCGAGGCCGAGCCGGTCGGACGGGATCGCGTCCGCCGCGACCACGTCGTGGGCGGCGTCGGCGGCGAACGCCGCGGCCGCGACGACGTCGATTGGCAGCACGAACTCCACGCCGGTCTCCTCGGCGCGCCGCAGGTACTCGCGGACGGTGCCGAGCTGGTCCTCTTCCAGGAGGCTCTTGCCGACCTCGTGCCCCTGGGCCTTGAGGAAGGTGAACACCATGCCGCCGCCGATCAGGATGCGGTCGGCCTTGCCGAGCAGGTTGTCGATCACCCCGAGCTTGTCGGACACCTTGGAGCCGCCGAGGGCCACCGCGTAGGGGCGCTCAACGTCCTCGGTGAGCCGCTTCAGCACCGCGACCTCGGCGGCGATCAGCCCTCCGGCGGCGTGCGGGAGCCGCGCCGGCACGTCGTACACCGACGCGTGCTTGCGGTGCACCGCGCCGAAGCCGTCGCCGACGTACACATCGGCGAGGGCGGCCAGCCGGTCGGCCAGCGCGCCGCGCTCGGCGTCGTCCTTGCTCGTCTCGCCCGGCTCGAACCGCAGGTTCTCCAGCAGCGCGACCCCGCCGTCGGAGAGGCCCTCGGCCGCGGCGCGGGCGGAGTCGCCGACGACGTCCGCGGCGAACGCCACGTCCGTGCCCAGCAGTTCGCCGAGCCGCGCGGCCACCGGGGCCAGCGAGAACTCGGGCTTGACCTGGCCCTTGGGGCGGCCCAGGTGGGCGCAGACGATGACCCTGGCGCCCCGGGCCCGCAGGGCCTCGATGGTCGGCAGGCTGGCCCGGATCCGGCCGTCGTCGCTGATCCGCATCAAGGTGGAGGGGCGACCCCCCACACCCCCCGGACGGGGGCCGGAGTCCTCCAGGGGAACGTTCAGGTCCGCGCGGACGAGGACGCGCCGGCCGGCGACGTCGAGATCGTCGATGGTGCGCATCGGGTTGCGATGTCCTTCCGTACACGGCCGCGCCGTGGCCGCGTGTTCGTGCGCGGCCACGGCGCGGGTGGCGGTCGATTACAGCGACGCGCCGACGAGCTTGACGAGGTCGACGAGGCGGTTGGAGTAGCCCCACTCGTTGTCGTACCAGCCGACGACCTTCACCTGGTCGCCGATGACCTTGGTCAGGCCGGAGTCGAAGATGCAGGACGCCGGGTCGGTGACGATGTCGCTGGAGACGATCGGGTCCTCGGTGTAGGTGAGGTAGCCCTTAAGCGGGCCCTCGGCGGCCGCCTTGAACGCCTCGTTGACCTCCTCCGCCGTCACCTCGCGGGACAGCGTGGCGGTGAGGTCGGTGGCCGAGCCGGTCGGCACCGGGACGCGCAGCGCGTAGCCGTCGAGCTTGCCGTTCAGCTCGGGCAGCACCAGGCCGATCGCCTTGGCGGCTCCGGTGGAGGTCGGCACGACGTTCACCGCGGCGGCGCGGGCGCGGCGCAGGTCCTTGTGCGGCGCGTCCTGCAGGTTCTGGTCCTGCGTGTAGGCGTGGATCGTCGTCATCAGGCCCTTCTCGATGACGAAGTTGTCGTGCAGGACCTTCGCCAGCGGGGCCAGGCAGTTGGTGGTGCAGGACGCGTTGGAGATCACCGTGTGGTTCGCCGGGTCGTACTTGTCCTCGTTCACGCCGAGGACGACGGTGAGGTCCTCGTTCTTGGCCGGCGCGGAGATGATCACCTTCTTGGCGCCGTTGTCGGCGTGCACCTTGGCCTTGGTGGCGTCGGTGAAGAAGCCGGTGGACTCCACGACGACGTCGGCGCCGACGTCGCTCCACTTGAGGTTCGCGGGGTCGCGCTCCTCGAAGGCCTTGATCGCCTTCCCGCCGACGACGATCTCGTCGGAGGTGGCGCGCACGTCCTCGGGGAAGCGGCCGAGGATGCTGTCGTACTTGAGCAGCTGGGCCAGCGTGGCGTTGTCCGTCAGGTCGTTGACCGCCACGACCTCGATGTCGGCCCCGGACGCCTTCACCGCGCGGTAGAAGTTACGGCCGATCCGGCCGAACCCGTTGATGCCTACTCGGATGGTCACGGAACGGCTCTCCTCGTACATCGTTAGCTACGGTCGATCCGGGGTTCACCCCCATCTCAGACCCTATCCAATGACCCACGGGTAGCCCGACACCGGTCGCGTGGGATTCCAGGGTGATCCACCGCTCCCCCGATGGGGGGATCCGGCACGATCATCACTACACTCCCCGACCATGTGGCGTGGGTGCTTCGTCCTGTTCGTGGGGCTGGTGGGAGTGATGCTGATTCCTGCCCCCTCGTCAGCGGTGGACCGCGCCAAGCCGGTGAGCAGGGCGGACAACCTCGCCGCCGCGCTCCGCCGCGATCCCGTCTATGTGACCGACCACGCTCCGCGCGTCCTGTCCGCCGACGCGGCCGCGCGGATCAAGGCGTCCGTCGCGCGGCTCGGCGTCCCCGCGTACGTGGCGGTGACGCCCACCTCCGGACTGGGGGAGGAGAACCCCACCGCCTCCCTGGTGTCCCTGCTCCGGGACCGGCTGCGCAAGGACGGCGTGTACATCGTGGTGGCCCCGTCCGGCGGTTACGGCGAGGCGAGGCAGTTCGGCGGGGGCCGGCGCCTCCAGGTCGACGACGCCTGGTGGGCCGCGAAGTTCGAACTCCCCCACGACGCGAGCGCGCCCGAGATGATCGAGCGGTTCGTGGAGATCGCCCTGTCGGGCCGGGCCCGGGAGCGGCGCGACCATCCGCGCCCGCAGCCCAAGTCCGAACTCAGAAAGGCCTTGGACGCCGATGACGCGGCCGACCGGCGCGCGGCCTCCATCGAACGGGGCGTGTTCAGCGCCGGGACGGCCCTCAGCGGAGGGGCGATCCTCGCCCTGCTCATCCGCCACCGTGTGAAACAGAAGAAGAGAAAGAAGACGCCGGCGAAGGGGCGCCGATGAGACGGGTCCTCGTCCTGCTCGCCGCCGTCGCCCTCGCCGCGTGGCCGTCCGCCGCCTCCGCGGAGGCACCGCCGCCGCACGCCTACCACCGGCTCGAACGTGTCGCCGCGGCGCTCGCCAAGGACCCGCTGTTCGTCGACCCGGACGTCTCCGCAGCGCTCGGCGCGCCCGACCGGGCACGGCTCGACGCGGCCATCGGCACGACCGCGAAATCGATCGGCACGCCGGTGTACGTCGTGCTGATGCCGAACCCGAGCGAATCGGAGTCGCAGGGAGACGACAAGGCGTTCCTGCACATGCTCCGCGACCGCACGGGCCGGGACGGGCTCTACCTGATGGTCAACGGCCGCGGCTACCTGGAGTCGATGGCCTTCCGCGTCCCCCGCCGACCCCCCTACGCCCCCCTCGACGAGGGCGACCCGGGCGGTTACGAGCCGCCCGACCCCGAGCGTCCGTTCACCGGGCTTGCGGACCGGATCTCCCGGCACCTGGACGGCTACGCCACGGCGCCCACGGCATCACCGGAGACGCCGGAGATGTACTCCACCCCCGACCCGTTCGGGAAGGAGAACGAGTTCACGCCGGCCGAGCCCGAGATCAGGTCTCCGCTCCTGACCGGCCTCCTCCTCGCGGGCCCGGCCGGCGCCGCGGTCCTGTACTGGCTCGGCATCGGCGTCCTCGCTCTCCTCGGCCGCGGCGACGAGACCAAGGTCCGCCGCAGTTCCTGGACGAGCCGCAAGCCCGGCATGCGCCGCCTCCGGCGCGAGGCGGCCAAGGAGGTCGAACGGCTGAACCGCCTGCTCGCCGCCACGGACAAAGGACGCGGGCGCCGCTACGCCGTCTCCGCCTACGACGCCGCCCAGATCCTCTACGACGACGCCAAGGACGACGAGAACAAGGCGATCGACCTGGTCGGCGCCATCGTCCTCGCCCGGCAGGGACAGATCGCGCTCACCCGCGACATCGCGTCCCCGCCCGCGCCCTGCCTGGTGAATCCGCTCCACGGGGAGTCCGTCGTCCGTAAGCGCGTCCGGAAGCTGGAGGAGAACGGCGTGCCCCGTGAGTGCCCGCTCTGCAAGCGCTGCCGCGAGTTCGACAAGCGGTACGGCCTCGGCGAGCAGCACCTCCTCACGATCCCCGGCCCGGACGGCCGCCGCCCGCACACCCTCGTCCCCGGAGTGTGGCAGGACACGGCGTGGGGCAGCCGCGGCAAGAACTTCCTCCCCAGCGTGATGAGGTACCTCGGTGTTGACTGAACCGTCCCCCGGCGAACGGCTGGCCGCGTCCCTGCGCCGCTCCCCGATCCACGTCGACCCGTCCCTGGCCTCCGCGCTCCCCGCCGCGGAGCGCCGCAAGCTCCTCACGAAGCTGAAGAAGGCGCCGACCCGGGTCTTCATCGTGCTGGTCCCCATGGTCAAGGGCGGCACGTGGACGGACGCCGACCAGCTCGCGACCGTCGTCCACGACCGCCTCGGCCGCGACGGCATCTTCATCACCTTCGACGACGACACCGAGAACCTGACGGCCCGGGAGTGGGGCGGCGACCACGGCGCCCGCGACGCCACCGGCGCCGTCACCATCGACCAGGCCATGGACGACGCGCCGCTCGCGGCCCGGCTCACCCGCGCCCTCGACCTGATCATCTCCGGCACCGCCGCACGGGAGTACGACCGCCTCTCCGACGAGCTCCACGAGCGCGTCAACGCACGCCGCAGCACGCAGCCGGCATCCGAGGAGACAGAGAACGAGGACGGCGGCTCGCTCGTCCCGCTCGGCGCCGGCGCGGCGGGCGCGGCCGTCCTCGGCGTCGCCGGCCTCCTCCTGTGGCGGCGCCGCCGCATGGCGTCCGTCCGCCGCGAAGGCGACGGCCTGCTGATGCCGCGCACGGTCTTCGCCACGGCGAGCCGCGCCACGCGGGACCAGCTCCGCGAGCAGGCGTCCCACGAGGTCATCGCGTTCGGCGAGCTTCTGGACGAGACCACCGTCCCCACCACCGACGAGCGGACCCGCGCCCTGATGGCCAAGGCCCTGGACGCCTACCAGGCCGCCGGGAAGACCCTCGACGCCGCGGACGGCGTCCCCGACCTGGCCGGCGTCCTCGTCCTGGTCGACCAGGGCCGGGACGCGCTCGCCTCCGCCCAGGCCCTGGCGAACGGCAAGCCGGAGATCCCGCCGGTCCCCCTGTGCTTCTTCAACCCCCTCCACGGCGACGCCACGAACAAGCTCGACTGGCGCCCCGTCGGCTCCCGCGAGCGCCTCCGCGTCCGGACCTGCCGCGCGTGCGCCCGCGCCACCCGCGACAAGCAGACCCCCGACGTCCTCACCGACCGCCGCGCCGGCCGCACGGTCCCCTACTACGAGGCCGACCCCGCCCAGAGCGTCTGGGCCGAAACCGGCTACGGCCAACTACGCGAAGACCTGATCCCCCGCATCCTGAGAGGCGATTAGAAAACCCTCTCGGCTGAAGCACAAGGTCCCCTCCAGGACTCGACCTCAGCCGGGGTCACGGGCAGGCGCGCGGAGCGAGCGCAGGCCGGTCGTGACCGGGGGGTATGGGGTGTCGCCCCCCAATGAACTACGGCGCCAGCATGTCGGCCGTGAGGTTGGCATCGGTGCCGGGGATGCCCTGGTCGCCGGCGCGCTTGTCGGCCATGGCGAGGAGGCGGCGGATGCGGCCGGCGATGGCGTCCTTGGTGAGGGGCGGGTCGGCGAGCTGGCCGAGTTCCTCCAGGGACGCCTGCTTGTGCTCCAGGCGGAGGCGGCCGGCATTGACGAGGTGCTCGGGGGCGTCGTCGCCGAGGATCTCCAGGGCGCGGGCGACGCGGGCGCCGGCGGCGACGGCGGCGCGGGCGGAGCGGCGGAGGTTGGCGTCGTCGAAGTTCGCGAGGCGGTTGGCGGTGGCGCGGACCTCGCGCCGCATCCGGCGCTCCTCCCAGGCGAGGACGCTGTCGTGGGCGCCGAGCCGGGTGAGCAGGGCACTGATGGCGTCGCCGTCGCGCACGACGACGCGGTCGACACCGCGGACCTCGCGGGCCTTGGCGTGGATCTTCAGGCGGCGGGCGGCGCCGACGAGGGCGAGCGCGGCCTCCGGGCCCGGGCAGGTCACCTCGAGGGACATGGAGCGGCCCGGTTCGGTGAGCGAGCCGTGCGCGAGGAACGCGCCGCGCCAGGCCGACTCGGCGTCGCAGGCGCCGCCCGCGACGACGTGCCGGGGCAGGCCGCGGACGGGGCGGCCGTTGTTGTCGATGAGGCCGGTCTGGCGGGCCAGCGACTCGCCGTCCCGGAAGACGCGGACCACGTAGCGGTTGCCCTTGCGCAGGCCGCTCGGCGCGAGGACGACGACCTCCGAGGTGTGCCCGAACACCTCCGCGATGTCCTTGATCAGGCGCCGGGCGGCGACCCCGGTGTCGATCTCCGCCTCGATCACGATGCGGCCGCTGACCAGGTGCAGGCCGCCCGCGAACCGCAGCAGCGTCGAGACCTCGGCCTTGCGGCAGCACGGCTTCAGCACCGTGAGCCTGCTCAGCTCGTCCTTGACCACACCGGTCATCGCCATCTGTTGAACCCTCCCCGTATCGGACTTCCAGCAGTCTGGCCGATGACGGCCGCGCCGGTCGTCACTCGGCGAATATCTGTACGAAGGCTTGGGCCAGGCGGGCGGGTTCATGACGCGGCGAGCCGTCGTCGGCGGCGACGTCGGCGAGGACGAGGCGCCCGCCGAGGTCCTGGACGGCCTTGTCGAGCGCCGCGGTGTCGTCCACCACGCCGCGGTCGGCGAGGACGACGTCCACGCGCAGGTCGGGCGCGTGCGCCTGGAGCACCTCCAGGTGGGTCTGCGGCGAGAAGTCGTCGGTCTCGCCGGGCTGGGGGGCGAGGTTCAGCGCGACGGCGCGGCGGGCGCGGGAGGTGGTGAGGGCGCGGACCAGCGCGGGCACCTTGAGGTGCGGCAGGACGCTGGTGAACCAGGAGCCGGGGCCGAACACGATCCAGTCGGCGTCGTCGACGGCGGCGAGCGCCTCCGGGCAGGCGGGCGGGTCGGCGGGCACGAGCGACACCCCGAGCACGCTGCCGGGCGTCTTCGCGCAGGCCACCTGCCCCTTGACGTGGGTGATCTCGTCGGGACGGGACGGGTCGGCGCCGCGGACCTCCGCGACGATGTCCATCGGCACGGCGGCCATCGGCAGGACGCGGCCGTGCGCGCCGAGCAGCCGGCCGACCCAGTCGAGGCCGGCGACGGTGGAGCCGGGTGCGGCGCCGCCGCCGAGCAGTTCCCACAGCGCGACGATGAGGAGGTTGCCGACGGCGTGGTCCTGCAGGTCGCCCTGGCTGCGGAAACGGTGCTGGACAACGTCCCGCCAGGTCTGCCCCCACTCGTCGTCGCCGCACAGGGCGGCGAGCGCCATGCGCAGGTCGCCGGGCGGCAGCACGCCGAGCTCGCGGCGGAGCCGTCCGCTGGAGCCGCCGTCGTCGGCGACGGTGACGATCGCCGTCAGCCGGTCGGTGACGCGGCGGAGCGCCGACAGCGAGGCGTAGAGGCCGTGGCCCCCGCCGAGAGCGACGACCTTCGGGCCTGGCGGCTTCACCGTGCCGTTTCTCTCCTCGTCCGGGTGCCCCGCCGGGACCCGGCGCGGGCTGTCACTCGCGGCCGAGGTCACGATGGGCGACCTGCACCTCGATGCCCTCGTCCCGCAGCCGGGCGGCGATCTGTTCCGCCATGGCCACACTACGGTGTTTTCCGCCCGTGCATCCCACGGCAAGGGTCACGTAGTGCTTGCCCTCGCGCTCGTAGCCGTCGGCGAGGAGCCGGAGCACCTCGGAGTAGGCGTCCAGGAACTCCTTTGCGCCGCGCTGCCCGAGGACGTAGTCGCGGACGGCGGCGTCGCGGCCCGTCTTCGGCCGCAGCTCCGGCACCCAGTGCGGGTTCGGCAGGAACCGGCAGTCGACCACCAGGTCGGCGTCGACGGGCAGGCCGTACTTGTAGCCGAACGACACGACGGTCGCGCGCAGGCTGGACTCGCCGGTGTCGGTGCCGAAGAAACCGATGATCTTGTTGCGCAGCTCGTGCACGTTCAGGCCGCTGGTGTCGATGACCAGGTCGGCCTCGGCGCGGACCTCGCGGACGAGATCGCGCTCGCGGGCGATGCCGTCCACCAGGCGCCCGTCGTCCTGGAGGGGGTGCGGGCGGCGGACGCTCTCGAAGCGGCGCACCAGGTCGGCGTCGCCGGCCTCCAGGAACACCACCCGCGGGTGGACGCCGCGCGCCTCCAGCTCGGCGATCGAGGAGTGCAGGTCCTCGGTGAACGCGCGGCTGCGGACGTCGACGACGACGGCGATGCGCGGCACCGCGTCCTTCACCCGGCCGCCGAGGTCGGCCATCGTGGCGAGCAGTCCCGGCGGCAGGTTGTCGACCACGAACCAGTCGAGGTCCTCCAGGGACTTGGCCGCGGTGCTGCGGCCCGCCCCGGACATGCCGGTGACTATCACGATGTCCGGGATCTTCGTCTCGCTCGTCATGACCGTCTCCCCCTGTGCTCCCCGTCGCCCGCGCCGCCCGCCGGGACGGCGCCGCCGTGCAGTGCCGCGACGATGCTCTCGGCGCTGCGCATGCCGATGCCCGGGACCTCGGCGACCTGCTCGGGCGTCGCGTCCTTCAGCCGCTTGAGCGAGCCGAAGTGCTTGAGCAGCGCCGCGCGCCGCGCCGGGCCCAGACCAGGAACGTTATCGAGTTCGCTGACCGTCATGGACTTCGACCGCCGCTGCCGGTGGAACGTGATGGCGAACCGGTGCGCCTCGTCGCGTACTCGCTGGACGAGGAACATGCCCTCGCTGTTGCGCGGCAGGATGACGGGGTCGGCTTCGCCGGGCAGCCAGATCTCCTCCAGCCGCTTGGCGATCCCGCAGACCGCGATGTCGTCGACGCCGAGCTCGTCGAGGGCGCGCTGCGCGGCGGCGACCTGCGGCGGGCCGCCGTCGACGATCACCAGGTTGGGCGGGTAGGCGAACTTGCGCGGCCGGCCCGTCTCCGGGTCGATCGGCTGGTGCGCGCCCTCGTCCGCCCCGCTCTGCCCGGAGGTCTCCTCGGCCGCCTCCGAGGCTTCGCCGAGGGCGTCGAGCTCGCCCGTCTTCTCGCTCTCGGCGAGGTAGCGGCGGAACCGGCGGGTGATGACCTCGTGGATGGACCGGACGTCGTCCTGCCCCTCCACGGCCTTGATCGTGAAGCGGCGGTACTCGCTCTTGCGGGCCAGGCCGTCCTCGAACACGACCATGGACGCGACCACGTTGGTGCCCTGGAGGTTGGAGACGTCGTAGCACTCGATGCGCAGGGGCGCGTCGTCCAGCTCCAGGGCCTCCTGGATCTCCTGGAGGGCGCGGCTTCGGGTGGTGAGGTCGGACGCGCGGCGCGTCTTGTGCTGCTTGAGCGCCTCGTGGGCGTTGCGCGCGACCGTCTCCAGCAGGGCCTTCTTGTCGCCCCGCTGCGGGACGCGCAGCCGGACGGGCCCGCCGCGCTGCTCGGACAGCAGCTCGGTCATGGCGTCCTCCTCCGGCGGCAGGGCCGGGACGAAGACCTCGCGGGGCACCGACTCGCTCTCGCCGTAGACCTGGATGAGGAAGTGCTCGACGAGGTCGGAGGTGGTGACGTCCTCGACCTTGTCGACCACCCATCCGCGCTGCCCGCGGATGCGGCCGCCGCGCACGTAGAACACCTGGACGGCGGCCTCCAGCTCGTCCTCGGCGAAGGCGATCATGTCGCAGTCGGTGCGGTCGGGCAGGACGACCGCCTGCTTCTCCAGGGCGCGCTCCAGGGCGCGGATGTCGTCGCGCAGGCGGGCGGCGCGCTCGTACTCCTGGGCCGAGGCGGCCTCGCGCATGTCGCGTTCGAGGCGCTTGATGAAGCGGGAGGTGTTGCCCGCCATGAAGTCGCAGAAGTCGTCGGCGAGCAGCCGGTGCTCCTCCGGGGAGACGCGGCCCACGCACGGCGCGGAGCACTTGCCGATGTAGCCGAGCAGGCAGGGCCGGTCGAGCTGGTGCTGGCGCTTGAACACGCCGGCGCTGCACGTCCGGACGGGGAACACGCGCAGCAACTGGTCGACCGTCTCACGGATCGCCCACGCGTGGGAGTACGGGCCGAAGTAGCGCACGCCCTTGCGCTTGGCGCCCCGCATCACCATCACCCTCGGGAACTCCTCGTTCAGGGTGACGGCGAGGTACGGGTACGACTTGTCGTCCCGGTAGCGGACGTTGAACCGGGGGTCGAACTCCTTGATCCAGGAGTACTCCAGCTGGAGGGCCTCGACCTCGGTGCCGACGACCGTCCAGTCGACCCGCGCGGCCGTCTGCACCATCGTCTGGGTGCGGGGGTGCAGCGCGGTGAAGTCGGCGAAGTAGGAGTTCAGGCGCGAGCGCAGGTTCTTCGCCTTGCCCACGTAGATGACCCGGCCGTGCTCGTCCCGGAATCGGTACACCCCGGGGGATTCAGGGATGGAGCCCGGTGCGGGTCGGTAGGTCGCCGGATCTGCCACGTTCAGAAGCCTAATGGGCCGCACCGACAGGGCGTGCGCCGGTGCATGCCCGGTCCTTCGCCGTTTGTCGGGGAGTGAGGTAGATCTCCCACTTAATGCCGGATGACCGCAAAGTACACGGAAAGGGAAGGTCAGACGCAGGTTGAGCATCGTTCCCCGGCAGCACGGGAAGGGGGTCGTACCGCCCATGTCCGCTCTCTGGGCCTGGATCGTCCTGGCGGCCGTCGTCGCCACGTCCGTGATCATCGTGGAGGGAGGCCGGCGGCTCCTCGCGGGCCGGCTGTCGGCGCGCTGGCCCGGCGCCGGACGGGTCGCCCGGCGCTGCGCGGCGCCGGCGTTCGCCTTCGCGGCCGTGGTGGGCTCCAGCGCCGCGATGCCGTACCAGCTCATGGACGGCAGGGCCGAGGACGCCGTCCGGCACGCGCTGCGGATCGCGGCCATCGGCGCGACCACCTGGCTCGTGCTGCGCATCGCCTACGCGCTGAGCGACCCGCCGCTGGCGCGGCTGATGCGCATCGAGGGAGAGCGCAACCGGCGGGCCAGGCGGGCCCGCACGCAGATGCTGCTGCTGCGCCGCATCACCGCGATGGTCATCGTGATCCTCGCGGTCGGCGCGGCGCTGTTCACCTTCCCGGCCGTGCGGGCGGTCGGCGCCGGGGTCCTGGCGTCGGCCGGCGTCGCCGGCCTGGTCGTCGGCATCGCGGCGCGGCCGACCCTCGGCAACCTGCTCGCCGGGCTGCAGCTGGCGTTCAGCGACGCGCTGCGGCTGGACGACGTCGTCGTCACGCAGGACATCTGGGGGCGGGTCGAGGAGCTGACGCTGTCGTACGTGGTGCTCCAGCTCTGGGACGACCGGCGGATGATCTTCCCGGTGTCGCACTTCACCGAGCAGCCGTTCGAGAACTGGACGCGGCACTCCAGCCGGCTCCTCGGCTCGGTCGAGCTGCACGTGGACTGGACGGTCCCGGTCGAGGAGCTGCGCGCCGAGCTGTACACGGCGCTGCAGGAGAACCCGCTGTGGGACCGGCGGGAGTGGATGCTGCAGGTGGTGGACGTCCTGCCGAACGGCGTCGTCAAGCTCCGTGCGTTGATGAGCGCCGCCGACTCGGCCAGCACCTGGGACCTGCGCTGCGACGTACGCGAGCACCTCGTCTCCTACGTCCGCGACCATCACCCGGAGGCGCTCCCCCGGTTCCGCGTCGGCCCCGACCCCGCCGCGGACGGCGCGGAACCCGCGGGGCCGGCCGAGCCCGGCGCCGGGCCGCCGGCGGACGGCGCCGTCGCGGAGGGACGGCACGCCGACGGCGCGCGGGCCGTCCCGCGCGAGGACGGCCCGGCGCACGCGCGGACGCTCAGGCGAGCATGATCTGGTCGCCCTGGACGGTGACCTTCTTCTCCTCCAGCGGCTTGTCCGCGGGCGGGGCCGCCACCGACCCGTCCTCGATCTTGAACTTGCTGCCGTGGCACGGGCAGTTGATCGTGCCGCCGGACACCGACCCGACGCTGCACCCCCGGTGCGTGCAGGCCGCGGAGAACGCCTTGAACTCGCCCTGCCGGGGCTGGCACACCACGACCTTGGCGTCCTCGAAGACCTTGCCGCCGCCGACCGGGATCTCGCTCGCCGCCGCCAGCGCGCCGCCGCCGGACCCGCCCGAGCCGCCGCCCGAGTCGCCGCCGGAGCCGCCCGCGTCATCGTCGCCGCCGGACCCGCCGCACGCCGCCGCCAGCCCGGCCACGCCCGCGAGCCCAGCACCGATGAGCAGCCCTCTGCGGGTTCCGCCGGCGGCCGGCGCCTCCCCCGGCAGCTGCTCCGATTCGTCCGCCTGCGTCTCGGACCTCTGTGGCATTCTCGCCCCTCCGGTGACATGTCTTGGTATCTGTCCGTCACCAGGAAGCACGGATACGCGACCGAGGTGGTTCAAAGCCGAACCATTCTTGTGCGCGCGGACGGTCAGGTGACGACGACGCCACCGCCCTTGACCTGCACCGGGTACTCCTTGAGCGGCTCTTTCGCCGGGCCCTTCCGCACGCTCCCGTCCGCGATCGCGAACTCGCTGCCGTGGCATGGGCAGTTGATCAGCCCGTTGGCCACGCCGCCCAGGGTGCACCCCTGGTGCGTGCACACCGCCGTGAACGCCTTGAAGGCGCCCTGGGCCGGCTGCGTCACGACGACCTTGTCGGCCCCGTAGACCTTCCCGCCGCCGACGGGGATGTCGGCGGTCTTCGCGATCTCCTTGCCCTTCAGGTCGGCGGCGGGCGTCGCCCCGCCCTCGCCGCCGCAGCCGGCGAGCACGGCGGCACCGGCCGCCCCGGCGGCGCCGTGCAGCACGGCCCGCCGTCCGATCCCCCGGTCCCCGGCGGCCCCCTCGGCCCCGGGCGTCACGTTGTCTCCCATGGTCCCATCTTGCTGGACGGCCGCCGGGCGCCCCGCGCGGGGAGGGGTCAGAGCATCTTCTTGAGGAACTGGCCGGTGTGGCTCGCCTCGACCGCGGCGACCTCCTCGGGCGTGCCGGTGGCGACGACGGTGCCGCCGCGCGAGCCGCCCTCGGGCCCCATGTCGATGATCCAGTCGGCGGTCTTGATGACGTCCAGGTTGTGCTCGATGACGATCACCGTGTTGCCCTTGTCGACCAGCCCGTTCAGGACGCCGAGAAGCTTGCGGATGTCCTCGAAGTGCAGGCCGGTGGTCGGCTCGTCCAGGACGTAGATGGTGCGTCCCGTGGAGCGCTTCTGCAGCTCGGAGGCCAGCTTGACGCGCTGCGCCTCGCCGCCGGACAGGGTGGGGGCGGGCTGGCCGAGCCGGACGTAGCCGAGGCCAACGTCGTTGAGGGTCTTCAGGTGCCGGTGGATCGCCTTGATCGGCTCGAAGAACTCGGTGGCCTGCTCGATCGGCATGTCGAGCACCTCGGAGATCGTCTTGCCCTTGTAGTGGACCTCCAGGGTCTCCCGGTTGTACCGGGCGCCGTGGCACACCTCGCACGGGACGTAGACGTCCGGCAGGAAGTTCATCTCGATCTTGATCGTGCCGTCGCCGGTGCAGTTCTCGCAGCGGCCGCCCTTGACGTTGAACGAGAACCGGCCCGGCTGGTAGCCGCGCACCTTCGCCTCGGTGGTCTGCGCGAACAGCTTGCGGATGTGGTCGAAGACGCCGGTGTAGGTCGCCGGGTTGGACCGCGGGGTGCGTCCGATCGGCGACTGGTCGACGTGCACGACCTTGTCGAGCTGGTCGACGCCGTTGACGCGCTTGTGCTTGCCGGGGACGGTCTTCGCCCCGTTCAGCTTCTTCGCCAGCGCGCTGTAGAGGATGTCGTTGACCAGCGTCGACTTGCCGGACCCGGAGACGCCGGTCACGGCGGTGAGCACGCCGAGCGGGAACGCGACGTCCACGTCCCGGAGGTTGTTCTGCTGGGCGCCCCTGACGGTGACCTCCCGGCCCTTGGTCCGGGGCCGGCGGATCTGCGGGACCGCGATCTCGCGGCGCCCGTCCAGGTAGGCGCCGGTCAGCGAGCGGTCGGACTTCTTCAGGTCCTCGACCGTGCCGGACACGACGATCTCGCCGCCGTGCTCGCCCGCGCGGGGGCCGATGTCGACGATCCAGTCGGCGGCGGCGATGGTGTCCTCGTCGTGCTCGACGACGATCAGGGTGTTGCCCATGTCGCGGAGCCGCAGCAGCGTCTCGAGCAGCCGGTGGTTGTCGCGCTGGTGCAGGCCGATGGACGGCTCGTCCAGCACGTAGAGGACGCCGACCAGGCCGGATCCGATCTGCGTCGCCAGCCGGATCCGCTGCGCCTCGCCGCCGGCGAGCGTCGCCGACGCCCGGTCGAGGGTGAGGTAGTCGAGGCCGACGTCCAGCAGGAAGCCGAGCCTGGCGTTGATCTCCTTGAGCACGCGCTCGGCGATGTGCCGCTCGCGCTCGCCCAGCTCCATCGCGAGCAGGAACTTCGCGGCCTCGCCGATCGGCATCGCGGCGACCTCGGCGATCGACCGCCCGCCCATGGTGACGGCGAGCACGACCGGCTTGAGCCGGGCGCCCTCGCACGTCGGGCAGGGGATCTCCCGCATGTAGCCCTCGTACCGCTCCCGGCTGGAGTCGCTCTCGGACTCGGCGTGCCGTCGCTGGATGTAGGGGATCACGCCCTCGTACGCGGTGTAGTACGACCTCGTCCGCCCGTAGCGGTTCTTGTAGCGGACGTGGACCTGCGTCTCGTGCCCGTTCAGGATGGCCTTGCGCGCCTTGGCGGGCAGCTTGTCCCACGGCGTGTTCAGGTCGAAGCCCATCGCGTCGCCGAGGGCGGACAGCAGGCGCAGGAAGTAGTCGCTCACGTGCCCGTTGGACCACGGCTGGATCGCGCCCTCGCCGAGGGTCAGCTCGCCGTCCGGGATGACGAGCTCGGGGTCGACCTCCATGCGCGTCCCGAGGCCGGTGCAGTCGGGGCAGGCGCCGTAGGGTGAGTTGAACGAGAACGACCGGGGCTCCAGCTCCTCGAACGACAGGTCGTCGTAGGGGCAGTAGAGGTGCTCGGAGTACATCCGGGTGCGGTGCTCGTCGTCCGCGGGCAGGTCGACGAAGTCGAGAATGATCGTGCCGCCCGCGAGCCCCAGCGCCGTCTCGACCGAGTCGGCCAGCCGCTGGCGGGCCGAGTCCTTCACCGAGAGCCGGTCGACCACGACGGAGATGTCGTGCTTCTCCTGCTTCTTGAGCTTGGGCGGCTCGTCCAGGCGGACCATCTGCCCGTCGACCAGCGCCCGCGAGTAGCCCTTGGACTGAAGCTCGCGGAACAGTTCCAGGTACTCGCCCTTGCGCCCGCGGATCACGGGTGCGAGGACCTGGAAGCGCGTGCCGGGCTCCAGCTCCAGCACCCGGTCGACGATCTGCTGCGGTGCCTGCCGGCTGATCGGCCGGCCGCACTCGGGGCAGTGCGGGTGCCCGATCCGGGCGTAGAGCAGCCGCAGGTAGTCGTACACCTCGGTGATCGTCCCGACCGTCGACCGCGGGTTCTTGCTGGTCGACTTCTGGTCGATCGACACCGCCGGGGACAGCCCCTCGATGAAGTCGACGTCGGGCTTGTCCATCTGGCCGAGGAACTGCCGGGCGTAGGCCGACAGCGACTCCACGTACCGGCGCTGGCCCTCCGCGAAGATCGTGTCGAAGGCCAGGCTGGACTTCCCGGAACCCGACAGACCGGTGAACACGATCATGGAGTCCCGCGGGAGGTCGAGCGAGACGTCCTTCAGGTTGTGCTCGCGTGCTCCACGCACGATGAGTCGGTCATGCACGGTGTTCTTCCGGTTCCTCTTCTGGGGCGCGGCGGTGGGGAGAGACAGGTCATTCTCAAGGCTAGCCATGGGCTACGACAGAATCCCCGAGTCCTTAACAGCGGCGCCCACCGCTGCATTTCATGAAGCTACCCGTCCGCCCCGAGAGGTCCGGACGGCAGTCCGACCGTACACGTGTTCGAACACCCCACGCCACCGGAACCCCCCGTGCACCATCGGCGGGCATCATCGACCGACACCGTCGATCGGCACGTCAGCGGGCGCGGAGGGCGTCCAGGACGAGGAGCGCTCCGAAGGCCTGCGAGAGGGCCATGATCTGGTCGTCGGGCTCGATGGGAGTCCCCTCTTCGGCGAGGAGGGTCACCACCGTGCCGATCCCCGCGGAGCTCTCGACGAGATGGGTGAAGTAGTCGAAGAAGGCGGCTATCTCCTAGCCACCCGTCCCTGAGTCACTCGTCGTCGAGGGCGAAGTCCAGGTAGCGGTCCGCGGAGCGGCGGACGGCGTTCTTGCCGTCGGTATGGACGATCTTCCTCCACCAGGCGCCGTAGACGCGGTCGAAGTCGTACGGCTCCAGCAGGCGCAGGGCGCGCCGGACGGTGCGGGGCCGCTCCGGGATGAAGTTCGGATAGCTGTACATGAAGCTCACCCAGTCACGATCGTTGACGACCGTCAGGATGTCGCCGGAGAACAGCGCGCGGGCGTCCCGCCAGTGCAGGACCTGGCCGCCGTCGAAGTGGACGCCCGCGTTGATCAGCGTGAGGCCGTCGGCCAGCTCGTGGGTGTCGCCCGTCCAGTAGACGACCGAGTCGTCCGGGCGGGCGACCCACCGGCGGTCGGCCTCGTGGATGTAGACGGGGGCGTCGAACGCGTGCGCCCACTCGATCATGCTGCCGTAGAAGTGCGGGTGACTGATCGCGATGGCAGAGACGCCGCCGAGCTCGCCGACCTGGCGGACCAGGTCGTCGTCGATGTAGGTGATCATGTCCCACAGGACGTTGCCGGACAGGGTGCGCGCCAGCAGGGCGCGCTGGCCGATGGCGGTGGACGGCTCGGCGCCGATCCCGACGACGTCCGGCCCTTCCTCGGCGACCCGCCCGCGGTGGCCGGCGCGCAGTTCCCCCAGCGTCGTCCATCTCTGGCCGTCCCAGCCGACGTACTGCCGCTCGTCCTCGCAGATCGGGCAGCCCTCGCGGGGTTCCCCGTACTGGACGCCGCAGGTCACGCAGATCGGTAGCTCCATGATCACCATTTTCTGGCATGGGACCGGCCCGTGCGAAAGGATGGAGGGCCGTCTCGCTGAGGAGGGGTCATGGACTGGCGCGATGCGCTCGACGAACTGGACCGGGGCGTGCTGGCCGTCGTCGGGACGCTGGAGAGGCTCTCCGACGAGGACATGCGCGCCCCCTCGGCCTTGCCCGGGTGGAGCCGCGGGCACGTGGCGACGCACATCGCGCGGAACGCCGAGTCCCTGTGGAACCTGCTCGAATGGGCGCGGACGGGCGTGGAGATCCAGCAGTACCCGAGCATCGACAAGCGCAACGCCGATCTCGGCGCGGGCGCGGGGCGCGGCCGAGCCGAACTGGTCGAGGACGTGATGGCCACGGCGGCCCGCTTCTCCGAGCAGGCGCGCACGCTCCCGGAGGACGCCTGGAACGCTCCCGTGCAGTCGATGATGGGCTGGTGGCACCCCGCCTGGTACTCGGTGTACCGCCGCTGGAACGAGGTGGAGGCGCACCACGTCGACCTCGCCGCCGGGTACGGGCCGGCCGACTGGCCCGAGCCCTACGTCCGGTGGTCCGCGGCGGCCACGCTGACGGACATGGCGGCGCTGCCGGAGGACCTGCTCGGCGGGCTCGCCGGGTACCGGATCACCGCGACCGACTCCGGGGAGTCCGCCGACCTCGGCTGGGCGCCCGGCGGGCCGGAGGCGTCGGGGTCGGGGCGGGCCCTGCTGGGCTGGCTGAGCGGCCGGTCGGACGGTGCGGGCGTGAGCGTCCGGCCGGAGGGCCCGCCGCCGGTGCCGCCGCCCTGGCCGCACGCGCCGGCGGGCCTCTAGCCGGACCTCTGGTCGGAGTCGTGGCCGGCGAGGCGGTGCAGGGCGTCCACCGAGCGGACGACGATCGTGCTCCTGGCGACGGTCAGCCCGCCGCGGACCGGCTCGGCGGCGAGCAGCTGCGCGACCTTGCGGCGGCCCATGCCGGCCCAGCGGCCGAGGTCCTGCTGGGAGACCGGGACCCGGACGTGCACGGCCTCCTCGGCCGCGCCGTCCGGGCTCCTGCTTGGCCGGGGACCCGAACCGCGCGACCAGCCGCAGGAGCCGGCCGGCGAGGCGGCGCTCCGGGTCGTCGGGGAAGTGGGCGACGCGCAGGTCGTTGGAGTCGCGGAGCCGCTCGGCGAGGACGGCGGCGACGGCCCACGCCGCGCCGGGGTGGGCGTCCAGGACGCGGCGGAACCGGGCGGCGGGCAGCACGAGCGCCTCGACGCGGGTCAGCGCCTCGACGTTGGCGTGCCGGACGCCGCCGTCCGCCGCCTCCACCTCCCCGACCAGGTCGCCGGGCCCGAGGACGTCGAGGATGGCGATCTCGCCGTGCCGGTCCACCCAGACCTTGACCGCCCCGGAGCGCAGCACGAAGACCTGGGATGCGCGGGTGTGCTCGCGCATGAGGAACGCGCCCGGCCTGATCACCACGGGCGCGCCCGTCCGCCGCAGCTCCTCCCGGACGGGCGGGGCGAGCGCGTCCCAGAAGCTGGTGATCTCCATCTCGCCTCCTCACGGGACCGGATCCGGGCAGGGGTCACCCATGATCGGGGCCGCACGGTCCAGTGAACGCGGCGCTGCGCCGATGGACTAGGTCGTTCGTCACATGTCGAGCGATCTTTCCGATTCCAACAGGTTGTCGAGGGCGCGGACGCGCCGGACACAGTCCGCCGCCGCGGCCTGGTCGCCGAGCGCCAGGTGGGAGTCGCGCAGCAGTTCCAGCGCCTGCCGCAGGCCCCGCTGGTCGTCCATGTCGCGGCGGATGACGATCTCGGCTTTCACGTGCTCGACCGCGCGGGCGTGCTTGCCGATCAGCTGGGACGCGCGGGCCATGGCGTGCAGCGCGTACGCCTGCTCGCGGGCGGCGCCGAGCTCGGCCGCGAGGTCGAGGCCGCGCCGGCCCGTCTCCAGCGCCTCGTCGGCGTGCCCGAGGTCGAGGTGGATGGCGGCGAGGTGGACCAGGCCGGTGGCCTCGCTGTGCCGGTCGCCGACCTCGCCGAGCAGCCGCAGCGCCTCCAGCTCGCGTTCCAGCGCCTCCTCGTGCCGCCCGGCGCGGCGCAGGACGGCGGCGAGGGTGTCCATGCCGACGCCGAGGCCGTACCAGTCGCCGCCGGACTCGCGGATGCCGAGCGCCTGCCGCGCCGCCCGCTCGGCCTCGGCGGGCAGGCCGAGCCGCGAGTACGTGCGGGCCAGGCTGCCGAGGGTCCCGGCCATCCGGCCCTGCGCACCGAGCTGGTGCCACAGGTCGAGGGCCTCCAGGCCGAGGACGAGCGCCTCCTGCTGGCGGCCGAGGCGGCGCATCACGATCGACAGGTGCTCCAGGTCGTTGGCCTCGCCGTGCTGGTCGCCGATCTCGCGGCGGATCTCCAGCGCCCGCAGCAGGTGCTCGCGCGCGTCCCGGTACCGTCCGAGGCGCCAGTGGACGATCCCGATCTGCGCGAGCGTCTCGGCCTCGCCATGCCGGTCGCTGATGTCGCGGTGCAGCCGGAGCGCCCGCCCGCAGTAGGTGAACGCCTCGGCGAACTTCGTGGCCTCGCACATCAGCATGCCCAGCGTGGTCAGCGCGCGCGCCTCCCCATGGCGTGCGCCGAGTGCCCGGTACGTGCGGAGAGCCTGTTCGGCGTCCTGCTGCGCCATTCCGCGCAGGCCGAGCGAGGCGTTCATGCGGGCCAGTTCCGTCAGGGCCTGTGCCGCGCCGTGCATGTCGGCGAGTTCCTGCCGGATGTACAGGGCTTCCAGTGCGTGCGACACGGCTTCGTGGACGTTCCCCTGACGGCGGTGGACCCCCGCCACGGTCAGCAGGGTCTCGGCCACGCCCGCCTGGTCGTTCAGCCGGCGGCGGACGTCGAGCGCGAGCGCGGCGTGTTCCAGTGCCGTCTCGTAGTCGCCGAGGCCCAGATGGGCGCGGGCCAGGGTGCTGCGGCTCTTGGCCACGCCGGCGTCGTCCCGCAGCTCCTCGTGGATCTCCAGGGACCGCCGCGCGTGGTCGATCGAGGTCAGGTAGCGGCCCAGCACCACGTGGACGTCGGCGAGGGTGGCCAGCGTGACGGCCTCCCCGTACCGGTCGGGCGGGTCGACCGCGCGGAAGCCGCGCCGCGCGTCCTCCCCGTACCCGATGGCCTGGACGGAGCTGCCCATCTCGAAGTGCGCCACCGCGAGGTTGTGCAGCATGACGGCCGCCGCCGCCCAGTCCTCCTCCGTCCGGGCGGCGTGCAGGCCGGCCTGGTGGACGGCGATGTTGTCCTCGCTGTAGCGACGGAAGTCCTGGAAGTCGAACAGCGCGTCGGCGAGTTCCCAGCAGGTCCGGTGCAGGCCGAGCCGCGCGGCCTGGTGCACGGCCGCGACCAGGTTGCGGCGCTCGGCCTCGAACCAGGCGAGGCTCGCCGCGCGCTCGGCCGCGTCCGGCGGCCGGCCGCGGGTCTCGGCGCGGTGCACGGCGGGGCGCGGCCGTCCGGGCAGGGCCGCGCCCGCCCGCCGCGCCTCGGCGAGGTACCCGGCCAGCAGCCGCCGCTGCGCCGCGTGCAGCTCGCCGTCGGAGTCCTCTCCGAGGCCGCGCTCGCGGGCGAACTCGCGCAGCAGGTCGTGCATGCGGTACCGGTCGGGTCCGACGTCCTGGACGAGGTACGCCTGCCGCAGCCCCTCCAGGCATTCGCGCGCCTCGTCCACCGTCAGGTCCTGCAGCGCGGCGAGCGCGGCGGGCGTGAAGTCGGGGCCGGCGACGAGGCCGAGCCTGCGGAACGCCTCCCGCTGGTGGCGGCGCAGGCTCCGGTAGGCGACGTCGAAGGTCGGGTCGACGACGGCGCTCAGGCCCGGCCCGGACGCGCCGTGCGCCGCGCCCTCGCCGAGGCCCGCCCCCGCGAGGCCCGGCCCGTACGGAGCGGCGTCCCGCAGGTCCCGGGCGGCCAGCTCCCGGACGGTCCCGGCGATCGACTCGCCCGGATTCTCGGCGAGCCGCCCGGCCATGACGCCGAGCGCGAGCGGCAGGTGGCCGCACTCGCGGGCGAGCCGCACGACCGCCTTGTGCTCGTCCCGGACCCTGGGGTCGCCCGGCCCGAGGACGTTGGAGATCAGGTCGACCGCCTCCTGCGTCGCCATCTCCCCCAGTTCCAGGGTCCGGATGTCGGCGCCTTCGAGCAGGGCGGGCAGCCGCCACCGGCTGGTGACGAGCACCAGCCCGGACGACACCGCGGCGAGCAGCGGCCTGATCTGCTCGGGCCGGACGGCGTTGTCGAGGATGAGCAGCATCCTGCGGTCGCCCAGCAGCGACCGGCACTGCGCGGCCAGCTCCGACTCGGTGCGCGGGAGCTGGTCGCCGGGCACCCCCGCCGCGCGCAGCACCTGGCCCATCGCCTCCGCGGGCGTGACCGGGCCGCCGCTCGTGCCGCGCAGGTCGGCGAACAGGACGCCGTCGGGGAAGCGGTCCACGACCCGGTGCGCCCAGTGCAGCGCGAGCGTCGTCTTGCCGACCCCCGCCATGCCCTGGACGACCACCGCGCGCGGCCACACCGACTGGCCGACGAGCAGGTCGAGCTTGCCGAGGCTGACCGTCCGCCCGGCGAAGTACGGGTTGTCGGCGGGCAGCCGCACGGCGGGCCGCCCGCCCGGGGACTCCAGGCGCACCGGCTCGTGCGCCGCGATGCCGGCGGCCCCCTCCGGCCCGCCCTCGGTGCCGGCGGCGCGGTCGGCCTCGGTCACGGGCCACTCGTCGCCCCAGGGGCTCGCGGCCCGGCGGAGCCGCTCGACGTCGAGGATGGTCAGCGGGCGGGCCCGCCGGTCGAGGATCCCCCGCGCCCGCCACAGCCGGAACCAGCGGACCAGCGTCTCGCGGGAGATCCCGGCCCAGTTCGCCAGCTCCGCCTGGCTGAGCTTCAGCGGGATCCGCGTCCCCTGGCCGGGGCGGTGCTCGCCGAACCGGTGCGCCAGCTCCAGCAGGTGGTAGGCGAGCCGCTGCGGGTGGTCGGCCGCCCGCACCGCGTGCCGCCGGCCGCCGAAGGTGACGCTCTCGGAGATCGCGTGCATCATCGCCTCGGCGACCTGCGGGCTCGCCGCCAGCAGGCTGCGGAACTTGCGGCGGTCCACCCGCAGCGCCGTGACGTGGTCGAGCGCGGCGACCGTGCCGCGCTGCGGGTGCCCCCAGGGGCCGAGGACGCCGACCAGGTCGCCCGCCCCGAACAGATCGATGATCGACTCGTCGCCGTCGCTGGAGTCGACGAACTCCTTGGCGACCGCGTTGCTCGCCGCGCGCGGCGACGCCTTGAACACCACGTACACGGCCGGCGCGACCGATCCCTGGTGGCACAGCATGCCGCCGGGCGGGATGTCGGTGCGCCGGCCCATGGCGCGCAGGGCCTGCCGGTCGGTGGGCGCCAGCCGCTCCCAGAAGCTGCCCGGCCGGACGTCCAGGGCGGCGCCCTGGCCCGGCCCCCCGCCGGCGATGTCGCCGATCACCCCGTCATCCTCCCGCCATCGCCGCCGCCAGCGTCCAGAACAGGAACAGCACTCCGGTGGCCGCCGACCAGGCGACGGCCTGCCAGGACAGCTCGCCGCAGAGGTGCGCCGCCGAGAGCAGCCGGCGCAGCTCCGCGTCGCGGACCCGGTCGTCCAGCGCGACCGCGGAGGCGAACGGCGTCCACGGCACGGCGGGGTCGAGGGGCGAGCCGGTGCGGCAGCGCACCTCGCCGAGCACCGCCACCAGCGTCCGGCGGGCCCGGACGGCGTAGCCGGCGGAGACGGCGAACGCGCCGGCCAGCACCGGCAGCAGCGCCAGCGCGGGGAGGCCGGGCACGCCGGCCGCGAGCCGGGTGGCGGTCCCGGCCAGCACGAGTGCGAGGAACACCGCGGCGATGGCGGAGTCCCGGCCGCACAGCCGGACCAGCGTGCAGGCGTGCCCGAGGAGGTCCTCCGGCGTCTGCCCGTCCGATCCGGGACGGAAAGCGGTCACCAAGGCGTCACCGTCCTCACGGAGTCGATCCTGATCTTCCAATCACCATGGTGCGGTGGCAAGGAGAGAATTTCCGTCCGCGAGCACACGTTCCGGCTGCGTCTGGTGACTCATTTCCGTGTCCGGGGTCCTCGGGCGGCGGGATCACCCCCGCCGATGATGGAAGATGGTCTCCAATCACCCACGGGAGGACCCATGACCTACACCGGGAACGTCGAGACCGGCGGGCGTCCCGACGTCCGGGAGCTGCCCGGGCTGACGGTCACGAAGGTGGCGGTCGGTCCGTACGACAACAACGCCTACATCCTGCGCTGCACCGCGACCGGGGAGCGGCTCCTCATCGACGCGGCGAACGAGGCGCCCCGGCTGCTGGAGCTGATCGGCGACGGGCCGCTGGCGCGGATCGTCACCACGCACCGGCACGAGGACCACTGGATGGCGCTGAGCGAGGTGGTCCGCGCCACCGGCGCGCCCGTCGCCGCCAACCCGCGCGACGCCGGCGCCCTGCCCGAGCCGGTCGCCGAGCCCGTCGAGCACGGCGACACCGTCACCGTCGGGCGCGCGTCCCTCGACGTCATCCACCTGCGCGGCCACACGCCCGGCTCCATCGCCCTGCTGTACGACGCCGGCGGCGAGCTGGCCGACCGCCCGCACCTGTTCACCGGCGACAGCCTGTTCCCCGGCGGCGTCGGCAACACGTGGGGCGACCCCACCCGGTTCAAGCAGCTGCTGTCGGACGTGGAGGAGCGCGTCTTCGACCGCCTCCCCGACGCGACCTGGTTCTACCCGGGCCACGGCAAGGACTCGACGCTCGGCCGGGAGCGCCCGTCGATCCCGGAGTGGCGCGCCCGCGGCTGGTGACACTCCCCGGCTCGGGACGGAACAAGCGGTGTGGGGTGTTCGTTGGCCCCAACACACTTCCGCCCGAGCCCAGGAGTCGACATCCGCGAACCCCACGAGGTGGATCCGGGACCCGCCCTGCGCTACCCCGCGGGTTCCCTGGTACTGGTCGCCGGTCTTCCAGGGGCCGGCAAGAGCACGCTGCTCAACCGCCTGTACGGGCTGCACGGCGACGAGACGGCACCGGTGTGCGCCGACGACGTCCTCGTGATCGACTCACGGCAGGCCAGGAACTGGTGGGCGCGGTTCCTGCGCCCGCTGCCGGTGCGGATGCGGACCCCGCTCGTCCACGCCACGCACGTGTGGCGCATCGGCCGGGCGATCGTCTCCGGCCACGCCGTCGTCGCGCACACCCGCGGCACCTGGCCGCACATCCTGTACTGCTTCGCCTGGCTGGCGCGCCGCCGGGGGCGCACGCTGCACCTGATCCTCATCGACGTCGCCCCCGAGACCGCCCGTGCCGGCCAGTTCGCCCGGGGCCGCGTCGTCACGGCCACCACGTTCGCCCGGCACTGCCGCCGCTGGCGGCCGCTGATCGACCGCGCCCGCAGCGGCGACCCCCTCCCGCCGGCCGCCGGCGTCACGGTCCTCGACCGCGACGCCGCCGACAAGCTCCAGGCCATCCGGTTCAGCTGAGCGTGCCGAACCAGCGGACGATCATCGCGGTGCCGGCCAGGTTCGCGCCGAGATGGCGGGAGCCCCCGTAGACGGTGTCGCCCACGTCCACGACCGGGACGTCCACGCCGCGCGCGCGGAAGCCGGCGACGCAGGCGGGGGTGTTGCCGTCGACGGCCTGCTCGTCATTGCTGATCTTGTAGAGGCGCACGGGGATCCGCGGGGTCCATGCCGTGCAGACCTCCGCGTCCACGCGCAGCGCCTCGGCGAACGTCCCGGACGGGTGGCGCAGCAGCTGGAATCCCCGAGGGGTGAGCAACCGGCCGAGCTCGTCGGGAAGACCCTCCAGCATGTCCTCCCCGGGAGTCGTGCCGTCGAAGAACCTCTCGACCCGGCTCGCGTACGGCTCCTGGAAGACGTCGGACGGCTTCTGGTAGATGCCGCCGTGGATGCGGTTCCAGGCCGTGAACAGGTACGAGGTGTAGGCGACGGCGAGCTTCGGGGCCACCTCGCCGTTCAGCAAGGCCGGAAGCTCGACGCCGCGGAAGTCGTAGGCGCCGCTGATCGGGGCGACGGCACGAAGGCGGAAGTGCGGGTCGGCGCCCTCCTGCAGGGCGCGGGCCAGCCCGAGCGCGGACGAGGCGCCCTGCGAGAATCCGGTGGCCAGCACCCGGCCGTCCAGGACCCGCCCCTTCCGCGGCACGAACTGCCGGGCGGCGCGCAACATGTCGAGGGACGCGGACGTCTCGGACGGCACGTCCTTCCACGGGTGCAGGCCCGGCCCCTTCCCGAGCCCGAGGTAGTCGGGGGCGACGGCGGCGAAGCCCGCGGCTCCGAAGGTCACGGCCGGGCCGGGCCCCCAGACGTCGCCGGCCGTCGACGGGGCGTCCGGCTTGTAGTTCATGGTCCCGTGCGCGTAGGAGACCGTGCGCAGGCGGCGGTCGTCGTTGCGGGGCAGCACGAGCAGGCCGCTGGCCGTCGTCGCCCGGCCGCGGGTGTCGGTCGTCCGGTACACAAGACGGTAGGTGTCCACGCCGTACCTGACGGACGTCGCGTCGAAACCCTCGGTCGCCAGCCAGGCGCGCACCTGCTCGGCCGACATGGTGCGCAGATGGACGGCGGAGACGAGGTGCCCGCGAGCGGTGTGCTCGTGGCCGATCGTGGGACGCTCGGGGACCCCGGCGGACGCGGGGGCGGTCACGGTGGCGGTCACGGTGGCGGCGACGGCGGCCACCGCCAGGCCGGCCGTCACGCTGGAGATGATGCGCTTCATGGGGTCCAGGGTTCGTTCCGCCCACCCGAACCCGCATCGCGCACGCAGGTGATCCTCTACCCCATACCTGAGGGGGCCTTCCGGCGAGAAGAAGGAGACGGGCGGGCCGGAGTCGGGATGGATGCCGGAGGCGGGATGGATAGGGTCGGGAAGGATCGGGACTGGGAGAGGCGGGAGCATGGCGCAGCAGGTACGCGGAGTCGTCGCACCGGGCAAGGGGCGGCCGGTGCGGATGGAGACGATCATCGTTCCGGACCCCGGGCCCGGGGAGGCGGTCGTCACGGTCCAGGCGTGCGGGGTCTGCCACACCGATCTGCACTACCGCGAGGGCGGGATCAACGACGAGTTCCCGTTCCTGCTGGGCCACGAGGCCGCCGGGGTCGTCGAGTCGGTCGGCGACGGGGTGACCGAGGTGGAGCCCGGCGACTTCGTGATCCTGAACTGGCGGGCGGTGTGCGGCCAGTGCCGAGCGTGCCTGCGGGGGCGTCCCTGGTACTGCTTCAACACGCACAACGCGAAGCAGAAGATGACGCTTGAGGACGGCACCGAGCTCTCGCCCGCCCTCGGGATCGGCGCGTTCGCCGACAAGACGCTCGTCGCGGCCGGGCAGTGCACGAAGGTCGACCCGGCGGCCCGGCCCGAGGTCGCGGGCCTGCTCGGGTGCGGCGTGATGGCGGGGCTCGGCGCGGCGATCAACACCGGCGGGGTCGGGCGCGGCGACTCGGTCGCGGTCATCGGCTGCGGCGGCGTCGGCGCGGCGGCGGTGCTCGGCGCCCGGCTGGCCGGGGCCGCGACGATCATCGCGGTGGACCTGGACGAGCGCAAGCTCGCCACCGCCTCCTCGCTCGGCGCGACGCACACCGTCAACGGCAAGGACAAGGACGTCGTCGAGACGGTGCGGGAGCTGACCGGCGGGTTCGGCGCCGACGTCGTCATCGAGGCGGTCGGCCGCCCGGAGACCTACGAGCAGGCGTTCTACGCCCGCGACCTGGCCGGGACCGTGGTGCTGGTCGGGGTGCCGACGCCGGACATGAAGCTGGAGCTGCCGCTGCTGGAGGTCTTCGGGCGCGGCGGCTCGCTCAAGTCGTCCTGGTACGGCGACTGCCTGCCCTCGCGCGACTTCCCGATGCTCATCGACCTCTACCTGCAGGGGCGCCTCGACCTCGACGCGTTCGTGTCGGAGACGATCGAGCTGGACGGTGTCGAGGCCGCGTTCGAGAAGATGCACCACGGCGACGTGCTGCGGTCGGTGGTGGTCCTCTGATGGCGGCCCGCGTCGACCACGTCGTCACGTCCGGGACGTTCTCCCTGGACGGCGGGACCTGGGACGTCGACAACAATGTCTGGATCGTCGGCGACGACAGCGAAGCCCTCGTCATCGACGCCGCGCACGACGCCGGGGCGATCGCGGAGGCGCTCGGCGGCCGGCGGCTGGTGGCGATCGTGTCCACGCACGGGCACGACGACCACATCGACGCCGCGCCCGCGCTGAAGGCCCGCACCGGCGCGCCCGTCCTGCTGCATCCGGACGACCTGATGCTGTGGGAGCAGAAGCACCCGGACTCCTCCCCCGACGGCGACCTGTCCGACGGCCAGGTCATCAGCGTCGCGGGCACGGACCTCACCGTCCTGCACACTCCGGGCCACAGCCCCGGAGCCGTGTGCCTGCACGCGCCCGCGCTGGGGACGGTCTTCTCCGGCGACACCCTGTTCAACGGCGGTCCGGGCGCGACCGGGCGCTCGTACTCCGACTTCCCGACGATCATCACCTCGATCCGGGAGCGCCTGCTGACCCTCCCGGCCGACACGGTCGTGCGCACCGGGCACGGCGACTCGACCACCATCGGCGCCGAGGCCCCGCACCTGGAGGAGTGGATGGCGCGCGGCCACTGACGCCGCGGCGAGGTGGCGATAGGGTCCGCGGTGGCGGGCGAGCCGTCCCGGATTCCACCGCGGCCCCAGGGGGTGCGATGCGGCGTAGGGCACCCCTGGCGCTCTTGTTGTGCGCGGCCGTCACGGGCTGCGGCCAGAGCGTTCGCGGAGCGGACCCCGAACCGTCGGCCGTGCCCCCGCCGACCGCGCCGGTTCTCACCGTGCCGGAATCCGGCATGCCCGCACCGGGCGTGACCGTTCCGGCGTCGCCGCCCTCCCCGCCGTCGGCTCCGGCCCTGCTCGGGCGGCAGGGCGGGTGGCGCATCACCACGTACTACACGGCGCTGGAAAGCCTCTACCGCGGCAAACGGAAGGCGGTGCGGGGCTGCACCGAGTTCCACTGCTCGCACGGGAAGACACCGCTCGGCAGCTATCCGGCGGACTTCCTGAAGGTCGTCCAGACCGAGGGCAGCGGGCGCATCACCGCGGGCCCGCAGCGGGGCCGGTACCTGAACTGGTCGCACAGCGTGGGTTTCTGGCTGGACGACACCACGCGTGACTCGCGAGGGCGTCCCCTCAAGCCGTGGGTGTCGGCGGCGGCCGACACGTCGGTCCTCGATCGCGGGCAGCGGTTCGCGATCGCCGGGTGCGGACGGGACGGGAACGGGCGGCCGATCCCCACCGAGGTGTGCGAGAGGTTCCGCAAGGCTCGCTGGACGGTCACCGATCTCTTCCGTCCGGGATACGGCGGCGAGAATCACGCCGACGTCTACCTCGGCGAGGAGACGGGTTCCCGCATGTCCGGCTCGCCCTTCTACACCACGCTGAAGGGCGCCACCCTCGTCCCGTCCTAGGACGGGACGCGGTCGCCCGGACGGGGTGAGGCGAGCCGGGTGGCCTGCGTCCGGCCCCGCAGCGTGACCTCGTCCCCGAGCGACCAGCGGGCCGCCTCCTCCGGAGAGGCCTGCGCGAGGAGGGAGCCGGCCGCCAGGACCCGCGCCTCGGTGGTCTTGGCCATGTCGGTCAGGCGGGCGGCCTCGTTCACCGGGTCGCCGATCACGGTGTACTCGAAGCGCTCCTCGGCGCCGATGTGCCCGGCGACGGCCTCGCCCGCCGAGACGCCGACGGCCGCCTCCAGCTCCGGGGCGTCCGCGCGCAGCCGCCGGTCGAGCTCCCGGGAGGCGGCGAGCGCGCGCCCGGGGGCGCCCTCCAGCGCGAGCGGCGCCCCGAACACCGCGAGCGCGGCGTCGCCCTCGAACTTGTTGATCCACCCGCCGTGCGCGTCGACCACCTCGACGACCACGGCGAAGAAGGCGTTCAGCAGCCGGACGACCTCGCCGGGCGGCCGGGCGGCGGCGAGCCGGGTGGAGCCGATGAGATCCACGAAGATCACCGCGACCTCGCGCAGCTCGCCGCCGAGGTCGATGCCGCGCTCCAGGGCGACGCGGGCGACGTCCACGCCGACCTGGCGGCCGAACAGGTCCTGGAGCCGCTCGTGCTCGCGCAGCCCGGCGGCCATGTGGTTGAACCCGGCCTGCAGCAGCCCGACCTCGCTGGCGTCGTAGACGGGGACCTCGACGTCCAGGTCGCCGCGCTCGACGCGGGCGAGGCCGAGCCGGACCGACTCGACCGGGTCGGCGATGGCGCGGGCGGCGCCGTAGGTGACGCCGAAGCCGACGACCAGCGCGATGCCGCCGAGGGCGAGCACGGCGACCGCGAAGTCCCGCACGGTGATCTTGGCGATGAGGAACGAGCCGATCGCCAGGGTGATCAGCCCGAGGATCGGGACGGCGGTGCCGAGCCCCCAGGCCAGCACGGAGCGGGCGACGACGCCGGGCAGCCCGGTGCGGCGCGGCATCTCGCTGCGCAGCGTCGCGGTCACCGCCCGCCGCAGCAGCCGCTCGGTCAGCAGGTAAACGACCGTGCAGGTGGTGAGGCCGCCGAGCAGGCTCGTCAGGCCGAGCTTGACGGCCAGCAGCGCGGAGAACGGGGCGTTGATGACGACCCAGCCGACCGTCCCGATCGCCCAGAGCGTCAGGTGCAGCGCCATCAGCCGCAGCGGCCCGTACAGCAGCAGGAGGCGCTCGTGCCGGTCGGGCTCGTCGTGCCCCTCGACCATGCGCCGGACACGGCGGAAGAACCGCTCGCCGAGCAGGAGCCCGACGGGCACCGCGGCGGCGACGTAGGCGGTGAAGACGATCAGGTTGACGAGCCGGAGCCGCTCGGACACCTCGCCGACCGGGTCGGGGACGACGACCGCGAACGCCAGCACGACCAGGGCGCCGCCGAGGTTGGCGAGGCCGGTGGCGACGGTCACCAGGATGCGGGCGCGGCGGGCGATGCGGGCGCGCGAGTCGCCGGGCGCCCCGTCGACGAACCGCCACACGGGGCCGAGCCAGGGCCCGCGGCGGGGCGCCTGGGAGGGGGCCGGGGCCGGGCCGCCCCGCCGGCCGCCGCCGGCGGCGAGACCGATCGGAGGCCGCCCCGGTCCCGGCGCGGGCTCCGCCTGTTCGGTCTCCATGAGCGTGCAGGTTATCCGGTCGGATCGGCCGTATCCCCACGGCCGCCGAGCGACATCGGGGAGGGATTGCTCACTTACGTCCGGATCGGGTCGAGGAGCCGGTGCGGGGAGCGCAGGACCATGCTGACCGGGTCGGTGCGGCGGCGGACGCCGGGGCCCGCGTGGATCTCCAGGTCCTCCGGCCGCACATGGCGCCCGCACGCGGCGCACGTCCCGTCCGGGCTCACCTGGGTTCCGCAGGCCGAGTGCACGAACAGGCGGCACGGTTCGGCGGACAGGTGGTCCTCCGCCCAGCGGGCGAGGGTGTGGACGGCGGGCCACAGGTCCTTGCCCATTTTCGTCAGCACGTAGTCGTGGCCGTCCTTGACGAGGACGCCGGTGTCGACGAGCGACTGGAGGCGCGCGGACAGCACCGCCCGGGGAATGTCCAGGTGGATGAGGAAGTCGCTGAACCGGCGGACGCCGTAGAAGGCGTCCCGGACGATGAGCAGCGTCCAGCGCTCCCCCACGACCTCCAGCGCGCGGGCCAGCGAGCAGTCCTGCGCCGCGTAGTCCTTCCCGAGTGCCATGGGCACCAGGTTACCTGTCCTCAGGTTCGTTGACTGAACTTGGCGTGCTACCGTCACCCCATCAGTTCGTTCAATGAACCTGGAGACCGGATGACGACCCTGGCGACCCCCCGGAGTACGCGCCGCGCGCCCGGCTCCGCCGCCGCGCTGACGCTGACGGCCGCCGCCACCCTGCTGGCGCTGATGAACTACTGCGCCCCGGCGGCGACGCTGGCCGAGACGGCCCGCGGGCTGCACGCCGGGGCGACCGCGCAGATCTGGCTGATGAGCTCCATCAGCCTGGGCCTCTCGGCGGCGCTGCTCGCCGCCGGCAGCCTGGCCGACGACCACGGCCGCAAGCGGACGTTCGTGGCCGGCGCGGCGGCGCTCGCCGTCTCCAGCGTCGCCTGCGCCCTCGCGCCCAACGCCCCGGTGTTCGTCGCGGGCCGGATCGCGCAGGGCGCGGCGAGCGCCGCGCTGCTGGTGACCGGCCTCGGCATCCTCGGCGCCACGTTCGAGCCCGGCCCCCGCCGGGCCCGCGCCACCGGCATGTGGGGCGCGATGCTCGGCCTCGGCATCGCGCTCGGCCCGATCGCCGCCGCCGTGCTGACCGCCGCCGCCGGCTGGCGGTCGTGGTACTGGGCGACGGTCGCCGCGGCGGTGCTGCTCGGCGCGGCGGCGGCCCGCACGCTCGGCGAGTCCCGGGCCGAGCGCCCGCGCGGGCTCGACGTGCCGGGTCTGGTCACCATGAGCCTGGGCGTGGCGGCGCTGCTGACGGCCATCACCTGGGGGCGCACCGGCTGGACCGCCCCGGGCGTGCTCGCGCTGTTCGCGGCGGCGGCCGTCCTGTTCGCCGCCTTCGCCCTGGTCGAGGCGCGGCGGCGGGAACCGATGATCGACCTCGGCCTGTTCCGGCGGCCCGCGTTCCTGCTGTCGGTCTCGGGGGCGCTCGTCACCGGGCTCGCCGTGATCGGGATCATGACCTACCTCGCGACGATGATGATCCTGGTGATGGGCCTGTCCCCGGTCGGGGCGGCGCTGGTGCTCGCGATCTGGTCGGCGCTGTCGTTCGCCGTCGCGCTGCAGGCGCACCGCATCCCCGCTCGCCTGCCCGTCCGGCACCTGCTGGCCGGCGGGTTCGCGCTCGCCGCCGTCAGCGAGCTCGCGATGGCGGTCCTCGCGCCCGGCGCGCACTGGTGGCGGCTGGCCCCCGGCCTGGCCGCCGCCGGCGTCGCCAGCGGCGTGACCAACGCGATGCTCGCCCGGCTGGCCGTGGAGAGCGTCCCCGCCGACCGCGCGAGCATGGGCGCGGGCGCCAACAACACCGCCCGCTACATCGGCGCTTCGCTGGGCGTGGCGATCGTCGGGGCCATCGCGACCGGCTCGGGGCACGACCCGTCCTCGCTGGCGCACGGCACGAACGTCGCGCTGGTCGTCTCGGCCGCCGCCGCCCTCGCCTACGCGGGGCTGGCCCTGGTGATCCGCGACCGGGCCTGAGCGGCCCTCCGGCCTACGCGAGCTCCTCGATGAACGCGGCGAGCTGCGTGAGGTTGCGGCACTCGTACATGGGGACGAGCTCGCCGTAGCGGGACGCGGCCGAGTCGCCGGTGTCCCACTGCCTGCGCGGCTCGGGGTTGAGCCAGTACGCGTGGCGGGCGCGGTCCACCATCGACCGCAGGATCGGCAGCGACAGCTCGCCGTAGTTGGAGCGGGCGTCGCCGAGGATCAGCAGGGACGTCTTCGGCGTGATGGCGTCGCGGTACCGGTCGTCGAACACCTTGATCGCGTGCCCGTAGTTGGACCGCCCGGTGATCCACACCAGGTCGGCCTCGGCGGCGAGGCGGGTCATGGCGTCCGCGACGTCCACGCCCGGGGCGAAGTACTTGGTGATCTCGTCGGTGGCGTCGATGAACGCGAACGCGCGGACCTTGGTGAACTGCTCCCGCAGCGCGAACGTCAGCAGCAGCGTGAAGTGCGCGAACGCCGACACCGAGTCGCTGGCGTCGCACAGCACGACCAGTTCGGGTTTGTGCGGGCGCCGCGGCCGGTGGTGGGTGGTGAGCGGCACTCCCCCGCTGGCCAGGGACGCGCGGACCGTCCGGCGGAAGTCGAGCCGCCCGCGCCTGCCGTGCCGCTGCTTCTGCACGAGCCGGGAGGCGAGCTTGCGCGCCAGCGGGTACACCTCGCGGCGCAGCGCCTCCATCTCGGCGCGGGTGGCGCCGGCGAAGTCGAGCCGCTCCAGCGGCGGCCGGACGGCGATCCGGGCGGTGCGCTCCACGCCGGTGTCCTCGGCGATGCGGCGCCGCACCTCGCCCGCGACGAGGTCCTGGAACCGGGCGATGCGGTCGCGGAACGTGCGGCGCGCGACCCGTTCGGCCATGCCGCCGCGCTCCTGCCCGCCGAGGACGGCACTGAGCAGCCGGGCCATCAGCGTCTCCGGCGACAGCGCGTTGAGGACGCCGGAGGAGAACCACGACTCCTGCCCGGGCGTCCGCCCGAACTCGGCGACGGCCAGGCGGGCGAACTGGCGCAGCCCCGCGTCGTCCCCGGCGAGCAGGAGGTCCGCCAGCTCGCCGCGGCGGGCCTGCACCTGGGGGTCCAGCGCCGGCGGGACGGGGCGGCCGTCGTCGTCCAGCGTCCGGGCGTCCCGCTCCGGGGCGGTCCCGGCGCCCGCGCCGTCGCCGACCGCCGCGGGGAACCACAGATCGAAGAGCGTGTCGAACGTCGGGCGGTGCTGGGGCCGCTTGACGACGGTCGCCGCGTAGGCGGCGCGCAGCGACTCGCGGTCGAGCAGGTCGACCGCCTGCATGGCCCGCACCGCGTCCAGCCCCTCGGCGACCGACACCGGCAGCCCGGCCCGCCGCAGCTCCGCCACGAACCCGGTGTGCCGGTCGACCAGGGACGCCATGTCAGCCCCTCAGCCCCAGTTCCCTGGCCGCGCGCTCCTGGTCGGAGACGTGCTTGAGGACGACGCCGAGGGTCCGGCCGACGGCGGCCTCGTCCAGGTCGTCCAGCCCGAGGGCGAGCAGGGTGCGGGCCCAGTCGACGGTCTCGGCGATCGACGGCGCCTTCTTGATCTCCAGGTCGCGCAGCGTCCCCACGGTCCGGACGAGCTGCTCGGCCAGCTCCGCCTCGATCCCCGGGACCTGGGCGAGGACGATGTCGCGCTCCCGGTCCGGCGCCGGGTAGTCCAGGTGCAGGTAGAGGCAGCGGCGCTTGAGGGCCTCCGACAGCTCCCGGGCCGCGTTCGAGGTGATCAGCACGAAGGGGCGGCGGACGGCGGCGACCGTGCCCAGCTCGGGGATCGTGACCTGGAAGTCCGACAGGACCTCCAGCAGCATGCCCTCCACCTCGACGTCGGCCTTGTCCGCCTCGTCGATCAGCAGGACGGTCGGGTCGCTCCGCCGGATCGCCGCCAGCAGCGGCCGTTCCAGCAGGAACTCCTCGGAGAAGATGTCGTCGTGGGTCTCCTGCCAGGCCCGGTCCGCCGGGGCGGCCTGGATGGCGAGGAGCTGCTTCTTGTAGTTGAACTCGTAGAGCGCGCGGGCCTCGTCCAGGCCCTCGTAGCACTGGAGGCGGATCAGCTCCGCGCCGGTCGCGGTCGCGACGGCCTTGGCCAGCTCGGTCTTGCCGACCCCGGCGGGGCCCTCGACGAGCAGCGGCTTGCCCAGCGCCTGCGCGAGGTACACGGTCGTCGCGATCGCCTCGTCCGCGAGGTAGCGGACGCCGGCCAGCCTGCGCTCCACATCGGCGGGCGAGGCGAACATCCCGTCGGTCATCCGTTGCCCCTCTTCGTGGCGCGCGTCTTCACCGCGGCCTTCTTGTAGGTCTGGTTCGTGCCGGCGAACACGAAGGACGTCTTGTTCTCGCTCAGGGCGACCCCCCAATAGGACGCGGTCTGTGGGTCACCGCCCTTCCAGGAGAAGCGGTACTTCCCGCCGCCTTCGGGGATGACCGAGCCGCTCCACAGTTTCTGGCCCGCCCGCACCCACACGCCCCTTCCGTCGGCCGTGAACTGGAAGTAGTCCTTGGCGGCGCCGACCCAGCGTCCGACGAGCGGCTTCATGTCCGCGGGCCGCACCGCGGGCAGCGGCGCCAGGGTGGGCGGTGCGGACGCCCCGGCGGAGTCCTTCTTCTCGCCGCCGCATCCCGCGAGGAGCAGCCCCGCCACGGCGGCGCAGACGGCGAGGGCGGTGGAACGGGCCCGCACTGTCACGGAGACCTCCGGGTGTTCTGGGGCGAAAGCGGAAGTTTATCGGCGTTGTCCGCTCACCCCTGAGGGTGAGCCGGGAGCTCGCCCCGCAGGGTGACGCGGCTTTCCCGCGCGCCCGCCTATAACGGAACGCATGACGACCCCGAAACTGCCGCGCGAGGACCTCACGGCGGCCATGGCGGCCCGGCGCGAGCTCGGGCCCGACTACGACGACGCCTTCATCGAGACGGTCGTGGACCGCATCGAGGAGGCGCTGGACGCGCGTGCCGCCGCCGCGCCGCGGCCGCGGGCCCGGGCCTGGCCGGCGCCGGAGCCGCGGCGCGAGGGCGGCGACCGCGATCACAGTCTCGCCATGGCCGTGCTGTCGCTGCTCGCCGCGATCCCGCTGAGCGCGATCGGGGTGGTCAACGCCGGCCTGCCGGGACTGCTGTTCGCCCTCGCCGGCATCGTGCTCGTGAACCTTACCTACACCTTCCGGCCGCGCCGCTAGCGCTCCGTCACCTGCCGGGCTCGGGGTCGCGGGGAAGGCCCAGGATGCGCTCGCCGATGATGTTGAGCTGCACCTCCGTGGTCCCGCCGTAGATCGTCATCGCACGGCTGAACAGCATGGCGCGTCCCACGATGCCGCTCTCGGCCATCGGCACCTCCGTGGCCGCGGCGGCGCCCTGGGCCGCCCAGCAGTAGTCGGCGACGTCCTGGTTGAACTGGACGCCGAGGAGCTTGCGGACGCTGGCCTCCGCGCCCGGCTCCACGCCGTTCAGCTGCTTGAGTGTCGTTCGCAGGCCGAGCAGGTCGATCGACTGGCCCTGCGCGACGAGCCGGCCGACCTCGGCGGCCGCGACCGCGTCCGGCTCCCGCTTCGCGAAGAACGCCAGCAGTTCGGGGACGCCCATGCCGAGGCCGCCGCCGGTGGACAGCGACACCCGCTCGTTGGACAGCGTGTTGCGTGCGACCTGCCAGCCCCGGTTCACCTCGCCGACCACGTGCTCGTCCGGAACGAAGACGCCGTCGAGGAACACCTCGTTGAACAGCGCGTCGCCGGTCAGCTCGCGCAGCGGGCGGACGTCCACCCCCGCCGACTTCATGTCGATCAGGAAGTAGGTGATGCCGTCGTGCTTCGGCGCGCCGGGGTCGGTGCGGGCGATGCAGAAGCCCCACTCGGCGTGGTGGGCGAGCGACGTCCAGATCTTCTGGCCGGTGAGCTTCCAGCCGCCCTCGACCCGCTCCGCCTTCATCGACAGGGACGCCAGGTCGGAGCCCGCGCCCGGCTCGGAGAACAGCTGGCACCAGACGATCTTCCCGCGCAGCGTCGGGCGCAGGAACCGCTCCTTCTGCTCGTCCGACCCGTACCGGACGAGGGAGGGCACCAGCCAGGCGCCGATCCCGAGGTTCGGGGTCTTGACCTTCGCGGCCCGCAGCTCCTGCTGGATGAGGATCTGCTCGACCGGCCCGGCCTCCCGGCCCCACGGCTTGGGGAAGTGCGGGACGGTCCAGCCCTCGTCCCCCAGCCGGGCGTGCAGCTCGGCCTTGTCCTCGATCGCGGCCAGCTCGGCGACCTCGGCGCGGATACGCTCGCGCAGCGGCGCGGCGTCCTCGTCCAGCTCCAGCACGACCTCGCGGCGCCCGCCGTCCAGCGCGAGCCCGGCGACCTTGGCGGCCCAGTCCTTGGACGGGCCGAGCAGCGCCCGCAGGGTGAGGGCGCGGCGCAGGTAGACGTGCGCGTCGTGCTCCCAGGTGAAGCCGATGCCGCCGAGGATTTGGATGGCGTCGCGGGCGGTCTGCACGCCCGCGTCGACCGCGATCACGGCCGAGACGGCGGCGGCGAACCCGGCGTCCCCGGTGCCCTCGTCGAGCGCGCGGGCGGCGTCCCACGCGGCGGCGCGGGCCTGCTCCAGCGCGATGAGGCTGCGGGCGGCCTTGTGCTTGACGCCCTGGAACTGCCCGATCGGGCGGCCGAACTGCTCGCGGACCTTGGCGTACTCGGCCGCGGTCGACACCAGCCAGCCGGACAGGCCCGCGGCCTCCGCGCCGAAGAGGGCGGCGGCGATGTCCCTGACCCGGCCGCCGGTGAGGCCGTCCAGGACGCGGTCGGCGCCGACCGCGGCGCCGGAGGCCTCGACGGAGGCGACGCGGCGGACCCGGTCCAGGCTCGCGACCGGGGTGACGGTGAGGTCGGCGGCGTCGACCGCGACCCACTGCTCGCCGTCGCCGTCGGCGACCGGCAGGACGAGCACGTCGGCGAGCGAGGCGCCGAGCACCGTCGCCGACGTCCCGGAGACCACCAGGGAGTCGCCGTCGCGGCGGCCGGTCAGCTCGCCGTCCAGCGCCACCGCCGCCGTCCTCGACCCGTCGGCCAGCCCCGGCAGGAGCTCCGCGCGCAGCTTGGCGTTGCTGGAGGCGTCGATCACCGCGCTCGCGAGCACGGTCGGCAGGAACGGGCCCGGCGCCGCGGCGCGGCCGAGCTCCTCCAGGACCACCGCCAGCTCCAGCAGGCCGAAGCCCTGCCCGCCGTGCTCCTCGTCCAGGTGCAGGCCGAGCAGGCCCTGCTCGGCGAGGGCCGGCCAGAACGCGGGCCGGGTCTCCTCGTCGGCGTCCAGCGCGGCCCGGACGGCCGTCGCGGGAATGTTGCGGTCGGCGAAGCCGCGCACCGATTCGGCGAGCGCCTCGTGCTCCTCGGTCAGCCCGATGGCCATGCGTGACCCCTCTCTCCCACCTTTTGACCGAGATTCTAGAACAGGATTCGGATCTCTGGGGGAGGTGATCCCGCTCTCATCCCTCTTGTGTCGTCTCCGCCGCGGGCTCGGGCACCGGCCCGGTCACGGCCGGCTTGCCGCCGGACCGCTTCGGCCCGGCCGCCAGGCTCGCGACGGTGGTGGCGGCCAGCGTCCCGGCGATCACCGCCAGGGACAGCCAGATCGGCACCTCCGGCGCCCACGCGACACCGTACTCGTGCAGCGCGTGGAAGATCAGCTTGACACCGATGAAGCCGAGGATGAACGCCAGCCCGTGCCCGAGGTAGACCAGCCGGTCGGTGAGCCCGCCGAGCAGGAAGTACAGCTGGACGAGGCCCATCAGGGCGAACGCGTTGGCGGTGAAGACCAGGTACGGCTCGGTCGTCAGCCCGAAGATCGCGGGGATCGAGTCCAGCGCGAACAGCACGTCGGTGGAGCCGATCGCGATCATGACGATGGCCATCGGGGTGACCAGCCGCCGCCCGGACCCGCGGGTGACGAACCGGCTGCCGTCGTACTCGTCGGACGTCGGGATGACGCGCTTCGCCCAGCGCAGCAGCGCGTTCTCCTTGAACTCGTCCTCGTCGCCGCCGCGGACCAGGCCGATCGCCGTCCAGATGAGGAACGCGCCGAAGATGAAGAAGACCCACGTGAAGGTGGCGATGGCCGCGGCGCCGACCGCGATGAAGATGCCGCGCAGCACCAGCGCGATCACGATGCCCGCCATCAGCACGGTGTGCTGCGCGTGCTTCGGCACCGCGAACCGGGTGAGGATCACCATGAACACGAACAGGTTGTCGACGCTGAGGCTCTTCTCGGTGACGAACCCGCCGAAGTACTCCGCGGCGTGCTCACCGCCGGAGAACGCCCACACGCCGAGGCCGAACAGTGCGGCGAGGCCGATGTAGACGGTGGACCAGAACGCGGCCCTGCGGGTGGTGAACTCCCGCGTGTCGTTGCGGTGGATCAGGAACAGGTCGGCCGCGATGATCGCGAGAATACCCGCGATGGTGAGGGCCCAGACCAAGGGTGGAACCGACAACGTGAACCCCTCCGGCGGACACGAAACGAGCGCCGGAGGTCTCTCCCGCCCAGGGTGCGCGAGGGCCGCGGAACCCGGGCAGGTATGGACCGGCCGTACTGACGGGAACCGCGCGCAGGGATACTCCCCTCCGATTACCTCCTTGAACGCGGCCCGGGACGGGGTGGTTCCCGAACCGGCGAGAAATCTTGGTCCCGTTCCGAACCCGAGCGCCGGACGCGGCGTCTAAGGTCCGGTCGCCTCCCACCCTCGCGGGCTCAGCGGCGGACCCCGGCCAGTTCCAGGTAGAGGGCCGCGAGCTGATCGGCGGCGTCGTCCTCGTCCGGCAGCAGCGCCGACCGCTCGGCGGCGGCCGAGGCGAGCCGCGCCGCGAGCGACGGGTCGTCCAGGACGCGGTCCACCGCGCGGCCGAGCGCCTCCGCGTCGTTCGGCGGCACCAGCAGGGCGGCCTCGGTCTCCGGACCCTGCAGCAGCGGCTCCTCCCCGCCGCGCTCCGCCGCGCCGAGCATCCCGGGGATCCCGCCGACGCGGGTCGCCACCAGCGGCCGCCCCGCCCGCAGGATCTCCTGGACGATCAGCGGCTGCCCCTCCCACACGCTCGGCACGACCGCCACGTCGCAGGCGGCCAGCAGCGCGGCGACGTCGGAGCGGCGGCCGAGCAGCCGGACGGGCAGGTCCTCGGCCTCGACGCGGGCGCGCAGTTCGTCCTCCAGCGGCCCGTCGCCGGCGATCGCGACGAGCGGCGGCGGGGTGCGCCCCGTCCAGCCGCGCGCCGCGTCCAGCAGGGTCGGCAGGCCCTTCTGCCGGGCCAGCCGCCCGACCGTGACGATCAGCGGCCGCTCCCCCACCCCGAGCTCCGCACGCAGGTCGGCGCGCACGGCGGGGCCCGGCTGGGCGCGCGGTGCGGGGGCGGGGACGATCGCATGCCCGACCGAGCGGGCGCCGAGGTCCCGCATCCGGTCCTCCAGATCGGGCGAGACGCCGAGGACGCGGGAGGCGCCGCGCGCCACGACGCGCTCCAGCAGCCCGTAGACGGCGGCGGTCCGCCCGCCCGCGATGACGGCGTTGTGCAGGGTGACGACCAGCGGCGGGCCGCCCCGCGTGAAGCGCAGCGGCCCCGGGGCGACGCGCCCGCACGCCGCGACCGCGAGGGCCCCCGCGCGCAGGCCGTGGGCGTGGACGACGTCCGCGTCGCGCAGCA
This sequence comes from Actinomadura sp. B10D3, assembly GCF_039871695.1. Lineage (NCBI taxonomy): Bacteria > Bacillati > Actinomycetota > Actinomycetes > Streptosporangiales > Thermomonosporaceae > Actinomadura > Actinomadura sp. B10D3. The sequence continues at coordinate 141,243 of NZ_JBDPLY010000021.1, forward strand.
GGCCGCGCAGCCGGGCGGCGGCCCTGGCGTCGCTCACCGGGCGGGGCCGGTCGGCGAGGTCGACCTCGGCGAAGCGGGCACCGCCTTCGGTGAACCCGAACAGCTCCTCGGTCGGCGCCGGACCGCAGACCAGGACGCGGGCACCGCGCCCGGCCAGGCGCTCGGCGACCGACCGGACGTGCCGGCCGACGCCGCCGGCGCTGGTGCCGAGGACCAGCGCCACGCGCAGGTCGTCCAGATGCTCATCGGACATTGCGGGTGACCTTCCGGCTGAGGACGGCCCGCAGATCCCGGCCGTCGATCACGAATGCGATGATCAGGAACACCGCGGCGGCGACGAGCGCGGCGAGCGCCCCCGTCCCGGCGTTGCGCAGCTCCGCCGCCGGACCGGTCCCGCCGAGGCCGAGCAGCGCGGCCGTCGCGTATCCGGCGGCGCCGCCCGCGGCGCCGCCGAGCAGCCCGGCGGCCAGCGCGCGCGGGAGCCCGCGCACGGACGCCGCGCCCCGCGCGCGGGCGAGGGTCACGAGGAGCAGCACCCCCGCGACCGTCATGCCGGCCGCGTTGCCGACGCCGAGCGCCGCGACCACCTGCGTGCGGTCGACCGACAGCACGAGCGCGACGTCGGCGGCCATCACGACGAGCCAGCCCGCGACGATCGCCGCGGCCCCCATCCGGCCCCGGTGGCACGCGAACAGCACGCGCTGGAGGTGCGCGACGAGCCCGTATCCGAGCAGGCCGGGCGCGAACGCGAGCACCGCCTTGGACAGCACGTCCTGCTGGTCGGGGTGGCCCGGGTTGAACACGGCCCCGACCGGCAGCGCGACGGCCGCGAGCGCGGCGGCCCCCGCGCACGACACCAGGACCACCGCGCGGGTGGTGGACGCGGTGACCTGGTCGAACCGTTCCGGCTCCCCGGCGCTCATCCGCGCCGACAGCACCGGGAACGCGCTGGTCGCGATCGGCACCGCCAGGATCGCCCACGGCAGCAGGTAGATCGCCCACGCGTACTGGTAGTTCGCGAGCGCGCCGCCCGTCCCCTCGTAGCTGAGCCGGACGACGAGCAGCGCCGACAGCTGCTGCGCCGCGACCGTCGCCAGGCCGGCGACCGCGAGCCGCCGCACCCGCGGCGCCACCCCGTCCGGGAAGCGCAGGGTCGGGCGCAGCCGGAGCCGCAGCCGCCAGGCCGCGACCCCGGCGGTGGCGGCCATCGCGACGCCGCCGAGCGCCGTCCCGACCGACAGCGTCAGCATCGCGCCCGTCGGGAGCCCGGCGAGGTCGTTCTCGAACCCGCGGCCGAGCGGGGCGTACGCGACGTAGGCGCCGATCACCACCAGGCTCGACATCAGCGGCGCCAGCGCCGGTGCGACGAACCGGCGGTGCGACTGCAGCAGCCCGTACAGCACCACCGCCAGCCCGTACATCACCATCTGGACGGACTGGATCGCGAGCATGGTCGAGCCGACGTCGATGATCTGCCCGCGGGAGCATCCCTGTTGGTCGCCGCCCGCGAGCAGCCCCATGACCGGGCGGGACGCGAGCGCCATCAGCGCCGACAGCGGCACCATCAGCACGACGATCCAGGTGAGCAGCGCCGCCCCGATCCGGCGGACCTGCTCCCGGTCGCCGCGCTCGGCGGGGCCCGCCAGCACCGGCACGACCATGCTGGCGAGCGCGCCGCCCGCGACGATCTCGTACACGATGCTGGGGAACTGCGTGGAGGTGAAGTACGCCTGGCTGAGGCAGGACGTGGTGACCGTCTGCGAGAACGCGTAGGTGCGCCCGAACCCGGCGAGCCTGGACAGCACCGTGATGACCGCGATCACCACGGCGGCGCCGGCGAGCCCGCCGGTCAGCCGGCGCACGGCGGACGGCGGCCTGGCCGGCGGGGGCGCTTCGGACGAGGGCACGGTGGAGGAAGGCACGCTGCGTGGAGGAGGCGGGGGGCCGTCCGCGCGCTAGGCCGGGTCGGCGGCCACGCCGTTGCCGGCCGGGCCTGTACCCGCCGCCCCGGCTTGCGGCGGCACGGACGCGTGGAACGTGTCGTCCGTCACCGGCTTGGCGGCCTCCGCCGGGGCGGGGACGGGCGGGGCGGCCGGGCGGCGGCCGAGCATGTCGATGCGGTTCAGCACCGGGTTGGCGGCGATGACCTTGGTGAAGCTGACGAACTCGCTGGCCGCGTTCAGCCCGGCGATCCCGGTGAGGACGGCGAGCCGCGGCCCCCGGCCGAGGCGGGTCGCGGCGAGGCCGAGCAGCGCGCCGAGCGCGTTGGCGCCGGTGTCGCCGAGCATCGCGCGCTCGCCGAGGTCCTCGGGGAGCAGCGCGGCGGCGGCGCCGAGCGGCGCGGCGACGACGGCGGAGCCGGACCGGGTCAGCGCCAGCGGCGTGCCGGCGATCAGCCCGACCTTGACGGCGCGGCCGGGGCGCAGGTCGAAGAGGTTCATCAGGTTCGCCGACCCGGCGATGATCGCGCCGTTGAGCAGGGTGTCGAACGCGCGTCCCGTCCGGGACGGGGCGGGCGACCCGGCCACGGCCGCGGCGGCCAGCCCGGTCGCGCCGATGCCGAGGATCTTCACCGCGCCGCTGGTCACCTCGCCGCGGGCGAGGGCGGCCAGGTGGCCCTTGAAGCCGCGGGACGCGCCGGAGCCGGCGAGGTCGTCGTAGCCGCCGAGGACGCCGGAGCCGGCGCCCGCGAGCAGGGCCGCCGCGCGCATCCGGCCGGGGACCCCGGGGGCGATCAGTCCGGCCGCGGCGGCGCCCGCGACGACGGCGGGCCCCTCCAGCAGCGTCACCGGTTCGCCGCGGTGGTTGGTGCGGCCCCAGACGTCCTCACCGGGCAGGCCGTTGAGGCCCGGGGGGCGGCGGGTCAGCGCGGCGTAGGCGGCGCGCGCGGCCGCGGCGCCCAGGCCGAGCCCGGCCGCGAACCGCGCTCCGGTGGCGATGCCTCGTCTCATCAGGTCACCCGTTCTTCCCCGCCGTGGGCGCGGGCGAGGGCAGGTAGCCGCTCACGCCGGCGCCCGTGCCGTACTGCCCGGACTTGCCGCCGATCTCCTTCTGCAGCGCCAGGATCGTGACGACCTGGCCGGACGCGGTGTCCACCACGTCGACGGCGGAGACCGAGTCGGCGGCGTCGGAGTCGCGCAGCGCCGCGATCAGCCCGCCCTCCTGCGCGGAGGTCGGCGGGCCACCGACGACGGTACCGCGCCCGGCGCCGTCGAGTGCGGAGGCCAGCGAGATCAGTGCCTTGTTGTCGTCGCCGCCGCCGTCGTAGGCGTACGGCGCGGAGGGGGCGACCATCACCGCGAGCGTCGCGTGCTGGCCGGGCTTGCCGCTGGTGGTGACGTAGCCGGCCTCCTTGAAGCCGTTGAGGACGGCGCCGCCGGCGGCGTCCTCGCGGCCGGACTTGGCGGGGTCCTTGGTGACGAGAGCGTTGGCGAGGACCGCGCCCGCCTTGGCGTAGGCGTTCGCGTCGTCGGGGAACGTGACGTCGTCGGTCTTGAGCTGGGTGGCGAGCTCGTCGACGGTGGTCTGCTGGTCGTCGTCCAGGAACTTCTTCTGGATCGTGACGCGCCCGGTGACGGCGGCGCCCGCGTTCTTGGCGAGCTCGCTGACCTGCTCGATGCTGTCGTCGCCGGCGCCCGGCGTCTCGACCAGGATCACGGACTGGCCCTTGAGCCGGTTCTCGACGAGCTGCGGCGAGAGCACGTCGGTGAACTGCTCCTGCCCGTTCACCTGGTGCTGCAGGTCGCGCTGCGCCAGCCGGGCCTGCTGGGCGGTCTTGGCCGCGGAGTTCGCCTGCTGGCGCAGGGTGTCGCTCACCGAGTTCGACAGCGTGGTCGAGCCGAGCACGATGCCGAGCGCCAGCGCGAGGAAGATCGCGACGATGGAGACGAGGTGGTAGCGGAAATCGATCACGTGAAGAGTCCGGTCAGCCAGAAGACGAAGGCGTGCCAGCGGTCGGCGAGCAGGGGACTGATGACGTCCCCCGCCGGGGACATGGCGACGGCGGTGACGATGGCGATGAACGCGCCGAGGACGAGGAACAGCAGGGACCAGGTGGAGATGCGGCTGCGGTAGAGCCGGCTGACGCCCTTGGCGTCCACGAGCTTGCTGCCGACGCGCAGGCGGGTGAGGAACGTGCTGGCCATGCCGGCGCGCCCCTTGTCGAAGAACTCCTCCATGTTGGCGTGCGTGCCGACCGCGACGATCAGCGAGGCGCCCTTGTCGTCGGCGAGCAGCATCGCGATGTCCTCGCTGGTGGCGGCGGCCGGGAAGACCACGGCATCCTGCCCCAGCTCGTGGACGCGCTTGAGGCCGGGCGCCCGCCCGTCCCGGTAGGCGTGCACGACGAGCTCGGCGCCGCTGGTGAGGGCGTCGTCGGACACCGAGTCCATGTCGCCGACGATCATGTCGGGGCGGTAGCCGGCCTCCATCAGCGCGTCGGCGCCGCCGTCCACCCCGATCAGCACGGGTCGGTACTCGCGCAGGTAGGGCCGCAGGGTCGCGATGTCCTCGCGGTAGTGGTAGCCGCGGACGACGATCAGCGCGTGCCGCCCGCTGATCTTGGTGGCCACCTCGGGGACGCCGACGCCGTCGATGAGCAGGTCGCGCTCGCGCTTGACGTACTCCATCGTGTTGGCGACGAACGCCTCCAGCTGGGCCGACAGCCCGGCCTTGGCCTCGGTCAGCGCCTCCTCGACGGACTCGGCGGTCTGCTCGGTGCCCTTGGCGACGACGTCCTCGCCGCGGTGCACGGCGCACCCCTCGACGCGGACCTGGTCGCCCTCGTGCAGCTTGCCGAAGATCTCCGGGCCGACGTCGTCAACCAGCGGGATGCCGGCCTCGATCAAGATCTGCGGGCCGAGGTTCGGGTACCGGCCGGAGATGCTGGGCGCGACGTTGACGACCGCGCCGACCTCGCGCGACACCAGCGCCTCGGCGCTGACCCGGTCCAGGTCGACATGGTCGATCACCGCGACCTCGCCGGGCTGGAGCCGCTTGGTCAGGTCCTTGGTGCGGCGGTCGAGCCGGACGGTGGCGCTGACCCCCGGCCGGCCGTCGTCGCGGCCTCGGCCCAGCGTGAGCACGCGCCGCGGCAGTTTCCCGGTCAGCCGGACGCGGCGCTCAGTGGCGGGTGACGACTCGTTCATCACCAACCATCCTGCCAGAGCACGGCGGTGGCCGCCGGAAAGATCGACTGTCCTGGCGTGTCCGTTCACGTACTCTCTGTAGTCTTTGCCGGGACGGCCGGGTCCGGTTCCCCCGCGGCGCGCGGGCGGAGCGGCTACTCCTCCTCGGCCGCCATGGCGAGGAGTTCCTCGGCGTGGGCGCGGCCGAGCTCGGAGTCCTCCAGCCCCGCGAGCATCCGGGACAGCTCCCGCACCCGGCCCTCCCGGTCCAGCGCGGTGACGCCGCTCCGGGTGACGGTCCCGTCGTCGGACTTCTCCACCAGCAGGTGCTGGTCGGCGAACGCGGCGACCTGCGGCAGGTGCGTGACGACGATCACCTGCGCGTTGCGGGCGAGCCGGGCCAGCCGCCGTCCGATCTCCACCGCGGCCTTCCCGCCGACGCCGGCGTCCACCTCGTCGAACACGAACGTCGGCACCGGGTCGGCGCCGGCGAACACGACCTCGATCGCCAGCATCACCCGGGACAGCTCGCCGCCCGAGGCGCCTTTGTGCAGCGGCAGCGGCGGCGACCCCGGATGCGGCGCGAGCCGCACCTCGACCTCGTCGACGCCGTGCGGGCCGTAGTCCTCGGTCGGGGTCACGGTGACCACGACGCGGGCGTGCGGCATCGCCAGCGCGGTCAGCTCCGCGGTGACGGCGTCGGAGAACCGCTCGGCGGCGCGGGTGCGGACGGCGGTCAGCTCCGCCGCCTCGGCGGTGAGCCGCTCGGTCAGCTCGGCGTGCTCGGCGCGCAGCTCGTCGATGCGGTCGTCGTCGCCCTCCAGCTCCGCGAGCCGGGACGCGGACGTGCGGGCCCATTCGAGGACCTCGGCGACGGTCCCGTCCGTCCCGCCGTACTTGCGGGTCAGCGCGGTCAGCTCGGCGCGCCGCTCCTGGACGGCGGCGAGCCGCACCGGGTCGGCGTCCACCGACTCGGCGTAGGAGGCGAGGTCGGTGCCGACGTCGGAGACGAGGTAGCCGGCCTCGGTGAGCCGGTCGGCGAGCGCCGCCAGCTCCGGGTCGTGGTCGCGGACGGCCTCCAGCGCGTTGCGGGCGGTGCCGAGCAGGCTCGTCACGTTCGCGGCCTCGAACGCGGCGGCCGGGTCGCCGAGCAGCGCCTCGTGCGCGGTGTCGGCGGCGCCGCGCAGCGCGTCGGCGTGGCCGAGCCGCTCCTCCTCGGCGGCGAGGTCGACGTCCTCGCCCTCCTTCGGGTCGACCTTCTCGATCTCCTCCAGGCCGAAGCGCAGCAGGCCGGCCTCCTGGGCGCGCTCGCGGGCCCGCGTGGTCAGCTCCTCCAGCAGCGCGCTGACCTGGCGGTGACGCTGGTACGCCTTGGTGTAGGCCCGCATCGGCTTGGTCAGCGCGCCGCCCGCGTACCGGTCGAGGGCGCCGCGCTGCCGGGACGACTGGAGCAGCCGCTGCTGGTCGGACTGGCCGTGCACGGCGACCAGGTCGTCGGCCAGGTTGATCAGCACGTTCACCGGCACGGACCGGCCGCCGAGGAACGCGCGGGAGCGGCCCTCCGCCGACACCGACCGGGTGACGATCAGCGCGCCCTCGTCCAGCTCGCCGCCGGACTCCTCGACCCGCTCGACGATCCGGCCGCCGGGATCGACGACGATCCGGCCCTCGACCGTGGCGCGGTCCGCGCCTGGCCTGACCCGCTGGGGGTCGGCGCGGCCGCCGAACAGCAGGCCGAGGCTGGTGACCACCATGGTCTTGCCCGCCCCGGTCTCCCCGGTCACCACGTTGAAGCCCGGCGACAGATCGAGCACGGCCTCGTCGATCACGCCGAGGCCCTGGATCCGCACCTCATCGACCATCGGACGCACCAGCGTCACAACCCTCCGCAAACAGATCCCCGATCAGCGCCTGTGGAGATTATCCCCTCTGCCCGTCGGACGCCTCCCCGTCCCGCTCCGGGGGCACCTCCTCGGGGGCGAATCCGGGGCCCGGGTACTCGGCGATGCCGCCGGCCGCCGGGGCGTCCCCGACCTGCGAGTCCCCGAGCGGCGGGGACGGGCGGGAGGGCTGCCTGACCCGCCCGCGCCACCCCGTCACGGGCAGCCCGAACTTGGTGACCAGCCGGTCGGTGAACGGGGTGAGGTGCAGCCGCGCGAGCCGCACCGGCTCGGCGCCGCGGCGGACCTCCACCCGCGCGCCCGGCGGCAGGTCGAGGGTGCGGCGCCCGTCGCACCACAGGACGGCGCGGGGCGTGCCCGGCAGCACCTCGACCGCGACCGACGAGCGCGGCGACACCACCAGCGGCCGCGCGAACAGCGAGTGCGCGCTGATCGGGACGACCAGCATCGCCTCCACCTCGGGCCACACGACCGGGCCGCCGGCGGAGAACGCGTACGCGGTGGAGCCGGTCGGCGTGGCGCACACCACGCCGTCGCAGCCCCAGTTCGACAGCGGCCGGCCGTCGATCTCGGCGACGACCTCCAGCATCCGCTCCCGCTCGGCCTTCTCGATGCTCGCCTCGTTCAGCGCCCAGGTCGTACCGAGGACGGTGCCGTTGCGGCGCGCGATGACGTCGATGGTCATCCGCTCCTCGACGTCGTAGCGGCGGGTGCACACGCGGTCGACGGTGGCGGCGAGGTCGTCCCGCTCGGCCTCGGCGAGGAACCCGACGTGGCCGAGGTTGACGCCGAGCAGCGGGGTGCCGGACGAGCGGGTCAGGTCGGCGGCGCGCAGCAGCGTCCCGTCGCCGCCGAGGACCATGACGACCTCGGCCTCGTCGGCCGCCGCGGCGGTACTGGGCATCACGTCCACGCCCGTGCAGCCGATGTCGCCGGCCTCCTCGTCCAGGACACGGACGCAGATCCCGGCCTGGCTGAGCCGCTCGATGACCAGCTGCGCGCTGCGGACCGCCTCGGGCCGCCCGGTGTGCGCCACGACCAGCACCGACCTCTTGCTCATGCTCTCGCCCCACTCCCCGACGCGCTACGGCGTACAGACGTCTGGACGAACATCCCTCGGCGGGACGTTCCCGGTTCGGACGTCCTCTGTACGTTCCGGGGACCGCCGCCGCTCATTGCGGCCCCGCCTCGATGGCCTTTCGCAGCGCCTCGTCGTCGAGCGGCGGGGCGCCGGCGCGCAGCCACAGGAAGTACTCCACGTTGCCGGACGGGCCGGGCAGCGGGCTCGCCGTCACCCCGAAGACGCCGAGGCCGAGCGTGGCCGCGTGCTCGGCCACGCCGCGCACGGCGCCGGCGCGCAGGTCCGGGTCGCGGACGACGCCGCCCGCGCCCACCCGGTCCTTGCCGACCTCGAACTGCGGCTTCACCATGACCGCGTAGTCGGCCTCGGGCGCCGCGCACCTCTGGAGCGGCCCGAGGACGAGCTTCAGCGAGATGAACGACAGGTCGCCGACGACCAGGTCCGGCGCGGGGCCGCCGAGCATGCCGGGCTCCAGGTCGCGGACGTTGACCCGCTCCAGGACGGTGACCCGGTCGTCGGTGCGCAGCGACCAGGCGATCTGCCCGTAGCCGACGTCGACCGCGTACACGCGCGCCGCGCCCGCGCGCAGCAGGACATCGGTGAACCCGCCGGTCGAGGCGCCCGCGTCCAGGCAGACGCGGCCCTTCACGCGCAGGTCGCCGAACGCCTCCAGCGCGCCGGCGAGCTTGTGCCCGCCGCGGGAGACGTACTCGGGGCCGCCGCCGGCCTCGTCCACGACGATCGCGGCCCCGGTCTCGACCTGCGTCGCCGCCTTCGCCGCGGTCTGCCCGCCGACGCGGACCCGGCCGTCGCCGATCAGCTGCCCGGCGTGCTCGCGCGACCGGGCGAGGCCGCGCCGCACCAGCTCCGCGTCCAGCCTGCGCCTGCTCATCGCCGGCCCTCCGCCGCCCGGCGGCCCGGGGGGCGCGCCGGGCCCCTCGCACGGCTCACGGGCGCGGGCGAAGGACGTCGGGGAACGCGGGGAGAGGCGGCCCGGACCGCTCGGCCCGGCCGGGCCCCTCGTCCTGGCCTGCGGACGCGAGGAGCTCCTGGAGCCGCTGGTGGACGTCCTCGAAGATCTCCACGTGCTCGGGGACGGGCCGCCCGCCGAGCTCGCCGAGCCGCGCCACGGCGGCGTCGACGCGGGGGTCGCCGGTGGGGTCGGGCGGCGGCACGGCCGGGAACTCCGGCTCCTCCGCGGCCTCGTCGGACATCACGTTTTACCTCCCAGTGCTTCCGGAGCGCCCGTGACGAGTCGCCTCCGGCTCACCATGAACGCTACCGTCCCTGAACGACATCGTTGCCGGACGAACGGGGAACGGCCTGACCATGGCGAACGAGGAGGACTGCCGCGCGGCGCTGGCCCGCGTCGCGGCGCGCCTGGCGGAGGTCGACGCCGACCGGCTCGCCGAGCACGTCGTCGAGCGGACGATCAGCTGCCGGGTGCCGGACCTCGGGCTGGCCTACCGCACCCGCCTGCACGCGGGCGGCCTCGACCCGTTCGAGCCCGACGGCGACCCGGGCGCCGCGCAGGTGCGGCTGACCGTGGACAGCGATGACCTCGTCGCGATGGCCCACGACGAGCTGAACCCGGCCAAGGCGTGGGCGGCCGGGCGCCTCAAGATCGAGGCGAGCATCTTCGACCTCCTCCGCCTCCGCAAGTTCCTCTGATCCGCGGGGCGCGCGGCGGCGGGCTCAGAGCGCCAGGGTCTCCAGTGCCTCGCTGAGGGCCGCGGCCGGCGGGGGCGCGGCCGTCTCCCAGGCGGCGGACGCGAGGGCGCGGAGGCCGTCATAGGGGTCGCCGGATCCGCTGACCGCGAACGCGCCGCCCTCGCGGTGGGCCGTCCAGCCGCCGCACCGGTACCCGCCGTCCTCCCGGACGGGCTCCGGGTGTGGGACGAGCAGCCCGGTCAGGTCGGCGGCCAGGTAGGTGGGCCGCTGCTCGCGCGGGGCGGTCAGGGCCTGGAGCGGGTCGGTGACCCCGGTGAAGACGAGGAGGCTGTCAGCACCTCCGTTGTGCGCGCCCTCGATGTCGGTGTCGAGGCGGTCGCCGACCACCAGCGGGCGCTCGGCGCCGGTCCGCAGGATCGACTCGTGGTGCAGGGGCCGCTCGGGCTTGCCGGTGATGATCGGCTCGACACCGGTCGCCGCGCTGATCACGCGAAGGAGCGACCCGTTGCCGGGGTGGGGCGGCCCGTCGCCGCCCGGGATGGTCAGGTCGCCGTTGGACCCGACGAACAGGGCGCCCATGCTCACCGCCTGCGCGCCCTCGGACAGGAGCCCGTAGCCGAGGTCGGGGTGGTAGCCCTGCACGACCGCCGCGGGACGGCCCGCCGCCGTCGACACCGGGCGCAGGCCCTGCTGGTACAGGGCGTGGCGCAACCCCATGCCGCCCACCACGAGCACCTCCGACCCGGCGGGCAGCCGGTCGGCGAGCAGGCGCGCGGCGGCCTGCGCGGAGGTCACCACGTCCTGCGGGTCGGCCGGGACGCCGACGTCGGTGAGCAGGGCCGCGACCGCCGACGGCGTCCGGGAGGCGTTGTTGGTCACGAACGCGAGCCGCTGCCCCGCCGCGCGTGCCTTGGCGAGCGACTCGGCCGCCGCCGGGACGGGCCTGCGGCCTATGTAGACGACCCCGTCGAGGTCGAGCAGGGCGACGTCGTACGCCTCGCTCAGGGGGCGCTCGCTGCCTTTCATGGGGCTCCTCATACCTGCGATCCTAAAAGGACGGCTACCAGGCGGTAACGGCCGGTTCAGCGCCGCGACGCGAGCGTGGCCCTGGCGTGCCGCAGCGCCTTCGCGTAGTCCTGGTTCTCCGGGCGCATGGCCGCCGCGAGCGCCAGATGCTCGACGGCGCCCTGGAAGTCGCCCAAGCGGCTGAGCGCCAGCCCGAGCCCGAACCGGGCGTAGTCCTCCGCGGGCTCCTCTTCCACGATCCCGCGGAAGCTCTCCGCCGCCGCGCCGAACTGCCGCGCGCCGAACTGCGCGCGGGCGAGCGCCTCCCGGATGCTGTGCGACCGCGGCTCGGCCTCGGCGGCCCGCGCCAGCAGCTGCAGCGCCGCCGCGGCGCTGCCCGACCTCAGCAGCTCCAGGCCTCGGGTGTACCACTCGTAGACCCCGCCCTCCGGCGAGGCCGCATGCTCGCCGGGATCGTCGCCCGGGGAATCCTCGGGCCGTCCGGTCCCTTGATCACTCACATGGACCTCCCCTCGGACACCGATCACTACGAAACTACCCGGCACACCGCGGGACGCCACGTGCCGCCTACGATGCCCTCCGTGGACGACGACCTCCCCTCCGGGCTCGGGCCGGAGGAGTTCAGCGCCAGGATCTTCGGGACGGCGGGGCCGCGGACGGGTGAGGGCCTGGAACTGGCCCCGTTCCGCGGGGTCCGCTTCGTCCCCGAGGTCGTCGGCGACCTCGGGGACGTGACCATGCCGCCCTACGACCTCATCGACGAGGCGGCGGCGATGCGGCTGCTGGCGGGCGGCGGGCACAACATCGTCCGGCTCAACCTGCCGCGCGCGGCCGGGGAGGGCTACCGGGCGGCGGGCGACCGGCTGCGCCGCTGGCTGGACGAGGGCGCGCTCACCATCGACCCCGTCCCGGCGCTGTACGTCTACGAGGCGGCCCGCGGCGGGGCTGTCCTCCAGCGCGGCCTGATCGGCGGGCTGGGCCTGCGCGCGGAGGCCGAGCGCGTCGTCCTGCCGCACGAGAACGTCTTCCCCGGCCCGATCCGCGACCGGCTCGCGCTGATGGCGGCGGCGAACGCGAACCTGGAGCCGATCTTCCTGGTCTACGAGGGCGGCGGGGACGCGGCCCGGATCGTCGACGGCGCCGCGGCCGAGCCGCCGCTGGTGGAGTTCGGCGCGGACGACGGGCTGACGCACCGGCTGTGGCGCGTCACCGACCCCGCGCTGCACGCCCGGGTGGCCGCCGACCTGCGCGGCAGGCAGGCGCTCATCGCGGACGGGCACCACCGCTACGCCACCTACCGCGCCCTCCAGGCCCGCCATCACGCCGCGGGCGACGGTCCCGGGCCCTGGGACGCGGGCCTGGCCCTGCTGGTCGACTCGACGCGGTACCCGCCGCATCTGGGCGCGATCCACCGCGTCCTGCCGGGCCTGCGTCCGGACGAGGCGCTGGACAGGGCCCGCGCGGTGTTCCGCGTGACCGGTTTCGACGACGAGGGCGCGGCGCTCGACGCGCTCGCGGCGGCGGACGGTCCCGCGTTCCTCCTCGGCGGCGGCCCGCTCCACCTGCTGACCGGCCCCGACCCGGACGCGCTGGACCGGTCGATGCCGTTCGACCACTCGCCGCGCTGGCTGCGGCTCGACACGGCCGTCCTCGACCATGTGCTCATCGGGAACCTGTGGCACGTCCCGGAGAACGAGAACGCCATCGAGGTGGTGCACGACGACCCAGCCGCGGCGATCGTCCGGGCGCGGCGCGCGGGCGGCACGGCGGTGATCCTCAACCCGCTCAAGACGGAGGACGTGCTGGCCATCGCCGGGCAGGGCGAGCGCGTGCCGCGCAAGTCCACCTCGTTCGGGCCGAAGCCCCGCACAGGCCTCGTCCTGCGCCTTCTCGACCCCGCCCTGGACGAGAGGCCATGATCGGGGGATGGACATCACGACCACGGTCACGCCGCTCGGCGGGGACGTCTACGAGATCGACACCCGGATGGCGGGCTATAGCGGCATCACCGCCGGTTACCTGATTCTGTCCGACCGGCCATGCCTGGTGGAGCCCGGCACGTCCACCTCCGCCCCGACCATGCAGTGGGCGCTCCGAGAGCTGGGCGTCGGGCCGGACGATCTCGCGAGCGTGGTCGTGACCCACATCCACCTTGACCACGCGGGCGGCGTCGGCGACATCGCCCGGCTCTACCCGCGCGCCGAGGTCGTCGTCCACGAGAAGGGCGCGCGGCACCTGGCGGACCCGTCCCGGCTCCTGCGCAGCGCCCGGATGGTGTACGGCGACGCCCTCGACACGCTGTTCGGGGAGCTGAAGCCGACGGAGGCGGCGCGGATCCGGGCCGTCGAGGACACCGGGGTGATCGACCTCGGCGGCGGGCGCCGGCTGGAGTCGCACTACTCCCCCGGGCACGCCAAGCACCACGTCGGGCTGATGGACTCGCAGACCGGCGACCTGTACGTGGGCGACGCGGCCGGCGTCTACATCCCCGAGACGGCGGACGTGAAGCCCTCGACGCCGCCGCCGGACTTCGACCTCGACACGGCGCTGAAGTCGCTCGGGATGTTCCGGTCACTGGGCCCGCAGCGGCTGCTGTTCGCCCACTACGGGCCCGTGGCGGAGGTCGACGACACGCTGGAGCGGTCCGCGGAGGAGCTCCGGATCTGGGTGGACGCCGTCCGCGACGCCAAGGACGAGGGCCTCGACCTCGACCACGCCGTCGCGATGGTCGTCGAGCGCACCAAGGACCGCTACGCCATCCTGGGCGACGACATCGACCCCGAGCTGGCCGCCAAGTACGAGGTGCTGAACAGCGCCGAGAGCAACGTGGCCGGCATCCTGCACGCCCTCAGCGGCGGAACGGGCCGGTGACCTCGAAGGTGTAGCCGTCCGTCCCGCCGATGAACCCGCTCTTGCCGCGCTGGGACGAGAAGTAGAGGCGCGATCCGTCCGGGCTGAACGCCGGCCCGGTGATCTCCGACTCGTCGTGGTCGAGGATGCGCAGGAACGGCGCCACCACCCCGCCCGTCGTGACGACGTTGATCTCCATGTTGTCGCCGTCCTCGGCGATGTAGAGGTCGCCGGACGCCGTGGCGGTCAGGTTGTCGACGCCGTGCAGCGGGGCCTCGCCGGTGGTGACGAGGTCGTCGTCGTACGCGATGTCCAGGCGCTGGGCGGTCGCGTCGTACGCCCACACGCGGTTGTCGCCCTTGGTGGTGAAGTAGCAGACGCCGTGCGTGTAGTAGCAGCCTTCGCCACCGTCGAAGTGCATGGCGCCGTCCACCTGCTCACGGGTCGGTGTGAGCCAGAACTCGGGATTGGGCACCTTCGCCCACTGGACGGGGCCCGTCCCTGAACCGACCAGCACTTCGAGCGTGCCCGACGACAGATCGCCCCACGTGTTCGGACGGAACCGGTAGAAGCAGCCGTCCGACTGGTCCTCGGTGAGGTAGATGACCTTCCGTTCGGGGTCGGACGCCGCCGCCTCATGCTTGAACCGGCCCATCGCCGGGCGGGCCATGGCCCCTTTCCGCCCGGTCGGGTCCGTCTCGTGGACGAGCCCGATGTCGTGCTCCTCGCACGACAGCCACGTGTTCCACGGCGTCGCCCCGCCGGCGCAGTTCAGCGAGGTGCCGTTCAGGATCCGGTAGGCGGACGTGACCTTCCCCGACGCGTCGAACCGCACCGCGGACACGCCACCGACGACCGGGACCTCCGAGTTGCTCACGTAGATCCAGCCGTCCCCGGCGGGGAAGCACGCGCCGCCGTCGGGCGCCGGGTGCCACGTGTGCCTCGTCCCTTCGACGCGTCGCAGGGAACGCGCCACGATCCTGCTGGTGAACCCGTCCGGCAGTTGCAGCCCGTTGCCGTCGGCGGCCCGCAGCGGACCGTACGGGCTGGGTCCGGGCTGTGCCGGGCCGGACGCGAACGCCCTCCCCCACAGGGCGCCTGAGAAGGCGGTCGTGCCTCCGGCGACGGCGGTGGCGCGCAGGAACAAGCGGCGGTTCAAGGGCATGGCACTCCTCGGGGGTCGATCACCGCCGGGCTGTTCCGGCGGCCCCCCGAATGGCGCGGTCCCGTGAATATCCGGGAAAGCTACCCGCCAGTCAAGTACCGGGCGTCACTCCGCCGGCGGAGGCTGCTCCTCATCGGCGGGCCCGGGCTCCAGGAAGACCGCCGCGGCCTCGGGTGCGTCCTCGTCCGGGGCGTCCTGCACCTCGGGTTCGGCGGGCTGGAACGCGATGTCGGTCGCCGAGACCTCGACGGCCACCGCCTCGTCGCCGCCGGGCTGCTCTTCGCCGTCTTCCTCGGTGTCGAGGATGTGGAGGCCCTCGATCTCGGCGTACCGTTCGGCGGCGTCGGTGTCGCCGTCCCGGTCGGCCGCCGCGGCCCGCGCGAACCAGTCGGCCGCCTCCCCTTCGCGCCCCGCCTCGACGAGCGCGTCGGCGTAGGCGTAGAACAGCCGCATCGACCACGGCCTCAGCCGGCGGTCGCGCAGCTCGGGGATCTGCAGCGTGACCACGGCCGCGTCGTTCTGCCCGAGGTCGCGGCGCACGCCCGACTCCACGATGCGCAGCTCGACGCGTCCCATCGCGTCGAGCTTCTCGGCCTCGGGCGACTTGACGAGGTCGAGGGCCCGCTCGGGACGGCCGAGGCCCCGCTCGCAGTCGGCCATCAGCGGCAGGTACGCCTCCTCTCCGGCGCCCAGCCGCCGCGCGGCCCGCAGCTCGGCGAGCGCCTCCGCCCACTCCCCGGCGTGGTAGGCCGCGATCCCGGCGGCCTCCCGGACGATCCCGACACGGGACGCCAGCCGCCGCGCGGCCTTGGCGTGCCGGTAGGACAGCTCCGGCTCCTCCTCGGCGAGCCGCCCGGCCATCACGAGGTGGCGGGCCACCTTGGCGGCCAGCTCCTTCGGCAGGGTGCGCAGTTCGACGCGCGCGTCGACGTCCAGCTCGTCGCCGGTGACCTCGTCCGGCAGCAACGGATCATCGTGCTTCGGCGCCGGACGCTCCTCGAACCGGGCCTTCCGGTCGCCCCGCTCGCGAGGAGGGCCGTAGGAGCGGCCGCCCGCGCCCTGGGGGCGCCCGTCCTGCCGGCGCCGGTCCTGCGGGCGCTTCGGCCCGCCACGGCCCTTGAACGGCTTCTCACGCTCGCCCGGACGGCCTTCGCGCTTGCCCTCGAACCGCCGCCCGCCGGGGCGGCCTTGCTTCCCGTCGTACGGACGCGCACCCGGACGTCTTTCGTCGCGCTCGTCACGGCGGCCCCTGGCGGGGCGGTCCTGCGGACGTCCTTCGAAGCGCCGCTCACCCTGCCCGCCGCGGGCCGGGGGACCACCGGGACGCCCGTCACGACGCGGCCCGCCGCCTTGACCGGCACGCGGACCACGCGGACCGGCCGGACGTCCTTCCCGGCGCTCGCCGCCCTGGCCACCGGGTCGCCGCTCTCCCGGCCTTCCCTGACCGGCGCGGGGACCGTCGAAACGGCGCTCGCCGCGCTGCCCGCGGTCATCACGCTGCCCGCGGTCATCGCGCTTGCCGCGTCCGCCCCACTCCTTGCCCTTGCCACCACCGGGACGACCGCGCCCGCCTTGCGGGCCACCGGCGCGAGGAGCACCGCCGCGGGGGCCACCGCCCTTGCGGGGTCCGGAGGGCGACGCTCCCTGACCGCCGCGGGGGTATCCCCCACGCCGCGCCGGCGTGTTCCGCCGCCCGTTGTCGCCCCGCCGCTCGCGGCTGTCGTCGCCGCGGCCGTCCTCTTCCGCGCTCATCACGTCCGTCACTGTTCTCGATGGAAGTTCGGTGGACTCTTCACCCTACTTTGAGAAGACCACCACATGCGTCGAGGGCCGCCCCGGAAATCGGGGCGACCCTCGACCAATATGAGTCCGGCGGTGTCCTACTCTCCCACACAGTCTCCCATGCAGTACCATCGGCGCTGAGAGGCTTAACTTCCGGGTTCGGAATGGGACCGGGTGTTTCCCCCTCGCCAAAACCACCGAACG